>CAZENI010000764.1:0-3253 GCA_964513055.1 uncultured Opitutus sp.
CGATCGTCGAGCAGGAACGGGACGGCGAAGGTGTTTGCGTAGGCGAGCAGCGTCGCCGCGACCAGCAGGGCTGCGGCCACGAATCCGCTCCGGTGCGTCGACGCCAAGTCGCCGGTGGCAGCGTTCGTATCGGCCGAGGGTCGTGACACGGAAGGAGTCTTTGGGCGGTTCGGCGGCGGCACTTCAAACCAAATCACCACGTTTCGCGTGCATTGCGTCGTCGAAAACCAAACGGCCGGAAACGCGCGCTGGAGCCAACACTCGGATTTGAACCGAGGACCCACGCTTTACGAAAGCGTTGCTCTACCAACTGAGCTATGTTGGCCAGTCTCTAGCGCGAAGTGCGGAAAAAACCCGCCAGCGCCGCAAGCGCAAGCTCCTTTTTCCCCGGAGGAAGATTCGAGGCCGGGGAGGGCGGGCGCTGCGCGTCAGTCCTCGGTGGGCTGGCTCGGGGAGAGCGTGGACTCCATGACTCCGCGAATCTGCTCAAAATTGAATGGTTTCAGGATCACGCCGTGGGCGCCGAGTCCGCGGGCCATCTTGAGGCAGTCGGCGCTCTGCAGATACTTGCCGCCGCCGGAGATCGCCAGGATCCGGGCGCGTGGCTGGTGCGAGCGGACCGCCGCGATCAACTCAAACCCGTCGCCCTCCGGCATGACGATATCCGTGATCACCAGATCGAAGTGCGATCCACGGAGCAGTTGGTCGGCCTCGTTGCCGCAGGTGGCGCAGGTGACGCGATGGCCCGCCCGGGTCAGCCAGTGCTGCAACAAATCGCGAATTCCATCCTCGTCATCCACGACGAGAATCGAAAATGGCGCGGCGACAGGAGCGGGCATGGCGGCGATCGTGTCGCCCACTTTGGCCGCACTCCCGGTGCCGCACGAGTGGGAACTCGGCCCGGCGGCATCAAAAACCCATGAAAATACCGGGAGCGCCGCGGCGCCGTTTCGGCGGCTCAGTTGCCGGAGATGCGATCGTCCGGGAGGCGGCCCTGCAACTTCCGGCGCAGTTTCAGCGCTTCGATTTCCGCGCGCAGTTTCTCACTGAAAAGTCGGAGGCGGCGGTGGACGTCGAGCGTCTCCAGGAGTCGCTGTTTGAGCACGGCGTCCTCGCACAGGCTGAAGGCCGCGATGTCCACGAAGGCCTCCGGGTCCTCGACCGTTTTCAGGAACGCGGCCATCTCGGCTGAACCCGCCGCGGTCAACTTGAGCTTCAGGTTCAAGAGGCGGGACAACTCGCGTCGCAGCGACTGGTTCTCGTCTGCGCTCGCGCCGGCTTCGCTGACCAAGGCGCGGATCTGGATCCGGCGATAGGGTTCATCCTGGATGATTCGCTCGATCTTCACGCGACAGAGCCCCTGCAGCAGGAGATTCGAGGTGCCGTTCTCGTTCTTCTGACACGCGCGCACGATCCCGACGCTGGCGACGACGTGGGGCGGTTCAAAGCGGCTGGGTTCCGTGGCCTGCGGATCGAGGCCCGCCACGGCGAAAAGCCGGTTGGAGGCCAGCACATCTCGCAGCATCTGGCGGTAGCGAGGCTCGAAAATATGGAGCGGCATCAATGCCTGTGGGAAGAACACCGCGCCCGGTAGCGTCATGACCGGCACTTCGTCGGGAACGGTGATTTCCATCTCCATGGCGGCCACCTTAGTCTCGAGTCGCCTGAATTCAACTGTGACATCGATCGCGCCCACCTGCCCAGCGCTGGCGCAACGCTGTGACAAGCTGGCGTATATCCGGTCATCGGATTCGAGGGCGGCAGGTGTCGGTAAGTTTCTAAACCCTGTCCGACAAACACTAACAAGTCGCGCGAGATTCGGGGCACATGCGTTGCTAACCGGTCGGCATGAGCCGCATTCTCGGTATCGATCTCGGAACCACCAACTCCTGCATGGCCATCATGGAAGGCGGAGAACCTGTGGTCATCCCCAACGCGGAAGGCGCTCGCACGACCCCCTCGGTCGTTGCTTTCACCAAGACGGGCGAACGCCTCGTCGGCCAGGCCGCCAAGCGGCAGGCAGTGACCAATCCGCGCAACACCGTTTTCTCCGCAAAACGCTTCATCGGTCGCAAATTCACGGAGGTCCGTGAAGAGGCGAAGAACATGCCCTTCAAGGTTGTGGAAGGCAAAAACGGCGACGCCTACATCGAGGTGCAGTCGGGCGACAAGACCGAGCAGTTCGCGCCGCAGCAAATCGCAGCGTTCGTGCTCGGCAAGTTGAAGGCCGACGCCGAGGCCTATCTCGGTGACAAGGTCACGCAGGCCGTCATCACGGTCCCGGCCTACTTCAACGACTCGCAACGCCAGGCGACGAAAGACGCCGGCAAGATCGCGGGCCTCGAAGTGCTCCGTATCATCAACGAGCCGACGGCGGCCTCGCTTGCCTACGGTCTCGACAAGAAGAAGGACGAGAAGATCGCGGTGTTCGACTTGGGTGGCGGCACCTACGACGTCTCCGTGCTGGAAATCGGCGACGGCGTCTTCGAGGTGAAGGCCACCAACGGCGACACGCACCTCGGCGGTGACAATTGGGACGAAGCCCTCATCAACTGGCTCGTTGACTCCTTCAAGAAGGAAAACGGCATCGATCTGCGCAAGGATCCGATGGCGCTCCAGCGACTGAAGGAAGAAGCCGAGAAGGCGAAGATCGCGCTCTCTTCCACGCAGTCGGTCGATATCAACCTGCCGTTCATCACGGCGGACGCCTCCGGCCCGAAGCATCTGAACATCCAGCTCACGCGCGCCAAGATGGAGCAGGTGTGCGAATCGCTCTTTGATCGCTGCCTCGCGCCCTTCAAGGCGTGCATGAAGGACGCGGAACTCACGGCCGCCCAGATCGACGAACTCGTGCTTGTCGGTGGCATGACGCGCATGCCCAAGGTCGTCGACATCGCCAAGCAGCTTGGCGGCAAACCGCCGCACCAGGGCGTAAATCCTGATGAGGTCGTCGCCATCGGCGCGGCCGTGCAGGGCGGCGTGCTCAAGGGTGAAGTTCGTGACGTGCTCCTCCTCGACGTCACGCCGCTCACCCTCGGCATCGAGACCGCGGGCCAGGTCGCCACGGCGATGATTCCGCGCAACACGACCATTCCGGCGAAGAAAACGCAGACGTTCTCGACCTACAGCGACAATCAACCCTCGGTTGAAATCGTCGTCCTCCAGGGCGAGCGCCCGATGTCACGCGACAACAAGGTCCTCGGCACGTTCCGCCTCGACGGCATTCCGCCGGCGCCGCGCGGCATGCCGCAGA
>CAZENI010000765.1:0-3240 GCA_964513055.1 uncultured Opitutus sp.
CTCGACGGCGACGGAGACCGCCGGTTCTCGAGTGCCCACACCTACGCGCGGCGCATCATCTCGGCGCACGTGCAGGAGCCTCCGATCGTGATCCGCGAGCTCAACAAGCTCGATAGCGCGGCGAGCGCACAAGCGGCATCGCTCCTCACGCTCGAGGGAGTCGACCTCAACTCCGTTGGGTGGCGTCGTGCTTTCGGGACTGCCGAACCGCACGTCCGCCACGCTTTCGCCGCGTATCAGCACTACCAGACGAAGAAATAGTCGTCGCGCTCCGTTGGGTGCAAATGCTCCATCTGCCGTCGGGAAGCGCGAGGTGCAATCGAATCGCAGCCTCGACCGGCGACGAGACAGCCGGCGACAGCGACGGGCCACTGTGATCGCACATCGATGTCGGCGAACCGCGATACCGGCGAAAGAATTCAACTTCCCGCAAAGCCGAGGCCTGACCGTCGCATGAGGCTCATGAATCCTCTGCTCCAACCGTTGAGCTCCCGGCCCGGAAAATCGAAGGAACGCTTCCGGACGTTGAATCCCGCCCGCCGCGTCCTCTTGCTCCCGGACCATGGCCGAGGTCCCAGCGTCCCCTTCCGGGCTGCCGCTCGCGCCGGCGGCGCCGCCTGACGCCCGCCGGGCGTGGCTCGCGTGCGCGCTGCTCGCCGCGGCCGCGCTCCTCGCGTATGCCAACACCCTCCCGGCTCCGCTCATCTTCGACGACCACCCGGCCATCACCGAGAACGCGTCGATCCGCCGCTTCTCGACCGCGCTCTCTCCGCCCGCCGACGGCCGCGGCGTGACGGGCCGCCCCGTCGTCAACCTCTCCTTCGCGCTCAACTTCGCCGCCGGCGGCCTCGACGTCCGCGGCTACCACGCGACCAATCTCGCGATCCACCTCCTCGCCGGACTCGCGCTCCTCGGCGTCCTCCGGCGCACGCTGCAACAACCTCCGCTGCGCGCCCGCTTCGGCGCCGCCTCGCTCCCGCTCGCCACCGCCGCCGCCCTCGCGTGGACGCTTCACCCGCTGCAGACCGAGTCCGTCACCTGCCTCGCCCAGCGCACCGAGTCGCTCGTCGGGCTCTGCTATCTCGCGACGTTCTACGCCTTCGTCCGCGCGCTCGAACCGGGCGCGGCCCGGCGCTGGCGCGTGCTTGCGGTCGTCGCGTGCCTCGCGGGCATGGCGACGAAGGAGGTCATGGTCACCGCGCCCGTCCTCCTGCTGCTCTACGATCGCACCTTCGTCGCCGGCAGCTTCGCGGAGGCGTGGCGCCGGCGGAAGACGTTTCACCTCGCCCTCGCCGCCACCTGGCTGCTCCTCGCCTGGCTCGTGCTCGGGCAGGCTGGCAGCCGGGGCAACAGCGAGGGCGCCGCGCTGGTCCCGACCGTTTTTTCCTACGCCCTCACGCAGTGCGGCGCGATCATCCGCTACCTCGGGCTCGCGCTCTGGCCGCATCCCCTGGTGCTCGACTACGACACCCGCCTCGTGCGCGACGTATCCGAAGTCCTGTTGCCGGGCACGGTCCTGCTCGCGCTCCTCGCCGCCACGGTCCTCGCCCTCCGGCGCCGGCCCGTGTGGGGGTTCGCCGGCGCCTGGTGCTTCGGCCTGCTCGGGCCGAGCTCGAGTTTCGTGCCGCTCCTGCCGCAGCCGATCGCCGAGCACCGGATGTATCTGCCGCTCGCCGCGGTCATCACCGTGGTCCTCGCGTCCGCCTTCCACCTCGCCGGCCGCCGCGTGTGGCTGGTCGCGGCGGCGCTGGCGCTCGCCCTCGGAGTGACCACGGCGCGCCGGAACCACGACTACCGCAGCGCCGAGGCGATCTGGCGCGACACCGTCGCCAAGCAGCCCACCAACGCCCGCGCCCATTTCTACCTCGGCCACGCCCTCGAGGAAGCCGGCCGGCTCCCCGCGGCCGTCGCCGCCTACGAGGCCGCGCTCGCCCTTCACCCCGCCTATGCGGAGGCGCACGGCAACCTCGGCCGCCTCCTGGGCCGGACCGGCCGCGTGCCCGACGCCCTCCGCCACCTCGAGGCCGCCGTCCGGGCGAATCCGCGTCTCCTCACTGCACAGAAAAATCTCGGGCTCTATCTGCCCTTCGCCGGTCGCGGCGCGGAGGCGATCCCGATCCTGGAGAACGTGCTCGCCGCCCATCCCGATGACGCCGACGCCCACACGTGGCTGGGCGACGCGCTCCTCGGCCAGAACCGGCCCGCCGCCGCCGTGCCCCACTACGCCGCCGCCGTGCGCCTCCAGCCCGACTCCGACAAGGCCGAGTCCAACTGGGGCGCCGCCTGCCTGCTGCTCGGCCAGCCCGCCGACGCGCGCCGCCACCTCGAACGTGCCCTGCGGTTGCAGCCCGCCAACCTCGCCGCCCGGCGCAACCTCGGCCTCGTCGCCCTCCAGCAGGGCCGCCCCGCCGAGGCCGCGGATCATTTCGCCGCCGTGCTCCGCGCGAACCCGGACGATCCCGTCGCGCGCGAACAACTCGATCAACTCCGCCGCTCGCCCGCGCTCCAGCCCTGACCGCGCGCCCGCCAACCAGCTTGCGCGCCGCCGCCCCCGCCGCCCAAGCTCACGCCGGATGAACCCCACCCCGCCCCCCGGCTCCTCCCGCCGCGAATTCCTCGCCCGCTCCGCCGCGGGCGCCCTCGCGTCCACCGTCGCCGGGTTCGCCGCCACCGCCGGCGGCAGCGCTCCGGCCCCGCGCCGCGCTTCGCTCATCGCCGACGAAAACCGCCGCCCCGGCGCGCTCGACTGGCAGCTCACCCGCGTGCGGCTCAACAAGGCGCAGGGCATCCGCGCGCCCGCCGTCGAGGGCTACTGTTCGAAGCAATCCGTCCTCGCCGGCGAGTCGCTCGACCTCTTCGTGAGCGCCACGCCCGCGGCCCGCTTCACGATCGAGATCTTCCGCACCGGCTACTACGGCGGCCGCGGTGCGCGCCTCATGACGACACTCGGCCCCTTCGACGGCACGCCGCAGCCCGTGCCCGAGCTGGGCGCGAAACGACTCGTCGAGTGCCGGTGGGCACGCACGACCACGCTGAAGATTCCCGCCGACTGGCCGAGCGGCGTCTACCTCGGCCGGCTCACGACCGTGCCCGCCGCCGCCGACCAGCCCTACTGGCAGAACTACGTCATCTTCATCGTCCGCGACACGCGCCGCGCCGACGTGCTCCTCCAGTGCAGCGACAACACCTGGCAGGCCTACAACAAATGGCCCGACAACACCTCGCTCTACACCGACCCGC
>CAZENI010000766.1:0-3235 GCA_964513055.1 uncultured Opitutus sp.
GCGTTGGGCGGCGGACATCGCGGGAAGGGTGTGACGGCCCCGACCGCGCAGGCAAGCGGCGGCACCGGTCCGCCCGCCGCGCAGGCGGCGATTAGCGCGCCAAGCGGCGGCCCGGGACGCGGCCACGGTGTTCCTAATAGCGTGCCGGAGTTCTTCGGCGGGCCGGCGCCGGAGGTGTCCGGACCGCGGCTGGAACCGGCTGTCTCGGAATTGGCATGACGCCGGTTCGCGGCTCGCCACGAGCGAAAATGGGCCGACGCCGTCCTGCCGTCAGAATGTTTCCGATACGTTACAATCGGTTCGCCGGCCGGGCCGGCGCGGAGGGGCGATTCCCGGCGGAAAGCCCTGAAATTCCGCAGTTTCAGAGGTAAAATCGCGTCATTCGCCCGCATTTCCCGGTTTTCCCCTCGGGGCAGGGTTTTCGAGATCCCGGCAAGCCAAAATTGGCGGCAAAATTAACGACTTCATGACCACAAACGAATTGACGGAGATTCCCCGGAATCCCATCCGTTGTGGTCTCCGCGGCGATGGACCACATCCTGTAGTGGTCAGTAACCCGTGGATAACTGGTAACAACTTTGGTTCGCGTCGGGCCTTTTCACCCCAAAAAAGCCTCCTTTACGCCGCTCGTTTACATCTTCCCGTCCTCCCTCCTTCCGTCCCTTTCCTGCGGGCCTTCACCGGCCTGATTCACTCCCTCTCCAGTCTCGTCCCTGCCTCAGGTCCTCAGTCCCATGCAAAAAACGTTTCAGGTCGGTGCCAAGACGTTCGTCCTCGATCAGACGAAGGCCGAAGCCGCGTTTGCGGCCAAGAAGGTCATCAATGGCCGCGAGACCATGTGCTTCAACCTTCTCCCGTTGAAATACCAGTGGGCCTACGACCTCTATCGCAAGATGAAGGCCAACCACTGGGAGCCCGAGGACATCCCGATGGGCAAGGACATCGAGCAGTGGCGCGACGACAAGGTCGTGTCCGATGTCGAGCGCTGGATCATCCGGATGGGCATCGGCTACTTTTCCGCGGCTGAGGGCATCGTCGGCGACAACATCCAGCACGTTGTCCGCGAACTCGTCACCGCGCCGGAGCTCAAGCTCGTCCTGGGCCGGCATGCCCACGAGGAGAACATCCACGCCGACTCGCTGCTCTACATGATCTCCTCGCTGCAGATCAACCCGCACGAGTGCGAGGCGATGTTCGAGGATGTGCCGACGATCGTCCGGAAGAACGAGTTCGTCACCAAGGTCTCGAAGGAGCTCCGCCGCGACATCGACCTCACGCAGCCCGAGAACAAGAAGCTGCTCGCGAAAAACATCTTCGTCTTCGGCCAGTGCATGGAGGGCACGCAGTTCTACGGGCTCTTCGGCATGGTGCTCTCGCTCTACCGGCAGAACAAGTTTCCCGGGATCGGCCAGATGTTCCGCTACACACTCCGCGACGAGTCCAATCACATCGAGGTGTTCCGGAATCTCTTCATGGACCTCGTCGAGGAGAACCGCGAGATCTGGACCGCGGAGTTCAAGGAGGAGCTGCGCGAGCTCATGCGCGAGGCCATCCGGCTCGAGAAGGAGTTCATCCGCGACTGCCTGCCCGTGAACGCCGTGGGCCTCGCGATCGAGGAGTTTCTGACCTACATCGACTACATCGCGGATCGTCGCCTCGAGGGCTGCGGTCTCGCCCCGCTCGCCCCCGGCGCCAAGAACCCGCTGCCGTGGCTCGCGGAGATGATGGACATCAAGAAGGAGCAAAACTTCTTCGAGGGTCGCGTGACGGAATACCAGAAAGCCTCCTCCCTGAACGTCGCCCACGACGACGAGCTCTGATTCCGGGCTCCTTCGTTGTAATCCTCCACCGCGTCATCGTTATCACCGGAAGCGTCGTCTCCCTTTCGCGCGCCGTGCCCACGCCGGTCGTCTGAGCCGAGTGGCTCCCTCGTCCGCCCCCGCCCGGATTCGCGCCTCCCGACCGCCGCTGCCGTTTTCACCGTCCGCCTCCCGCTCGCTTCATCCCTTCGTTTCGCCCTTCGCGCCTCACCCCACGCGTCGCCCTTCCTGCCGTTGCTCCGCCGCTCTTCACGGCCCCCGCAACGGCATCGCCGTCTCCAAATTTCAAAGTCACTCGTTTCCCGTCCGTTCCCTTTCCCAGCGCCCTCCGCTCCGTTCACCGCCTCCGTCTCTCGACTCCGTCCGCCATGAGCACTCCCTCCGTCGCCACCGATCTCGCCCTCAAACGCACCGTCCACGCCCCGATCGAACAGAAGCCGCACTATGCCTGGCGTGATGTCCTCGCCGCCGAGGCGATCGAGGTGCCGCACGTCATCCTGCTCTGCCCGCATGGCGAGGAGCGTTTCGCGCTCGCCGAGGTCGCCGACACGCTCGGCAAGGCCCTGACCAACGTCCACCTCGCCAAGGGCGAGAAGGACATCTTCAACGACGCCAACCGCGCCTGGATCGCCAAGATCTGCCGCGAGGTCGCCGCCAATCTCAACGGCCTCTCCCGCACGCACTCGCCCGTCCGCCTTTCGCTCGATGCCCTCTACGAGCTGCTCGAGAAGACCCTCGTCGACAACAACGCCTACTTCGTCGCCAAGAGCCTCCTGCTCAACCGCGCCCGCAAGATTTCGATCAACCGCGAGGCCGCCGCGCAGTCCACCCTCCGCGTCATCCGCCGCAACAACCAGGTCGTCCCCTGGAACGAGCAGAAGGTCGAGATCGCCGTCCGCAAGACCTTCCTCTCCCTCCAGCGCGACTCCGCGCCCGCCGTCGCGATCACGCGCACCGTCTCCGAGCGCGTTCATTCCTCCAAGCAGTCCTTCGTCCACATCGAGGAAATCCAGGACATGGTGCAGGAGGAGATCATGAAGGCCGGCCACTACAAGGTCGCCGAGGCCTACATCCTCTTCCGCGCCCAGCGCGCCGTCGCGCGCGAGGCCGGCCTCGCCAACGAGTCCTCCGAGTCCGCCGCGCCCTTCGACACCGTCGTCGCGCCCACCCCCGGCCAGGCCTCGATGATCGTCGTGAAGAAGGCCGACGGCCTGAACACGTTCTGGGACGGCGCCGACCTCCGCAAACGCATCGAGTTCGCCCGCATCGGCCTGGATCTCTGCCTCTCCAACGACGAGATCGAGGCCGAACTCCGCCGCTCCGTCTACGACCAGATCAGCCAGAAGGACCTCGACGCCACCATCGTCCTCAACTCGAAGACCCTGATCGAGAAGGACGCCGACTTCGCCAAGTTC
>CAZENI010000767.1:0-3219 GCA_964513055.1 uncultured Opitutus sp.
GCCGAAGCGCGGGCGGGCGCCGGCGCACCAGGCCTCGAGGTCGCCGCGCACGGAGTTGGTGAAGAGGAGCCAGACGTCGGGGAACTCGGCGCGCAGGGCGCGAAAATGCGCGTAGTAGCCGGCGCCGTGGGGCGGCAGCGCGTGGAGGCGATCGGCGACGCCCCAGGATTCGAGGAGCGGCAGAAATTGTTTTTTGGCGACGAGCGTGATCTCGGCGTCGGGGCGGCCGGACCGCAGGGCGCGGAGGAGTGGGAGCGCCATGACGACGTCACCGAGCCAGTTGGGCAGCCGGATCCAGAGACGCGTGCGGCGGGGGAGTTGGGTGAGGCCGCGGGCGGCGAGGTCGGCGGCGAGGAGGTTGCGCTTAGCCTCGAGGCGGAAGCGGCGCGAGGGCATGTCCTGGTTGCGCCAGCGGTCGTGGGCCCAGAGCCAGGAGGCGCAGAGGTTGTCGTCGGAGGAGAGAAGCTGCTCAAGCCAGCGGTTGAGGCCGAGCGTGACGGCGGCGCCGGAGCCATCGTGGGTGAGGCGGTGGGCGCCGATCTCGATGCGCCAGAAGGCGAGGCGGCGGGGAAAGATGCCGACGACGCGGGCGTTGAACTTTTCCGCCATGAGGCCGGGCAGCTCGGTGGTGGCGCAGACGCGGCCGAAGAGGGTGGTGAGGGCGCCCTGGAGCCCGGCGTTCTGATCGAAGAGGACGCCGACGAAGCCGCGGCGGCGGAGGATTTTCAACGCCTCGGCGAAACCCTCCTTGCGGGAGAGGAGCTTCATGCCGAAGCGCTCGCGGGAGGCCTGGACGAAGGCGTTGGCGGCGGCGTTGTCGAGGGGGCGGAAGATGATGCCGAACTCGGGGAACGGCCCCGGCACGAAGAGCGGTTTCGCGGTCTGGGCCTCCCAATACGCGATGTGCGGGGAGCAGATGAGCGTGGGCGCGGGAGCGGTGGCGTGATCGGAATACACGGCGAGCATCTCGGGCGAGAGCGCGATGATCTGGCGGTAGCGGCGCTCGGTGAGGTAGGGCGTGGCGAGCGAAAGCAGGCCGGTCTCGATCAGGCGGCAGCAGCTCTGGCGGCCGATGGTCCGGTGCCAGGCGGCGGGCTGGCCCGGGAAGGCGTGATGGAGGTTGGAGAGGACGAGGCGGCGGCGGCGCGGGAGGCAGAAAAAGATGAAATCACCGAGCGCGGCGGAGAGGGCGCGGAGCAGCGCCTCGGGAGTGTGCGCGGCGAGCCAGCCGAGAATTTTTAGCGAAAAAAGCAGCACGCAGGGCTTGTGATTGCGAGGGGAGCGGCGGTGAAGCAACCCATCTTGCGCCCGGCCGGGGACGGCGGCGGCCATGAAACTTCCGATTTGGAATTTGATTTCCGGGGGCAAACGCCATGAAACCTATCGCTTCCGCGGGTCGGAGCCGGATGCGCCGGCCGGCGGAGCCATGACCGAACTTCTCATCATCAAGCCCTCGTCGCTCGGCGACATCGTGCACGGCCTGCAGGTCGCGACCTCGCTCAAGGCGCAGGTGAACCACCTGCGGATCTCCTGGGTCGTGCGGGAGATTTTCGCGCCGATCGTGCGCGCCTGCGAGGCGGTGGACCAGGTGTATGTCTTCGAGCGGAACGCCGGGGCGAAGGGCTTCCTGAAGCTGACGAAGGAGCTGCGGAAAACGGCGTTCGACTACGTGTTCGACATGCAGGGGCTGCTGCGGACCGGGCTGATGACGTCGCGGGTGCGGGCGACGAAAAAGGTCGGGCGGGCGGACGCGCGGGAATTCTCGGGCGTGTTCTACGACACGAAGGTGCCGCTGCCGCCGGAGGGGAAGCGCAGCCATGCGCTGGAGATCCTGCTGCAGTTCTGCCCGGTGCTGGAAGCGAAGCCGGAGCTGCGCGGCGTGCTGCGGTTCCGCGAGGTCGACAGCCTGAATCTCCGGTTCGCGGATACGCGCGGCGGCGGCAAGCCGATCGTGATGTTTGTGGACAGCCGCCGGGCGGAGAAGACGTGGGGCGGCTTCAAGCAGCTCACGGAACTCATCCTCCGCGAGGACAAGAACCGGAAGGTCGTGTGGGCGGGCAGCAGCTACGTGCACGATCGCGCGGCGTTTCCGCCGGCGCAGTTCTTCAATCTGACGGGCAACACCAGCCTGGTGTCGCTGCCGGCGCTGGTGAAGCGGGCGGACTGGGTGATCGCGAACGACAGCGGGCCGATGCACCTCGCGGCGGCGCTGGGGGTGCACGTGGTCGGGATCTTCGGTCCGACCGATCCGCGGCTGTTCGGCCCGTATCCGCTGAACGCGCCGGGCAACTTCGTGATCCAGGCGCCGGTCGGCGATCTGAAGCTGCTGTCGGCGAAGGAAGTGTATTCGAAGTTCCAACGCGCCCGGGCGCGCTTCAAATGAGGAAGACCAGACTTTGAATGTGGAAAGCTGGAAAGCGGGAAACGGCAGAGGCAGTCCAGCCGGGAGTAGGCACGTAATCGTTTTTTGATTTCCTGATTTCCACCTTCGGTTTTTCCGAGTCTCCTCGATTTTCCCATGCTCGATCCGAAACTGCTCCGTGAATCGCCGGACCTCGTCCGCGCCGCGATTGCCAAGAAACACCTCGAGGTCGACGTCGACGCCGTCCTCGCGATCGACGCGGCGTGGCGCGCGCTGCTGCAGGAGGTCGAGGCGCTGCGCGCGAAGCAGAAGGCGGCGAACGCGGCGATGGCCGCGCTGCCGAAGGGCTCGCCGGAGTTCATCGCGAAGGTGGGCGAGATGAAGGCGGTGTCGGCGCAGGTGAAGGAGCGCGACGCGCAGCTGACCGAGACGGAGGCGAAATTCCGCCAGGCGATGCTGTCGATTCCGAACCTGCCGCACGCGAGCGTGCCGGAGGGGCGGACGCCGGAGCAGAACGTGGTGTATTCGACGAACGGCGACGTGACGGCGGTGTCGGCGGCGGCGCGGCCGCACTGGGAGATCCCGGGGTTCGAGCGGCTGTTCGACTTTGCGCGCGGGGCGAAGGTGACGGGCGCGGGCTTTCCGTTCTACGTCGGCGACGGCGCGCGGATCGTGCGGGCGCTGCTGCAGTTCTTCCTCGAGGAGGATGGGAAGGCCGGCTACGTCGAGGTGAACCCGCCGATCTTCGTGAACGCGGCGAGCGCGACGGCGACGGGGCAGCTCCCGGACAAGGAGGGGCAGATGTATGAGACGACGCCGGATCATCTCTACGCGGTGCCGACGGCGGAGGTGCTGCT
>CAZENI010000768.1:0-3215 GCA_964513055.1 uncultured Opitutus sp.
CTGGTCAGGAACTCGTCTGGCTCGCGCTCACCCACCGCTACTTCGCGTTCGCCGCCCCCTTGCTGGCGTCGGCCCGCCAGCATTTCCTGCGCGATTGCACGGTCACGCCGATCGTGCTGACGGATCGCACCGACCCGATCGACGCGGAGGTCCATCGCATCGCTCACGCCGCCTGGCCCGCCGTGACCCTGAACAAGTTCGGCACCCTCGCGCGCCTCGGGCCGCAGCTGGCCCGTTTCGACTACGTCTTCCTCTGCGACGTCGACACGCGTTTCGTCGCGGCGGTCGGTCGCGAGATCCTCGGCGAACGGGTGGCCGTGCTGCACCCGATGTTCTACGACCGGACGCCGGCTGACTTCACCTACGAGCGCCGGCCCGAATCGCGCGCCTGCATCCCGCCGGGCCACGGCCGGCACTACTACTGCGCCGCCTTCGTCGGCGGACACACGGCCCGGTTCCTGGCCGCCTGCGCCGAGATTCAGGCCGCCGTGGACGTCGACACCGCGCGCGGCGTCGTGGCGCTTTGGCACGACGAGAGCCACTGGAACCGCCACCTGCTCGACCATCCCCCGACGGTCGAGCTGTCTCCAAGTTTCTGTTACCCCGAGGGTGGCACGCTGCCGTTCACCCCGCGCCTGCTGGCCCTCAAGAAGGACCACGTCGCGATTCGCCACGGCCCGCTGCGCGGGGCGGCCGCGCGGGCGTGGCGCCGCGGCCGGGAGTCCCTCCGCCGCCTCCGGCAGACCTGGCGCCGCGCGCTCGCGGGACCGCGCTGAGTTCGCGGCGCGACTAAAGCCGCACGAGCGCCGGAGTGAGGCGCAGCAGCGCGCCGGCCACCGCCGGCCACTCCCGCACGAGTCGCCGGCGGCCATAGCGCCGCACGAGACCCCAGGCCTGCCAGCGCAGTTCGCGCCGCAACACCGCGGCCGGCACCAGCCCCCGCTCCGCCGCCCGGCGGGCGCTCTCGCGCAGGTGGCGCACGATCACGCCCGCGGGAACGCCCACCGCCCGGTTGCCCAGCCGGCACGCCGCCCCCACGTGCGGTGCAAATTCAAATCCCAGCAACGCCTCGCCATGCGCATCGAGCATGCGCTCCTTCTCGAGCCGCGGCGGCCCCAGCAGGCGGGACGCCCCCTCCGGGCGCTCCCGGTAGCGCACCAGCGGCTCCGGCAGGTTCATCGCCGGGTGGCGGAAGACCGTGCGCCACCAGAGCTCCACATCCTCCGCCACCTGAAATTCCGGATGGTAGCGCACCTCGCCCAGCACCTCGCGGTTGAAGATCACGCTCGGATGGGAAAACGGGCAGCCCCACAGGAGCCGCGCCCGGATTTCCGCCGGGGTCGCCGGAAAACGCCGGATGGAACGGTTCACCCAGACGGCCGATCCGATCACGCCGTGGCGCGGATGGGCCGCGACGGCGTCCCGCAGCGCCGCGAACCGCTCCGGCAGATTCTCGTCATCGCCATCCGCCCGGACGACCAGCTGCGAGCGCGCGAGGCCGAGTCCGGTGTTCAGCGCCTGGCCGATCTTCAGGTTGGTCGCGTGCCGCACGACGCGCACGCGGGCGTCGCGCCGGGCCCACTCCGCCAGGATCGCCGGCGACTCATCGGTCGAGCCGTCGTCGACCGCCAACACCTCGAAGTCGCGGAACGACTGCGCCGCGATCGACGCGATCGTCGCCGGCAGATATGCCGCCACATTGTAGACCGGCAGCAGCACCGACAGCTCACTCATGCGCGTCGTCCCTTCGCGGTTCAGCGCCCGTCATTCGAAGCACGCCGGCGCGGTGGTCCACGCCGGCATCAGGATTCCGCCGCGACCGGAGTGCGGGCGCAGCCAGGGCTCGGGCGCGATGCAGCCACGGCTCGCGCTGCTCAGCGCCGCGGCCCACCAGTGGAAGGTGCTGTTGGCAATCACGTGAAACAACCCGCCGCTCATCAGCGCCAGGGTCTGCCAGGCGTCGAACTCGTCGGCGATCACCTGCACCGGCCGCCCCAGCCGCGTCTCCAGCCACGGTCGCAACACGGCCGCCGCCCAGGGCGTGTCATCCGAAAACAGGTAAATCGGCAGACCGGCGGGCGCCGACCGCAACGCCGCCACGTAGTAGTCCGGGGACAGCACCCCGTGCGTGGCCCGCAGCGCAGCCGCCTGCGCATAGTCGCCGCGGCGCGCGCCGACCACGATCCCTGGCCGTGCCTGCAGGGGATGTTCGACGTGAATTTTCGCCAGCGTCGCGCGGAGTTCGTCCCGGCACGCGTCGCCATAGCCCGGATGCTGCCAGTAGCCCGAAAACAGCCGGTGCCCGGGCGCATCGCGCGCCACTTCGGCAAACACATGGTCGCCCCCCTCGGACACCAGCCGCAGGCCCAGCGCCCGGCGCAGCCCGCCGCGCAGCAGACGGTTGCCCGGCAGCGCGACCGTGCGCGGGGCGAGCGGCTGGAGCTGATACGTCCGCCCCGCCGCGTCCGCCCGCGGCCCCAGGCGCCGGATCTCGTGCACGACCTCGAAACCCCGCGTCGCCAGGTATCGCCCGAAGGCATACTGGAAAAGCTGATTGCCGAGGCCGCCCGACGTGTCGACCACCGCCAGCCGGCGCCCCTGCCGCACGGCGGCGGCCCGCATCCGGAGGAGCGCGACGGCGGACCGCGCGCCGAAGTCGACGGACCGGGATCTCACCTTGGAAGCCGGACTCGGTTTCGCTCCGCCGGCCCTCTCCTCACGCGACAAAACCGCTCGCGCGGGAAAAATACTTCGCCTCCGCCGGCAGCGCCTGGACGGGCCGCGCCGGCACGCCTGCGTAGAGCCAGCCCGGCTCCGCGTGCGCGTGCTTCAGCAGCGCCTTGGCCCCGAGCACGGAACGCGCCGGCAGGCGGGCGCCGCCGAGGATCACGACCGCCGTCCCCACGAAACAATACTCGCCGATCCGGATCGGCGCGGCGTCCTGCCGGTTCTCGACCACGTCGATCGAATGCGTCAGCAACTGCGACGCATAGCCCGCCACCGTCGTGAACGCCCCGATCTCGATCCGGTCGGTGCAGTCGAGATGGTGCCGCTTCGTGACCGCGCTGTCCTCGCCCATCACCAGCGCCGGATCGCGTTCGGGCCGGTGCGTGAAATGCCGCGCGTCGCCGCGGGGGAAACCTGTGATCCAGTTTCCCCGATCGATCGTCGCCCGGGCGCCGAGTTCCATCCGGGCCAGGTGGATCGCGACGTTG
>CAZENI010000769.1:0-3209 GCA_964513055.1 uncultured Opitutus sp.
GCTCGAATTTTCCGGCCGGCAGCATTTTCTCGTCGGGTCGAACGGGCAGGGCAAGACCAACCTGCTCGAGGCGGCCGGGTTCCTGACGGCGCTGCGTTCGTTCCGCGCCACGGACAACAAGCTGCTGGTCGGGCACGGCCAGACCTGCGCGGCGGTCGCCTTTGCACTCGAGCATGAGCGGCAGGGGGAGACGCAGGTGACGATCAAGTTGCGCCACGACGGCAAGGAACTGTGGTGCGATCAGGCGCGCGTGACGCGGCTGGGCGAGCACCTCGGCAAGTTTCCCACGGTGGTGTTCTCGTCGCAGGACCTGCAGTTGGTGCGCGGTTCGCCGGCCGGCCGGCGGCGGTGGCTCGACCTGACCCTGGCGGCGATGGACGCGGAGTATCTGCGCGCGCTCCAGATCGCGACACGCGCGCTGGCCGAACGCAACGCCCTCCTGAAGTCCGGGCGCGGCTCGCCGGCGGAGTTCGACGCGTTCGAGCAGATGCTGGCGCCGGCCGCGGCGGAGCTGATCGCCCGGCGGGCGGCCGGCCTGCGCGAACTCGGCCGCACGCTGACGGACGTCTACGGCCGGATCTCGGGCGATGCGGAGCCGGCGAGCCTGGTCTACGAACCGAATTTCACGGAGCCCTCCGCGGAGGCGCTGCTGGCCCGGCTGGAAGCGGGGCGGGCGCGCGACCAGCAGTTTCGCTCGACGCTCGTGGGGCCGCACCGCGACGACTTTCATTTCACGGTGAAGCACACGGCGGCGCGGGACTACGCGTCGGAGGGGCAGCAGCGCTCGCTCGTGCTCGCACTGCGCATTGCGCAGGCGACGTGGTTCAACGCCCGGAGCGGCGTGCGGCCGGTGCTGCTCGCGGACGACGTGCTGGGCGAACTCGACCCGGCGCGTCGCGCGCGGTTCTGGTCGGCGATCGATCACGAGTCGCAGATCATCGCCACGGGCACGCATCTGCCCGACGCCGAGCTGGGGGAGTGGCAGGTGTTTGCCGTCAACGACGGCGCGTTTGAGGAGCAGAAAACATGAGCACGGTCGGCAGTATCCGGATGGAGGTGACGCCGGAGCGGGTCCAGCGCGGTGCGGACGTTTCCCGAAATCCGGCACCGTCCCGGGACGACTCGTCATGACGCACCTCGAGGGTTGGGAATGGGCGCTCGCGATCCTCGCGGCGGCGATCGTCGGCATCTCGAAGGCGGGCATCGGCGGACTGGGGATGCTGGCGGTGGTGATTTTTTCGCACCTCATGCCAGCGAAGCAGGCGACGGGGATGGTGCTGCCGCTGCTGTGCATCGGGGACATCGTCGGGGCGGCGGCATATCGGAAGCACGCGAGCTGGCCGCACATCCGGCGGCTGTTTCCGTGGACGGCGGCGGGCGTCGTGCTCGGGTATTTCGCGCTCGAGCTGGTGAACGAGCGGCAGGCGCGGCTGCTGATTGGCACGATCGTGCTGGCGCTGGTCGGCCTGCATCTGTTGCGCCGGCGGTTCTCCGGGCACGAGGCGGAGCACGGCTCGTGGTTTCCGCCGACCATCGGCGTGCTGGCGGGTTTCACGACGCTCGTGGCGAACGCCGCCGGCCCGCTGATGGCGGTCTACATGCTGGCGATGCGGCTGCCGAAGATGGACTTCGTCGGCACCGGGGCCGTGTTCTTCCTGCTGCTGAATTTTTTCAAGGTGCCGTTCATGCTGCACCTCGGCCTGATCAACGCGTCGAGTTTTTCGCTCAACCTCGCGCTCGCGCCCGTCGTGATCGCAGGCGCGTGGTTCGGGCGGAAGCTCGTGTTGAAGATCGACCAGCGCACGTTCGAGAACATCGCGCTGGGGCTGAGCCTCGTCGCGGGGTTGAAGCTGATCTGGTAGCCGCGACGAGTTTCGCGGCCACGGCCGCTCAGAGGGCGTCCGAAAAGGGCCCCGGCTCGGAAGGTAGGAGCCCGCTTGCGGGCGATTTCGCGGGCCTGTTCGCTCGGTGACGCCACACCCCATCGCGCGCAAGCGCGCTCCTACCGCAGGCCTTTTTAGACGCCCTCTCAGGCCTTCGGCGCGACCGCCGACGACGGCGCGCGCAGGCGCTGCGACATTGCCGCGGTGAGATCGAGGAGGCGGTCGCGCAACTGGGAGAGCTGCGCCGCGCCGATGCGGGAGACGGGGGCGCTGCAGCCGACGGCGAAGAGGAGGCGATCGTTGGCGTCGAAGACCGGGGCACCGACCGCGGCGACGCCGCTGTGCCCGACGTTCTCGGTGACGGCGTAACCGTCGCGGGCGACCTGGTCGAGGATCGCGAGGGCCTCGGTCGCGGTGCGCGGGCTGTTGGGGCCGAGGCGCGCGTAGGCCTCGGCGCGGACATAGCGCTGCTGCACGGCGCGCTCCTGGAAGGCGAGGAGCACGCGGCCTGAGGCAAGGCCGATGGGGTGGTCGATCGCGCCGGTGCGGTGGGTGACGGCGAGGGCGTGGTCGGCCTGGATCCAGTCGACGACGACGGCGTGGTCGTGCTGCCAGGCGAGGACGACGATGGTCTCGTCGGACTTGGCGGCGAGCGACTCGATGAAGGGCCGCGCGAAACGGCGCATCGGTGCGAGCGGGTCGGCGCCGGAGCCGAGGCGGACCGCGGCGAGCCCGAGGCGGTATTGGCGGGTGATGGTGTTGGCCTCGACGAACTGGGAGGCCTGCAGCGTTTTCAGCAGGCTGTGCACGGCGGGCGGGGAGACGCCGAGGAGCCGCGAGAGGTCGCGCACGCCGAGCCATTCGCCGTGGCGGTCGAGGGCCTGGAGCAGGCGCAGGGCTTTCTCGACGGACTGGACCGTGCTGCGCGCGGCGGGCGGGCGGGCCACCGGCGCGGTGGCGGGAGCGACGCGGGCGGGAGCCGGTGCGGCCGGGGACGAACGGGCGCGGCGCGAACGGGAGGGCGAGGCGGAGCGGGGCACGGGCGGCGTTGTGGCGGGGAAAGGGGCGGCGAGGCAAGCGCAGAGTGTTCGGCTAATCGGAACAACATTCACATTAGCAGAATTAGGCCTTGCCGGGGTCCGGCGAAGCGATTCGGTCGCTGCAACCCTGGCCATCGCCGATCCGGCCGCGCCGCCGGCCGGTGGCGGTCGCCCCTCATCCTGCCCCCGGCTCCGTTTGCACCGACACCCCCCTCATGCAACCCCATCCCCTGACCCCGCCCTCTGCTTCGCACCGCCGCCGCGCGGTCGCGATTGCCACCTTGCT
>CAZENI010000770.1:0-3201 GCA_964513055.1 uncultured Opitutus sp.
CACCGCCGGATCGTGGATCAGCGTGCGCGCGATCGACGTCTTCTGCTTCATGCCGGTGGAGAACTTGTCGCACCGGCGGTCGAGGAACTCGTGCATGTCGAGTTCGTCCGCGAGCCGCTTCGTGCGCGCCTTGATCTCGGCGTCGGCGAGGCCGTTGAGCTTGCCGAAATACGCCATCGTCTCGCGCGCCGTCAGCCGGCCGTAGAGCGCGGTGCTCGCTGCCAGGAAGCCGACATTGGCCCGCACCTGCTGCGGCCGCTCGACGACGTCAAAACCCGCGACGCTCGCGTGACCCGAGGTCGGCTTGAGCAGCGTGGCCAGCATCCGCAGCGTGGTCGTCTTGCCCGCGCCGTTGGCGCCGAGCAGGCCGTAGATCTGCCCCGCCTCGACGCGAAAGGAGACGTTCTCGGCCGCGTGGATTTCGCCGCGCTTCTTGTCGCGAAACGTCTTGGTGAGGTTGTGGGCTTCAATCATGGGATGGGGAAGATCCAATACAGTTGAATGTGGAAAGCGGGAAAAAAGGAACGAACCGCGAGGTATTCTTCCTGCTTTCCTGCTTTCCACATCTTTTCCGAGTCAGGATCCTCACAGGCTCATCTTCTCGCGGAATTCCTGCGCCTGGCGGCGGCTGAGTTCGACCTTCGCGCCGCCCTTGAGGTGCACGAGCAGGCCGCCGCTGAACCAAGGCTCGATCGTGTCGATCCACGCGAGGTTGATGATCTGGCGCCGGTTCGCGCGGAAGAAATACTTCGGGTCGAGCCGCTCCTCCATCGCGTTCAGCGAGCGGAAAAGCTGCGGCTGCGCCGTGTCGAAGTGCACACGCGTGTAGTTGCCCTCGCTCTCGAGCAGGCGGATCGACTTCACCTCGACGAACCAGCAGCGATCGCCCTCCCGCACGAACACCTTGTCCTCCGCCGCCAGCCGCTCGCGCGCCGCGGCCTTCGGCGCCGCCGCGCCGTCCGCCGCGCCGTGGTCCTGGCGGCGCAGCTTCTCGATCGCGCCCGCCAGCCGCGCCGGATCGACGGGCTTGAGCAGGTAATCGAGCGCATTCAGCTCGAAGGCCTTCACCGCAAACTCGTCGTAGGCCGTGGTGAAGATCACGTGCGGCGCCGGCGGGGCCAGCGACTCGAGCAGCTCCATGCCGGTCTCGCCCGGCATCTGCACGTCGAGGAAAATCAGGTCCGGCTGCAGCGCCGCGATCTGTTCGCGCGCCTGCTTCGCGTTGGCCGCCTCGCCGGCGAGCTCGATGTCGGGAAACGCCGCGAGCAGCCGGCGCAGTTCGCTGCGCGCGAGCCGTTCGTCGTCGATCAGGAGTGCCTTCATGCGCGCGTGAGCTGCCCGGGGATGAACACCTCGGCCACGACCCGCGCGTCGCCTTCGGCGCGCAACTGCAGCCGCGCGCGGTCGCCGAAGAACAGGCGCAGGCGCTCCGCGGCGTTCTTCAGGCCGAGCCCGGTCGACGCCCCCGCGACCGCGCCCTTCGCCGCCGCCCCCGCCGCGGGCAGCTCGCCGGGATTGATCACGCGCAGGTGGAGCTGGCCGCTCTCGCACCGCGCGATGATTACGATCTCGCCGCCTTCCGGGCGCGTCGAGATGCCATATTTCACCGCGTTCTCCACCAGCGTCTGGAGCAGCAGCGGCGGCACGGCGAACGCGAGCGTCTCCGGATCGACATCGAGCCGCACCTGCAGCCGCTCCTCGTGGCGCACCTGCTCGAGGGCGAGGTAGTCGTTCACCACGCGCAGCTCGTCCTCGAACGGCACCGTCTCCGACTGCGCCGACTGCAGCGAGTAGCGCAGCAGGTTCGCGAGTTGCGTTACCGCCTGCCGCGCGCGCGCGGGATTCTCGTCGATGAGGGCGCGCAGCGAGTTGAGCGAGTTGAAGATGAAGTGCGGGTTCACCTGCGACTTCAGCGCGCGCAGCTCGGCCTCCTTCACGTGCGCGGCAAGCTTGAGCTGCTCGATCTGCAGGCGGTTGTAGCGATCGAACAGGTGGTAGAAAAAATAGACGCACAGCCAGCCGCAGAGCAGGAACATCCCCTGCACCCAGCTGATGGTGAAGAGCAGCAGCGGGCTGTATTTCGCCGTCCACGGCACGCCGGTGATCGCCTTCAGCGCGAAACTGTAGCCGAAGCCGACGCCGCTCCACACCGCCGACTGCACCGCGGCGGTGGCAAACAGCCGCGGCGTGAGCGCACGCCACCCGAGGTTCTTCCAGCCCCGGCGCGTCAGCAGCGGCCGCGTGTAGTGCGTCACGAGCAGCCCCAGCGCGGTCACCATCACGATCTGCGACACAATCACGAGCGGCGGCCGCGGATCGTTCGCCGTCCCTTCGGGAAACGCGGCGAAGAACACGATGTTCAGTGCGAGGAAACCGCCCCAGCCCAGACACTGACACAGCACGTAGAACCGTGCCTTCGCCCGCTCACGGCGCCCCGAGTCCTCGAGGACGACGGACGTGGCGGTGGGCACGGAAAGTTCAGGCATGGACCGACGCTGGGGCGCGCCGGGCTCCGGGGCAAAAGAGAATCGGATGAATGGAGCGCACCGGGGATGAGCGGCGCCGCCGCGGCCGGTCAGTCTTCCGCCCGCCGTTCGGCCGACACATCGGTCTCCGCCTGGATCTCGAGCGTGAAGGTCGAGCCCGCGCCCGGCGAGCTGTGGGCGGTGATCGTGCCACCGAGCAGTTGGGCCAGGCGTTTCGAGATGGAAAGGCCCAGCCCGGATCCGCCGAACCGCCGCGCCACCGTCGCATCGGCCTGCACATGCGGCTCGAACAGGTGCGGCAGGCGCTCGGGCGCGATGCCGATGCCGGTATCGCTCACGTGGATGCGCAACCGGCAGCGCCCCGCCTCCGCCCCGGCCGCCGGAGCCAGCCGCTCGACCACGATGTCCACGGAGCCCGCGTCCGTGAACTTGATCGCGTTGGCCAGGAGGTTGGAGAGGATCTGGCGCAGCCGCAGCGCATCGGTGAGGATCACGGCCGGCACCTCGGGACGGATCTCGTGGCGCAGCGTGACGGCCTTGGCCTCCGCCGCCGGCCGGAACAGCGCGCCAAGCTCGCGCAGCAACTCGCCCACCGCCACCGGCGCCCGCTCGAGCTCGACCCGGCCCGAGTCGTAGCGCGCGAAATCCAGCAGGTCCGTCACCAGCTTCAGCAGCGCCTGGCAGTAGGGCAGCAGCGCGCGCGTGGCGTGGCCGA
>CAZENI010000771.1:0-3189 GCA_964513055.1 uncultured Opitutus sp.
AAGGTCATCCCGAAGCCGAGCCGTCCGCGCCGCTGCCGCGCGTGCGCGCGTGGGGCGTGCTCACCGAGGACGATGAGACGGCGCAGGTGGTGCGATTCGTCGTCGCCGACCGGTCGGTTTCTTTCCCGTTTCACGCCTTCAAGCGGTGGGAGTTCAATCCGGGGACGACAGACACCCTCGTCATCCGGGTAGAGGAGGAAATTGTCACGGTGCAAGGCCGCGGTCTCGCCGCCGTGCGCGACGCGCTGGATGCGGGCGCGCTCCTCGTCCTCCGGGTGAAGCCGGGGCGCGCGCCGTCCGCGCCGCCGGACGAAACCACCGTCACCGGGATCACGTTCGCGGTTGCCTCCGAATGAACGATGGCCAGAAAACGACACGATCCCTCCCAGCTCGATCTTTTCGGGCCTGCGCAAAATGACCGAACTCCTGACCTACGGCCGAATGGCGGAAGCGCACTGGAGGGAGCATTGCCCACGGCTGGTGCGGGAGCTGGAGCGGACGGGGCAAATGGCCACGTCACTTTTGGAAGCCCAAACCCGGACGCTGGACGAAATGGAAAGCATGATGCGGGACTTCCGTCGCCAGGGACTGAATCCCCAACAGGCGCACGATCAGGCGTGGGAGCTGGTGCGGGAGCGATACATCCTGATACCGCCGGAAGCTCCGGCATCGTAGAGCCGCCGCGAAATCAGGCCAGCTATCGGATCACCGACGCCGACGAACTTGGCGAGGGATCGATGCGGCGGAAGTTTGAGCAGAACGTTGCGGCGATCCGGCTGCTGCGCGAAATCGAAGCAGAAGCCCGTGTCGCGACCCCGGAGCAGAAATCGGTGTTGGTGAAATACACCGGTTGGGGCGGCCTGCCGCAGGTATTCGCCACGCCGGAAGAAGCTCCGAAATGGAAATCGGCGCAGCAAACCCTGAAAGAGCTGCTCCTGCCCGATGAATTTCAGGCGGCGCGTGCCACGGTCCTGAACGCGCACTACACCTCGCCGACGGTGATTCGCGCGATGTATGCGGCGGTCGGCCGTCTCGGTTTCACGCACGGGCGGGTCCTCGAACCGGCGTGCGGTCTCGGACATTTCTTCGGGTTGATGCCGGAAGAAACCCGCGCCCGCTCGCAGCTCACCGGCGTCGAGATCGACCCGCTCACCGCGCGGCTCGCTCGGATGCTCTATCCCGATGCGGAGATCCGCGCCCGGGCATTCGAAGACACCGCGCTTCCAACCAACTCGTTCGACCTCGCGATCTCGAACGTCCCGTTCGGCGACTACGCCCCGCACGATCCCAAACTCAACGCGCGGAAATTTCATATCCATGACTACTACTTCGTCGCGGCGTTGGAGCGGGTGCGCCCTGGCGGGCTGGTCGCGTTCATCACCTCGCGCGGAACGATGGACAAGCAGTATCCCCACCTACGGGATGCCGTCGCCAAATCGGCGAACCTCGTCGCCGCGATCCGGCTGCCGAACACCGCATTCAAGAAGAACGCCAACACGGAGGTCACGACGGACATCGTGATTCTCCAGAAACGCGCGCCGGGCGAGCCCGAGTCCGGGCCCGCCTGGCGCGAGAGCCGGCCGATGGCGGAAGGGAGCCCGATCTTTCTCAACGAATACTACCACGCGAATCCAGCGATGATGCTCGGCCGCATGGAGCGCGCGGAGCATGGCATGTATGGCCGCGAGGAGGTGCGCTTGGCGGACGACGGACGCGATCTCGGCGAAGCCCTGACGGCCGCCGTCGCCGCCCTGCCGTCGGGCCTTTATCAAGCGCTCACCGCCGAGCAATCCGCCAAGGTCCGCCGGGCGATTCCCGCGCCGCCGGGGGTGAAGCCCAATGCCTACGTGCTGACCGAAGAGGGGGGCGGGGGCGTCGCGCGGCGCGAAGGCGACGAATTGGTCCTGCTCACCGATGTGTCGGCGCAGACGGCGCGCCGGATTCGCCGCCTGATCCACGTGCGGGATGCCGCGCGCGAATGCCTCCGCACGCAGGTCGAGAATCGCAGCGACGCTGAAATCGCGGCGGCGCGCTTCCGGCTCAATCAAGACTACGACTATTTCACGGGGCAATTCGGCCCCATCTCCGATGCGACCAATGTGCGGACTTTTACCGGCGATCCCGACCTCCCGCTGCTGCTGTCGCTGGAGAACTACCAAGAGGACACCAACACGGCGACGAAGACGGCGATCTTTCACGAACGCACCATTCAGCCGCGCGTCCCGGTCGCCCAGGCGGCCGGGGCGAAAGAGGCCCTGCTCGTCGCGTTGAGCGAGAAGGGACGCGTCGATCTGGAGCACATCGGCCGGTTGCTCGGAAAGCCCGCGGAGGAGTTTCTACCGGAGCTGGCCGGGGCCATCTTCCTCAATCCCGTGTCGCGCCAATGGGAGACCGACGATGAATACCTGTCGGGCAACGTCCGCGAAAAACTCGCCGTTGCCGAGCGTTTGGCGGAATCCGATCCGAGTTTTCGCCCGCACGTGGAGGCGTTGCGCGCCGTCCAACCCACCGACCTCAAGGCCACGGAGATCGACGCCAGGCTGGGTGCCGTCTGGATTCCGGCCGACGATGTCGCGGCGTTCGCCCGTGACCTGCTTCGTCTCTCCCGGAGAAACGCGCACGAGTTGAAAGTCCGTCATGTCCCCTCACTCGGGCTGTGGTCGGTGGACGTTGGCTACGCGACGAAGGCGAGCGTCGCCAATCGCAGCGAATGGGGCACCGAACGCGTGCCGGCCCACGAGTTGATCGAGGATGCGCTGAACCTCCGAACACCGACCGTCTATGATTCCGACGGCGACGGTAAGCCGAGGATCAATCCGGGCGCGACCGAAGGCGCCCGTGAGAAGCAGCAAAAGATCAAGGACCGGTTTTCCGAATGGATCTGGCAGGACGACGAACGCCGGGAACGGCTGGTCGCGTTCTACAACCGCGAATTTAATCACCATCGGCTGCGCACGTTTACCGGCGATCACCTCACGCTGCCCGGCGCAAGTCCGACGATCACGCTCCGCGCCCACCAGAAGGCGGCCGTGTGGCGCATCGTGCAGTCGTGGAATGTTCTCCTCGGCCACGTGGTCGGCGCCGGCAAGACCTACACGATGGTCGCCGCCGCGATGGAACTGAAGCGGCTGGGGCTCGCGCGGAAGCCGCTCTTTGTCGTGCCGAATCACATGCTGGGTCAGTTCTCCT
>CAZENI010000772.1:0-3178 GCA_964513055.1 uncultured Opitutus sp.
CGCGCCGATCCCTCGGGCCAGGCGTTCCATCGCTACAACCACGCCGCGATCTTCCTGCTGATCGCCGGCACCGCGACGCCGTTCCTCCTCGGCAGCGTGCGCGGCGCCTGGGGCTGGAGCCTGTTCGGCGTCGTCTGGGCGCTCTGCGTCGCCGGCGCGAGCGCGCGGGTGTTCTTCGGCGATCGCCTGGCGGTCGTCTCGCACCTCGCGTATCTCCTCCTCGGCCTGGTCGCCCTCATCGCCCTGAAGCCGCTCGTCGCGACCGTGCCCCAGGGCGCGCTCTGGCTGCTGCTCGCGGGCGGACTCTGCTACGCGTGCGGCACGGTGTTCCACCTGTGGCAACGCGTCCGCTACCATCAGGTCGTGCGCCACGCCTTCGCCCTCGGCGGCAGCGCGTGCCACCTGATCGCAGTGCTCGTCTTCGTGCTGCCCCACGGCGTGTAACGCCCGCCCGCCGGGCCCCGGCCCGTCAATCTCCACGCGCGACGTCACCGTCGCGCGTTTTTTCGTGTCGGATTTTCGGACCGGCGGCGAGTGATGCGAAGGCGGCCGCGCCGCTCCGGCACTTAAGGACATAAGCACAGCCCCACTTGCCTCGCACGCGGTTCGGCCGTGCCGTGCGGCGTGTTGCGGCCGGCTCGTCCGGCGCAGCGCTGCCTTTCCCCACCTCCCCATGAAATTCCGCGACTCGTCGCGCAACGATGCTTGCGCTTGCCCATCCGCCGGCCGCTCCGCCTCTCGCCGGAGCCGCCTGCTTCGCTCCGGCACCTCCCTCCTCGTTGCCCTCCTCCTCGCTCCGTGGCTGCCCGCCCAGGCGCCGGCCACCGGCACCGTCGAGGGCCGCGTCACCAACGTCGTCAGCGGCGCCAATCTCAGCAACGCCCGCGTCTCCCTCAAGGGCACCAATGTCGTCACCTTCACCGATGACGACGGCACCTACCGGCTCGCCGGCGTGCCCGGCGGCCCCGCCACGCTCCGCGTGTTCTTCACGGGCTTCGAGGAGCAGGAGTTCACCGTGCAGGTCGCCCCCGGCGGCATCTCGACGAAGGATGTCGCGCTGCAGAACCGCGCGCTCTCGGCCGCGACCAAGGACGGCACCGTGCGGCTCGACACCTTCACCGTGCAATCGACGCGCGAAACCGATGCCAGCGCGATCGCCGCCAACGAGCAGCGCTTCGCCGGCAATATCAAGAGCGTCGTCTCCACCGACGAGTTCGGCACGATGGTCGACTCCAATCCCGGCGAGTTCCTGAAATATCTTCCGGGCATCGACGTGGAATATTTCGCCAACAACATCACCGGCGTCAGCGTCCGCGGCCTCGGCGCCAACAACACCGAGATGAACTTCGACGGCATGGCCGTCGCCAGCATGAACGCCGAGGGCGTCGGCCGCGGCTTCGAGGTGCAGTTCGCCACGATGGCCGACATCGCCCGCGCCGAAATCCGCAAGCTCCCGCTCCCCGAGGACAGCTCCAACGCCATCGGCGGCTCCATCAATCTCATCCGCCGCTCCGCCTTCGAATACAGCAAGCGCCAGATCCGCTACCAGGCCCTCTTCCGCGCCGACGGCGAGGAATTCACCTTCAAGGACATGGACGGCCCCAAGGATCGCTCCGTCCCGCGCTGGCGCCCCAACTGGCAGTTGAGCTGGACCGAGCCCGTAACCAGGAACTTCGGCTTCTCGTTCGTGCTCGGCCAGGAGGACACCGTCGTGAACACGCACTGGTCGCTCCCGCGCTGGAACTTCGGTAGTGCCGCCACCGATACCGCGGCCGCCGCCGCGCTCGCCGCCGGCCAGCCGCTGCCGACCGTGCCGAGCAACTACAACCCGGCCATGAACAACGCGCTCAACCACAACGCGCCGCTCCAGCAGGGCAAGAATTACGCCAGCACCCGGCTCGACTGGCGCCCGCGCCGCGAGCTCACGCTCGGCTGGTCGCTCAGCGGCACCGAGGGCTGGAAGCAAGTCGCCGACGACATCCGCTACGTCTGGCATCCCTCCGCCACCGGCACCGGCAACGTCTCCCGCTATAACGACGCCTCCCGCACGCTCGGCCGCGTCGGCGGCGGCTCCGCCCGGCAGGAGAGCCCGCTCTGGCGCGACATCTACAATCCCGGCATCTCCACCGTGCTCGACGCCCGCTGGAAATCCGGCCCGTGGGAACTCAACGGCAAGGCCGGCTGGTCAAATTCCCGTTACCAATACTACGATCAGGAACACGGCTTCTTCAACAGCACGTCCGTCAGCGGTCTCACGGGACTCGTCAACGTGCCGGAAACCGGCGTCGGCTTCGGCACCGCCAACCCGATCCCGCTCACCCTCGATTTCGAGCACGACTATTGGGGGCCCAAGAAAATCACCGGCTGGACCACCGCCACCGGCGCCGCCAGCACCAACATGGCTGACTACACCCGCCCCGTCGACTGGGGCAGCCACGAAGCGCAGCGCATCGGCGGCACCCGCGCGCGCCCCGGCTCCGCGAAGGAAATTCTCACGACCACGAAGCTCTTCGCGAAACGCCACTTCAGTTTCGAGAACCCGCTCTCCGTGCAGCTCGGCTTCGACTGGAGCGAGCGCTTCCGCAACCGCCGCTACGATTCGCTCGCGTGGCGCTTCGTCGGCGCCGACGGCATCCCCGATTCCGCTGACGACTCCACCGCGCTCATCGCCGCGGACAATCTGCCCCGTCGCCCCGACTCCGAATACGGCTACCCTGGCACCGCCCGCATCAGCCTCTCCAAACTCTACAGCCTCTATCAGACCAATCCGCGCTGGTTCGTCTTCGACGAGGAACGCTCGGCCCGCCTCACGCTCACGCAGAATGCCGCCTACGATCTCACCGAGACGATCACCGCGCCGTATCTGCAGTTCGACTCGCGGCTCCTCCGCAACCGCCTCCGGCTCACCGGCGGCGTGCGCTACGAGAAATCCGAAGCCACCGCGCGCGGCCTCCTCACCGAGAACAGCAACGCCTACCTGAAATACGCCGACGGCTCCACTGTCCGCCTCAACGACCGCGACGCCGCCGGCAATCTCCTCGTCGTCAACCGCGGCACCGCCAACGTCGTGAACTACCAGCTCGCCTTCGCCCCCACCGTGCTGCCGACGGTGCGCACCGGCGCGCCGATCTTCACGCCCGCGATCCAGGCCGCCGGCAATGCCGATCGCGCCGCCGGC
>CAZENI010000773.1:0-3176 GCA_964513055.1 uncultured Opitutus sp.
ATCCTTGGCTTCCTTGAGGCCCAGGCCGGTGATGGCGCGGACTTCCTTGATGACGCCGATCTTGTTCGCGCCGGCGGCCTTGAGGACGACGGTGAACTCGGTCTGCGCCTCGGCGGCGGGAGCGGCGGCGGCAGCGGCGCCCGCGGCAGCGGGAGCGGCGGCAGCGGCGGCGGAGACGCCCCACTTGCCTTCGAGGTCTTTGACCAGGGCGGCGAGTTCGATGACCGACTGGCCGGACAGCCATTCGATGACTTGATCTTTGGTAACGGTGCTCATGTGGATGCTTCCTTGGGCCGACTAGCGGTTTCGAAAAATGAAACGCGTTTAAGAGACGTATCCCCTAGCCTGCCTCGTTGGATTTCTGGCTTCCCGAACGCGCCGCGAAAAACGCGACACGCCCGGGAAAAGGGTGGTGATGGAGGGTGAATCAGGCGGCCGGAGCCGCGGGCGAGTCCTTCTTGACCTTGGCATCGAGGACGCGAACGAACGCGGCCGCATTGCTCTTGAGGAGCCCGAGGAACTGCGAGCGCAGGGCTTCGAAGGACGGCAGCTCGGCGATCTTCTTGAGATCGTCGGCGCTGACGATCTTCTTGTCCAGCACGCCGATCTTGATCTCGAGCTTCTGTTTGTCCTCGAAGAATTTCTTCAGGATCTTCGCGACGCCGGCCGAGTTCTTGCCGCCGACGACGACGGCCGTGGGGCCGGTCAGCGACGATTCGAATTCGGGCAGGCCGAGCGCCTTGGCGGCGACGCGGAGGGAGCTGTTCTTGACGACGTGGAACTCGGCCTTCTCGACGGCGAGGCGCTTGCGCAGCTCGGCGGCGTCGGCGACGGTCACTTTCGTGAAGTTCGTCAGGATGACGTAGTCGCTCTTCTTGAGGTGCGTATCGACCTCGGAAATCAGGTATTGTTTTTCGGCTCTCATGGTCGGGCTCCTCAGTATTTCGAGAACTCAGTGGAAGCGACCTTCACGCTCGGGCTCATGCTCGAGGAGATGGTGACGCTCTTGATGAACTGGCCGCCCTTGAAGGTGGCCGGCTTGCCCTTGCCGACGGCCTCGAGGACGGCTTGCGCGTTCTCGAGGATTTGGGCGGGGGTGAAGGAACGCTTGCCGACGCCGACGCCGATGTTGGCGGTCTTGTCCATCTTGAACTCCACGCGGCCGGCCTTGACGGCCTTGATGCCCGCGGCGATGTCGTCGGTCACGGTGCCGGCCTTCGGATTGGGCATGAGGCCCTTGGGACCGAGGACGCGGGCGAGGGTGCGGACCTGCTTCATGGCTTCGGTCGTCGCGATCGCGACGTCGAACTCCAGCCAGCCCTCGGTGATCTTCTTCATCAGCTCCGTGAGGCCGGCCTCGTCGGCACCGGCGGCGAGCGCCTTCGGCGCGTCGTCGGTGAAGACGATGACGCGGACCTTCTTGCCCGAGCCGTTGGGCAGGGGCGTGGTGCCGCGGACATTCTGCTCGCCGGACGTGGCGTCGACGCCGAGGCGGAACGAAAGCTCGACGGTCTCGTCGAACTTCGCCTTCGGGAATTTGGCCAGGATTTCGACCGCGTCTTTCAACGGGTAGTCCTTGGTGAGGTCAGCGACCTTGACGGCGCTGTTGTAGCGTTTGCTGTGCTTTTTTGCCATTGTGACTCCTTGCGGTGCGAACGTCCGAGAGGACTCCCGCGGTGAGTTGGTTGTTGTTTGACGGTGTAGGAGCCTGCTTGCAGGCGATGGGCGGGGTTGCCGCCATCAAATCGCGAGCAAGCTCGCTCCTACCAAAGGAACTAGTCGACGACCTCGATGCCCATGTTGCGGGCGGTGCCAGCAATGACCTTGATGCCGGCCTCGGGCGTGGTCGCGTTCAAGTCAGCCTTCTTGATATTGTAGATCTCGAGGAGCTGCTTCTTGGTGACCTTGCCGACCTTGTCCTGATTCGGCTTGGCCGAACCGCTGGCGATGTTCGCGGCTTTCTTGAGCAGCACGGACGCCGGCGGCGACTTGAGGATGAAGGTGAAGCTCTTGTCGGAGAACACCGTGATGACCACCGGCAGGATCATGCCGTTCTGGTCCTTGGTGCGGGCGTTGAACTCCTTGCAGAACGCCATGATGTTGACGCCCTGGGCGCCGAGCGCGGGGCCGACCGGGGGCGCGGGATTCGCGGCGCCGGCGGGCAACTGGAGTCGGATATAACCTTGGATCTTCTTAGCCATGGGACGGACGGATTTGGATTTTCGATTTAACTGCTTCGATTGAGGGACTCCGACCGGCCAGAGGCAGGCTGAAATCGAAAATCCAAAATCGAATTTCTAAATGTCTTATTCGGCAGCGCGGGTGACCTGCCAGTATTCGAGCTCGACCGGGGTGAACCGGCCGAAAATGGAAACGGAAACCTTCAACTTGCCGCGCTCCGGATCGATCTCGTCGATGCGACCGGTGAGCGACGCGAAGGCGCCGTCGGTGATCTTCACTTCCTCGCCAACCGAGTATTGCACCTTCGGCACTTCCTTGCCGCTGGCCGCCTCGATGCGGGAATAGATTTCGTCGATTTCCGTCTGGCGCAGGGCCGCGGGGCGATCGCCGCCGACGAAGCCAATCACGCCGGTGGTCTCCTTGACGAAATACCACGGCTTGTTGATCAGCTTCTTGTCCTCGCCGTAGAGCTTCGCCTGGATGAAGACGTAGCCGGGATAGAGCTTGCGGACCTTCGTCGATTTCTTGCCGCCCTTGACCTCGGAGACCACTTCCGTCGGCAGCAGAATCTCGAAGATGTAGTCATCGAGTTCCTCCGCCTTCTTGAAGCGCTCGATATACATCTTCACCTTGTTCTCCTGGCCGGAGAGCGTGTGAAGCGCGAACCACTGGGCGCCGGGGGGCGCGGACGTTTGGGCGGTCATGGTGCTGGAGCGCTCGAGCGAGGGTTAGCTGACCAAATCGGTGAAGAGAATCACCACCTGCGTGAGCGAGAAATCACTGATGCTCGTGAACACGCCAAGGATGAGGGAGGCGAAGACGACCACGATGGTGGAGTCGCGCAACTCAGTCTTCGTCGGCCAGGTGCACTTCTTCAGCTCTTCGATCATCTCGCCGAAGAAAATGCGGGTGCTGCGGAAAGGATTTTTCATGCTGGAATAGTGGCAGGCGCGGAGGGAATCGAACCCCCAACCAACGGTTTTGGAGACCGCTAC
>CAZENI010000774.1:0-3149 GCA_964513055.1 uncultured Opitutus sp.
CCCTGGGCGCACACGCACACGTCGTAGAGGTCGGAGACCTCGAGGATGCGGTAGTGGTCGGTCTCGTGGCCCGTCTCGCGGTCGACCGTGGTGGTGAGCTCCTCCAGGCCGACGCGGAACTTGAAGCTCATCTGGTCCACGATCCCGTCGCCCATCTGGACGTCCAGGTCGCGGACGAACGACAGCTCCGGGTTGAGCCGCGCGAAGACGTTGAGCCCGCGGGCGTTCTCCCACAGCTTCATCCCGCTCATCGGCACGGTGCCGGCCTCGCCGACCGAGGTCAGCCGCGCCATCGAGCGGATCATGTCGTGGCCGTGGTTCAGGTGGACATCGAGGTCCGGGGACTGGAGCACGTTGGAGAATGCGCCCGGCGCGATCGACTCCTCGAGCGTCCAGAAGGTGCCGCGGTAGAGGACCGTGGTCTGGTCGAAGACGGCAGCCAGGCCGGAGAGCGTGCGCGACCCGTCGCCCGTGGCGTCGGCGTCACGCCACTCGACGTCCCGCATCCGCGTGACGATCTCGCGCTCTGGCCGCGCGAGCACGTTGGCGATCGCCGGCGGGAGCGCCGGCATGGTGGAAGTGTCCATCTGGCTACTCCTCCGGGGGGTCGGGTGCTGGAGTGGGGACCGGATTCGGCGCGCCGCCGACCGGGACAATCTGTGGGATGGCCCCGATGCCGCCCGGAAGCGGCGGCATCCCGTCCTTCGCGCGTGCCTCGTCCGGGGTCCACTGACCGCTCTGGACCTTCTTGAGCGAGACCTCCGCCTCGGTGAGCAGGTCACCGCGAACGGCCGGTGAGGCGAACATCGGGTAGACCCGAGACCCGGGGCCGAAGAGCTGCGGGTCCGCTGCGAACGCCGACTCGATGCGCGAGAGCCGCGGGCCCAGGCCGTAGCGCAGCCAGCGGTCCTGCTCGTGCTCGGGCGTGACCGGCTTGTCGGCGACGCGGCCGGCGCCGAGCAGGCTGGCCTGGACGTTGAAGATGCGGGCCACCTCCTCGACGCTCATCGCCATCGACTCGACGAACTGGGCGTCGACCATCGTCAGGCCGATCGGCTGGATGGTGGCTCCCCCGCCGAGCACCGCCGTCTTGCCCGCGTTCTGGGGGCCCTCGTAGGTCTCCTGCCACAGCTCGCGCCACGCGCGCGCCTTCTGAGCGTTCATCGACTCGGGGTAGGTGACGGCCAGTCCGATCGAGGCGCCGCGGGCGTAGGTCGACCCCTCGTGCGCGATCTTCGCGAGCGCCGAGCCGAGCGCCTCGCGGTGGAGCTCTATGGGCGTCGGGGCGAGCATCCGCCCGGCGCCGCCGAATCCGCGGATGTGGAGGACCACGTCCGGACCCACGGTGTACGTCCCGTTCCCGTTCCCGACCGGGTCGAAGTACCCCGGACCCACCGAGACCATGAAGATCGGCCGGCCGTTCTTGACGCGCACCTGGACCTGGTCCGGGTGGAGGCCGACCATCTCGACCACACGGCCGGTGGAGGGGTCAGAGGTCTTCCAGACGAAGGCGTTGTTGCGGTAGGTGAGGCTCTCCTCCAGCAGCTCGCGGAAGGCGTACGCGGTCTGGAACTCGCAGGGCGGTCCGGCGAAGAGCCGCGCCTGCCATACCGTGGTCACGCGCTCGCGCTGGTCGAGCGGGCCGCGGTACACGCCGATCTCCAGCGCGGCGACGGCCTCCGCGGCGATCCTGACCGCCTGCTGGACCGCGGGGATACCCACCGCCGTTGTGGTGGTGGCGGCCACCCCGGCGCCGTTCAGCGCCGGCGGGCGTGCCTGGATGCCGAGGTCGGCGAAGGTGGTCCGTACGTTGCGGCCGGCGCGGGAGGCGAGGATCACTTCGCGAGCACCTGGACGAAGACGACGTTCTCCGCGGGCACCTCGACCGTCCCCTCGAGCGCCAGGGTGGCCTCCTCGGTCCGCAGCAGCTTCGGCTGGAGGAGGATGTAGTGCCCCGTCCAGCGCCCGACGAGGATTCCCTCGATGGATGGTGACTCGACCTGCGGGCGGTCTGCGAGGTGCAGGCGGACCAGGCGCTTCCCCCGGAAGCACCAGACGATGCGGGCGAGCCACCTCGGCACCTACCAGGCCTCCGCCCAGGGAGCCGAAGCGCCGGAGTCGACGCGGGCGTGCGCCATCACCGCCGACACCAGGGCGTCGATGCGCTGGCCGGGGCCGCCCTCGGTGGAGCGCAGCTTGCGCACCTTCCACCCGCGGTCGGTCAGCGTTGCCACACAGGCGCCCACGTGCGCCGCGAAGACAGGGTCGCCGTCGTGAACGATCGTCCCCTGGCCGACGGCGTCGTAGAAGGCCTGGTAGGCGTCGGCCATGGGAGCCCCGTTCTGGGGGAACTCGACCACCGTCAGGCCCTCGTCGGAGAGGTCCTGCGCCGACTTCTCGAAGAAGCGCGGGTCGTAGGCGACCTCGGTCACGGTGTACCGGGCAGCGAGCTCGCGGATGAAGTCCTCCACCGGCTCGAGGAGGACGCGGCCGCCCTGGGCGTACTCGTGCGCGCGGACCTCGGGCCGCGCGGCCCAGACGTGGGCTCGGAGCACCGTGCGCCCGTCGGCGAGCCGGTGCGCCCACGTGACGGCCGTGGAGTCGCTCTTGAGGCCCACGTCCACGGCGACGGCGATCTCCTCCTCGTCGTCGATCGCCACCGACGCGTCGGCCAGCGCCTCCCAGTCGGCCGGCTTGATCCACAGCGAGGCGACGTTGCGGGCGGGCCGGTTGAGGAAGTACCGGACGAAGTCGGCGCGCTTGGTCGCCGGGTCGCGCGCCTCGGAGATCAGGCGCTCCATGTCCATCCACTCGGACGCGGAGCCGTAGACCTCGACGAGCGCCGCGCGCAACTGGTCGTCGTCGTCGAAGTCGAAGGACTCCGGGTCGGGCGCCTCGCGGTGGTCGAAGAGGAAGGAGGGGTCCCGGACGGCGCCCGAGGCGATCGCCTGGGCGTAGCGGTGCGAGAGCTCGGCGACCGACTCCTCGCCGGGCGCGTACATCGTCCCGGTCTCGAGCGACCACGGCTCGGCGATCTTGCGCTTGGCGAGGTTGCGCCGGATCGTCTCGGCCAGGCGGTGGAGCTCCGGGGTGGTGTAGAGGTGCGGCTCGTCGAAGTTGACGAACGTCTCCTTGCCGCCGTCCTTCGA
>CAZENI010000775.1:0-3148 GCA_964513055.1 uncultured Opitutus sp.
CGGGATCGGCGAGGGTGCCGCCGACGTTGAAGGGGGCGGCGGCGAGGGCGGGGCCGACGGCGCGGATGAGGAGCGTCTTCGGCGCGGTGCCGCGGACGGTGATGCCGGGGATGACGACGTTGTCGCCGGTGCCGACGCTGGCGCGGGCGGAGAGGTTGACGAGGCCGCTGAACTCGAGGGTGACGGTGGCGGGGGCGCTGCGGGCGGAACCGGCGGCGTTGGTGGCGACGCAGACGTAGTCGCCGGCGTAGGCGGCGGTGAGGTCGTTGAGGGTGAGGACGGGGGCGTCGGTGTTGCAGAATTCGCCGCCGCGGAGATACCACGTGTAGACCGGCGTGGGCGAGGCGGCGACGGCGGCGGTGAGTGTAATGCTTTCGCCGAGACGCGCGCGGACGCTGCGCGGCTGCCGGGTGAAGACGGGGGCGCCGGCGGCGGGGGCGATGGTGAGGTCGAGCCCGGTGTCGGCGCGACCGGCGGCGTTCTCGGCGGAGACGACGACGTGGTGGCGGCCGGGGGCGGCGGGCGTGCCGGAAAGGGCGCCGGTGGCGGCGTCGAGGCGGAGGCCGGCGGGGAGGCCGGCGGCGCGGTAGAGGGTGGGTGCGTTGGTGGCGGCGGCGGTGAGGGCGAAGGGCACGCCGACCTGGGCGCGGGCGGAGAGGTTGCCGGCGAAGGCGGGCGGGGCGGAGGCGGCGCGCGCGGGGAGTTCGGCGTAGTTGATGTAGCCGATGAACATCTCGTCGTTGGTCTGCTCCCCGAAGCGGACGGTGGCGCGGGGGTCGGGGTTGAAGGGGTTCTGCGCGGAATTGTCGAAGGCGCCGGTGACGCGGATGGTGGTGCCGGCGGGGAGACGCTTGGGCGTGGCGAGGCGGTAGGAGGTCTGCCAGCCGAAGTCGTATTGCGGGACGTTGACGAGGACCTCGCTGGCGCCGCCGGGGTAGAGCGCCTCGAATTTGAAGCGCTTGCCGCGGTAGTGCATATGTGGATTCAGCTCGTAGAGCAGGACATCGCGCGTGGCCGAGGGCGTGAAGGTGGCCTCGCGCTCGTAGTCCTTCGCGCCGGGCGGGATGGTGAGGGTGGTGGTGGACGCGGCCTTGGTGAGGAGTTCGCGTTCGGGGGCGGCCGGCGCGAAGTAGAAGCCGATTTGCGTGGCGTCGGTCTCCGGCTGGCCGGTGGCGGTGTAGTGCATCTGGAACGTGACCTGCCCGCCCTGGCGGACGAGCTTGCCGGTGCCGTCGGGGAAGAAGGTCTGCTCGAGGCCGGGGACGTAGCCGGCGAAGAAGCCACCGAGGCCGCCGCCGGTGAGCAGCACGTCGAGGAGCGTGCCCTCGAAGACGAGGGCGTGGTGGACGACGCGGCGGTTGCCGGCCTTGACGGCGGCGGAGCGAAGCCAGCGGTCGCCGGTGACGGGCACGGGCACGGTGATGTAGCGATACTCGATCGGGCCGGTGGCGGGCAGCGACTGGGTGGGGATCGTGACGATGAGATCGGGGGTGCCGAGAGGCCAGTCGCCGCCGGCGGGGGCGGGTGTGGTAGCGAGGGGATCGGGGCCGGTGCCGCGCGGGGCGCCAGCGCGGGCCCAGGCGTGGAGGGTCGCAGCCTCGGCGGGCGGGAGGGCGACGGTGTTGGCAAACACGCCGAACTGGGCGTCGGCGTGCCAGGGCGCCATGCGTTTCACGAGGAGGGAGGCGCGCACGGAGGTGGCGCGCGAGGCGAGGTCGTCGAACTTCGCGTAGACGTGGGGCGCGATGTTGCCGGGGGAGTGGCAAGCGACGCAGCGGCGCACGACGATCGGGGCGACGTCGGTCGCGTAGTTGATTCCCGGAGACGGGGGCAGGTCGAGCGGGAGCGAGGCGGCGGAGAGATCGACGCGGGGGCGGGCGGGCGGCCGGCCGGCGAGGGTGGCGGCGACGGCGTCGGCGACGTAGTTTTCCGTCGGCGGGGCGAGCGTGGCGGGGTCGGCGTTGTCGAGGGGGCCGCGGTAGACGAGCGTGGCGAAGGGCGGCGCGGTGAAGACGAAGGCCTCGAGCTGGCGGGTGGCGCCGAGCTCGGTGGCGACGAGCTGGGCGTCGTCGAGGAGGACGGGGGTGTCGTTGTTGAAGAGGGTCTGCTCGGCGGCGATCACGGGGCGGCGGGCGCCGGCATTGGGATCGATCTGCCAGAGCGTGACGTCGGCCGCGGCGAAGCGTGTGCGCAGGGCGCGGAGGGCGGCGGCGGTGGCGAGGGCGCGCGGATGGCCGGAGCCGGTGAAGACGAGCACGACGACCTTGGCGGTGGATTCGTAATGGAGCTCGCGGGTGACGCCGCGGTGGTCGGTCAGGCGGAAATTCGGCACGAGGGCGCCGGGGGCCGGGCCGTCGGAGCCGTCGAGGGTGGCGAAGGCGCGGAGGTCGGGCGGGCGGCCGCCGTGATCCATGATCGGATACGAGGCGTGGGCGGGCGCGAGGAGGAGCGGGGCGAGGAGCAGCAGGGGGAGCCGGCGGAACACGGGGGCGACGAAAGCGCGGGGGCGGGGCGGGGGCAAGGGCGAGCGCGGGGGTGGGGGCGGGCGGAGAAAGAGAAAGAGGAAGAGAAAGAGGAAGAGCATGAGCATGAGTATGAGCAGGAGTATGAGTTGCGTGCTGGCTCGCGATGGTGGGGAAGAAGCTTGCCCGCGGGGCGGGGGTGCTTACGCCGACAGGGGTGAAAATGCGGCGATGGCTCGGAGTGGCGCTGGCAGTGGCAGTGGCGGCGTGCGCCCGGGCGCAGGCGCCGGAGATCGAATTGCCGCGGCCGGGGACGATCACGGTCGCGGATGTCACCGGCGAGGCCGCGATGATCAACGGGGAGCAGAAGCGGGCGTTGAAGGCGGACGAGCGCGTGCGCATCGGTGCGATGGTGACGACGGGGCGGCGCTCGATGCTGACGCTGGCGTTTTCAAACGGGGCGTCGGTGCAGCTCGGGCCGGAGGCGGAGATCGAGATCGAGGAGTTCGGGCAGGCGCCGTCGACGAATGCGTTTCGGGTCGCGGACTTGAAGGCGGAGCCAACGCTCTCGCGCACGCGGATCAAACTGGTGCGGGGCGATCTGACGGTGGCGGTGAAGAAGCTGAACGTGGCGCGCGGATCGACGTTTCACCTGGTCACGCCGGCGGGGACGCTGCGGACGGGGG
>CAZENI010000776.1:0-3134 GCA_964513055.1 uncultured Opitutus sp.
GCGCCCTCGCCACCGCGTTCTTCCTCGGCGACATCGTCACCGCCGGCGTGAACAACTTCGCCCCCCGGCTCACGCAGACCAAGGTCGTGCTCGCCAGCGCCAGCATCTCCCCGCTCAGCGGCACCGCCACGCTCTCCGGCCTCGTCGTCGGCAACCCCACCGGCTGGAGCGAGAACAACCTCTGCTCCCTCGGCAAAATCCACCTCGACCTCGCGCCGTTCTCGATCCTCGGCGACCACATCGTGATCAACGAAATCGTGATCGACGCCCCCGAGTTCAACTACGAGACCAAGCTCGTCGCCAGCAACGTCAACGACCTCCTCAAGAACATCGAGAAGTCCCTCGGCGGCGGCAAGGACGCCGCCGGCCAGCCCACGACCAAGGACGGCAAGCCGATCAAGTTTGCCGTGAAGAAATTCACCCTCACCAACGGCAAGGTCCGCCTCGGCGTCGCCGGCACCGGCATGAGCCTGCCGATGCCCGACATCACCCTCACCGACCTCGGCACCAAGGAGGGCGGCATCACGCCCGACCAGCTCGTCTTCGCCGTCATGAAGAGCGTCACGGGCAGCATCGTCAGCGCGACCGCCAAGGCCGCCGGCGACATCGCGAAGACCGGCGGCGCCGGCGCCGCCGAGGCCGTGAAGCAGGTCGGCGGCGCGATCAAGAACCTCTTCGGCGGCGACAAGAAAAAGCAGCCGTAGCCGCCGCGCCGGCTCGTGGCGCCCGCTGCCTTCGATCGCATAGCTCGCCGCGTGAGGGGCGGGACCAGGCGCGCGGGACTCGCGCCCGTTGTGCCGCCGCCCCGCCTGCGCCGCTGTATCGCCACCGCGCGTCTCGCGCGTTGACCCGCCGCGCCGCCGGCACTCCGCTGGCCGCGCATGAAAATCACCTACTTCCTCGAGGTCACTTCGTCGTGGTGCTACTGGGCCGAGCCGATGTGGGCGGAGTTGAAACAGCGCTACGCCGGCCGCGCGGAGTTCGCGTGGAAGATCGCGCAGATGAACGCCAGCGACTACCCGGTGTCGCGCACGCAGTGCGACTGGTTCTACCGGCGCAGCGGCCTGCTCATGCGCTCGCCGTTCATGCTCAGTTCCGGCTGGTTCGAGCCGGAGTTCATCACCGAGGGCGTGATCGTGGCGCCGAACCTCGTGGCCGAGGCCGCGCGCGACTTTGGTTTCAACGGTGACGAGATCCGCCTCGCCCTCGCCCACGCCGGCGAGCGCGAAGGCCAGAAGACGCTCCGTCTGGATGTCGCCGTCGCGATCGCCGCGAAGGCCGGCGGCCAGAAACTCAACGCCAAAAAACTCCGCGCTCGCGCCGAATCCGCCGAGGTCCGCGCGCGCGTCCAGGCCTGCACGCAGGAATTCTTCGCGCACCAGGTCACGCAGCGCCCGGCCTTCGTCATCGAGGACGCCATCGGCGACAAGGCCGTGTTCTCCGGCCTCGCGAAGATCGAGCCGCTCGCCGCTACGATCGACGCGATGCTCTCCGACGTCGCCGGCTACGCGGCTCACGCCGCCCATCTCGGCGGCCCCCCGAAGAGCTGAGGCCAGCCGCCCTCCACTCCGAGGTGGAACGGCTTGACCCGAACGGCGCGAAGATAACGCAGAGCATCGATGACTCGACCCTCGTTCTCGTTCTTCGTAATCGTTCTCGTTCTCTTGTGACCGACGAGAAGGCTTCGAGAGAACGATTACGAGAACGAGGAACGAGAACGAACGACCTGTTCGTTCAACTTAGCGCCATTCCGGCTTGACCCCAAGCCGATGGTTTCGAGGGGCGTGTCATCCGCGCGCGCACTCACCCGCGCACTCACCCGCGCGCTCACCCCCGCGCCCACCTCACGTCCGCCCCTCCCCTCCGCGCGCCGCGTCCGCCCCGGCTTGCACCCCGCCGCCGCCTCGTGCGTCCTTGCGGCCATTCCCTCGGCATGCTTCCCCGGCGCCACCTTTCCCACGCCCAAGGCTACCTCGAACTCGGCATGCTCGCCGAGGCCGCGGCGGAGCTGAACGCCATTTCCGGGCGCGACGCCGAGCTGCCCGAAGTGATCGCCGTGCGGCTCGCCCTTCTCCACGAGCAGAAGAACTGGCCCGCCGTGCGCGACCTCGCGCGTTCGCTCGTGCATCGGTCCCCCGGCGACGCCGGCCTCTGGGTCACCTGGGCCTACGCCACCCGCCGCGCCGAGTCGCTCGACGCCGCCGAGCAGATCCTCCTCGACGCCGAGCGGCACCATCCCGCGGACCCGACAATTCAGTTCAACCTCGGCTGCTACGCCTGCCAGCGCGGCGACCTCGCCACCACCCGCCACCGCGTCGCCCGGGCCGTCGCCCTCGATCGGAAATTCGCCGGCCTCGCCGCCACGGATCCCGATCTCGCACCGCTGCGCGCCGCGGACCGCGCCGGCTGACCGGCCGGGCAATTTCTGCGCGGGCTCGGCCAAGATCCGCGGAGCCGCGTCGCCGGGTTGTTGATACCGTCCGCGCCCGTCTGACGGCGTTCCGCTCCGGAACCGCCGTCGGCGAACACACGCAAAACCCGCATGAACCTACGGATCCCATCCCGTCTCCTCCTCACCGCGCTGCTCACCGCCGCCCCGGCCCTCTCCGCCGCCACCGCCGGCAAGTGGACCGCCCGCGTGCGCGCCACGTATCTGGAAATGGCCGACAAATCGGACGCCTTTTCCGCCCTCGGCATCAACTTCGGCGCCGACGCCGTCTCGATCAACAGCAAGTGGATCCCCGAGTTCGACTTCACCTACGCCTTCACCGAGAACTTCCGCACCGAGCTCGTGCTCACCATCCCGCAGTCGCAGGAGGTGAAACTCGCCGGCGTCGGCAAGCTCGGCACCTTCCGCCACCTGCCCCCGTCGCTGCTCGCGCAGTATCACTTCGCCCCGGGCGCCACCTTCCAGCCCTACGTCGGCGCGGGCGCGAACTTCACCCTCATCTACGCCACGCGCCTCCAGGTCGCCACCGTGCCGCTTGCCCTCGAGAACTTCAGCGCCGGCGTTGCCGCCCAGGCCGGCTGCGACATCAACCTCGGCAACGGCATGTATCTGAATTTCGACGTCAAGAAGGCCGTGCTGCGCAGCGACGTCTCCGCCCCCGGCGGCGCCCGCCTCACCACGGCCA
>CAZENI010000777.1:0-3119 GCA_964513055.1 uncultured Opitutus sp.
CGGCCTCGCGCTCCATGACTTCGGCGACATGGTGCGCTCGGCCACGAACTCCGCGGCGGAGGACGAGCGGGACCTGGGCCGCGTGCAGGCGCGCACCGAGATTTTCGAAGCGCTGGTTGAAGGCTATCTGTCGAGCGCGGGCTCCTTCCTCAATCCGGCCGAAATCGCCCATCTCGCGATTGCCGGGCAGGTCATCACCTTCGAGATCGGGCTGAGGTTCCTGACGGACTTCCTCGCGGGCGACGTGTATTTCAAGATCAAGCGCCCGGGTCACAACCTCGACCGCGCGGCCAATCAGTTTGCGATGGTGCGCAGCCTCGTCGCGCAGCGGAGCGCGCTGGAGGCGATCGTGCGCCGGCACGCGGGCGGAGGTTGAGCGAGGTGCGGTGAGGCCCAGCCGCAGGTGCGGCGGGTGCTCGCCGACGATCATGCGGAAAACGCCTTGAGCCCGGCGCGCGCGCGCCCTTGTGTGGCCGGGTTTTCAACTCCAACGCTCCCCCATCATCATGAGATTCGGCATCAACTCATTCCTCTTCGTTTCCCCGTTCACGACCGAGAGCACCAAGCTCTTTACGATGTTCAAGAAATGGGGCTTCGACACCGTCGAGATCCCGATCGAGGACCCGTCGCACATCGACCCGGCGGCGGTGAAGGCGGCCGCCGACAAGGCCGGCATCGCGATCGGCAGCGTGTGCGCGTGCATGGGACCGGGCCGCGACTTCCGCGGCTCGCCCGAGGATCAGAAGGCGGCGATGGACTACTGCAAGGCGCTCATCGACCAGGCAGTCGTGCTCGGCTGCCCCTCGTTGATCGGCCCGGTTTACTCGGTGGTCGGCAAGGCCGACGCGGTCGAGCCGGCGCAGCAGAAGGTCGAGTGGGACCTGGTCGTGAAGAACCTCAAGGAACTCGCGCAGCACGCCGAGGCCAAGGGTATCACGATTTGCGTGGAGCCGCTGAACCGGTTCGAGACGGATTTCCTCAACACCTGCGACAAGGGCCTGAAGCTGATCAAGGCGGTCGGCTCGAAGGCGCTGAAGCTGCACCTCGACACGTTCCACATGAACATCGAGGAGAAGAACCAGGCCGCCGCGATTCGGAAGGCCGGCAAGCACCTCGCGCACTTCCACGCGTGCGGCAGCGACCGCGGCACGCCGGGTGGCGATCACATCGACTGGAAGGGGATCAAGAAGGCCCTCAAGGAAATCGGCTATAAGGGCGACGTCGTGATCGAGTCGTTCACGACCGATGTGAAGGTCATCGCGCGGGCGGCCGCCATCTGGCGGACGATTGAGCCGCGCCGCAACGACATCGCGGTGAAGGGCCTCGCGTTCCTGAAAAAGACGCTGCGCTGAACGGGCGCGGGCGGCCGGGAGACCGGTCGCCACCTGGCGCCTCAGCCGTGTTCATGCAGTCGAGAGTAGCAGCCGAGGTAACGAGGCTGAACGAAGGTGACCGGCCCAAACCAGCCTCGTTACCTCGGCTGCTACATCGTTGCGCAAAGTTCGACTGCATGGTTACGCCTCAGGGCCCGAGCGGGCGCGCTCGCACGCTCCTGAAATAGAACGTGCTGCCCGGATCGTGCGCCTGCAGTGCGATGGCGCCGCCGGCGGGATTGAGCAGGCGGGCTTCGCGCCCCTTGGGCCGCGGCGCGTTGGCCGGTTCGGTGTAGTCGACGACGGGTTTTCCGTCGATCTGGATCACGATGCGCCGGCCACGGACGGTGATGTTCACCGTGAACCACTTCGTCTCGTCCACCGGTGAGGTGTCGAGATCAACGATGGCATAGAGACTGCCGGTCTTCTTCTTTTCGCGGGCGGAGCTGTTGAGTTGGATCTCGTAACCTTGGGAAAGCCGCAGCGCGGCGCTCATCGTCGCGTAGTCGGTGTGGATGAAGATCCCGCCATTCGAGTTCGGCTCGCTGCGGGTGACGACCTCGAGTTCGAAGTCCTTGAAGCGCTCGAAGCCCTCGGCCCGATCGCCGACGAAGAACAGGTGGGAACTCTCCTTCGTGGCTTTCGCGCGGATGGTGCCGTCGACGATGGACCAGGAATCGGGATACACGTTCGGCTTCCAGCCGGACAGATCCCGGCCGTTGAAGAGCGCACGCCAGCCGTCGGCGGCGCGGGCGGGTGCGAGGGAGAGCGCGAACGCGAGCGAGGTCAGGACGAGGAGGCGGGCGCGGAGTTTCATGGGGTGGAGGGAGATTGGGCCGACGGACCGGCGGGCCGCGAAACAATTGTCGGCCGCGCTCGGGCGGAGCGGCCGGCGGCGGCGCGGGCAGATTGACGTGGCGCCAGTGCGCCTGCCGGCCCACGGTGGCGTGATGCGTTTGCCCCTTGCCCTGCTGCTCATCGCCCTCGGCGCAGGCCGACTCCCGGCGGCGGAGACCGCCGCACCGGCCACCCGTCCGGTGTTGTTCAACACGGCCTTCGACAGCGCGTCGATCGGCCTGATCGAAAAGCTGGGCGAGACGGAGTTCCGGCTCCATGTCCGCGGCCAGCAGGATGCGCGCGGACGCAACCGGCAGGCCACGTGGTTTTATTTCCGGATGGATGACGTCGCCGGCCGCGAGCTCACGCTCCGCCTGACGTCCTTCAAGGGCGAATACAACGATCGGCCGGCGAACTCGCCGGCGGGCGCGTGGTTCCGGCCGGTGTTCAGCGAGGACAACCGGACGTGGACGCATTTTTCCGAGGCGGCCTGGGATCAGGCGAAAGACGAACTCACGCTGATCGTGAAGCCGCGCGGCAACACGGTCTGGCTCGCGCACATTCCGCCCTATCCGCACACGCGGCTGCTCGAGCTGCTCTCTTCGTTCGCGGAGTCGCCGCACGCACGCACGGAGATCATCGGGCAGTCGGTGCTCGGCCGGCCGCTGCACCTGGTGACGGTGACGAATTTCGCGCGGCCCGATGGGGCCAAGAAGGTCGTCTGGCTGCAGGCGCGGCAGCATGCTTGGGAGTGCGGCACGTCGTTCCTCGTCGAGGGGGCGCTGCGGTTCGTGCTTTCGGACGCGCCCGCGGCCCGCGAACTGCGCGAGACGACGATCTTCAAGTTCGTGCCGATGATCAATCCGGACTCCGTCGTGCGCGGCGAGGTGCGGTTCAACGCGAACGGCT
>CAZENI010000778.1:0-3113 GCA_964513055.1 uncultured Opitutus sp.
TGTTGTCGCCGGTGCCGGCGTTGGTGCGGATCGACATGTTGCCGAGGCGGCCGGCAGCGCTGGCGGCGACGAGCGTCAGGGGCACGGGCGTGCTGGTGACGGTGCCGAGGGAGTTGGTGATGCGGACGCTGTAGTTGCCGGCGGAGGCGGCGGTGACCGCGGCGATGGTGTAGGTGGCGGCGGTGGCGCCGGCGATGGCGACGTTGTCCTTGAGCCACTGATACGTGTTGCCGGCGCCGAGCGCGGCGACGGAGAAGGTGGCGCGGCCGCCGAGGACAGCGTTGACGGCGGCGGGCGCGGTGCTGATCGAAGGCGGCACGGGGGTCGAGGGCGCGGCGGACTCGTCGAGGGTGTAGATGATCGGCACGGGGTTCGCGATTTGCGCGAGCGACGGCGTGATGGAGCCGGCGGTGATGTATTTGCCGCCGCCGAAGGCGAAGTCGTAGGTGGCGGTGAAGATGGAGGTGACGGCGGGGTAGGCGCCGAAGTTGGTCCAGGTGCGGCCGTCGAGCGAGGCCTGGAAAGGGGTGACGATGCTGCCGGGCGAGAGGAAGCGGCCGTTGGCGAAGCGGATGGTGCCGGTGCCGCCCGGCGTGGTGTTGCTGCGGACGACGGTGGTGAAGGTGGCGCCATCGGTGGAGACGGCGTTGTTGATTTGGGAATAGAAGAACCAGACGCCGTTGCCGTATTCGACGCGGTAGCCGCCGGCGGCGCCCGCGAGGCCGGCGCCGCGGCGGTACATATTGCCGACGGGGGACGGCGGCGCCGGCGAGGCCGGCGACGGAGGTGAAGTTCTGGCCGTCGGTCGAGGTGGTGCCGGTGCCGCCGCCGTTGGTGGTGATGAACCAGCGGCCGTTGCCGAAGGCGACATCCTGGTAGCTGAAGATGCCGGTGACGTTGGAGGTGAGGCGGGTCCAAGTGACGAGGTCGGCGGAGCCGATGAGGTAGCCGTTGCCGCCGACGGCGACGTAGCGGCCGTTGCCGTAGTCGATCTCGGCGGGGAGGAAGGAGAAGTCGGGCGGAGTTTCGTTGGCGGTCCAGGTGCGGCCGTCGGTGCTGGTGTAGTAGGCGCCGGCGTTGACCGTGCTGGTGCCGGAACCGCGGGTGCCGCCGGCGAAGATGATGAAGCGGCCGTTGAGGAAGCGGGGGCGCGTGTGCGAGGCGCTGCCGAGCTGGGTGGCGATGGTGCCCGCGGTCCAGGTGGTGCCGTCGGTGCTGGTGGCGTATTGGATGGCGCCGTTGACGGGATTGGTGCCGGTGACGACGAAGACGCCGTTGCCGGCGGCGACGCCGGCGAACGACTGGTTGATGGTGGCGCCGAGGCCGTGGGGGACGTTGGTCCAGGTCTGGGCCCGGGCGGCGGTGGCGAGCAGCAGAGCGCCAGCGAGGGGCGCGAGGAGGCGGCGGAAGCGAACGAGCGCAGTGGGGCGGAGAGCGGAAGTAGGCGTCATGCGCCGGGAGAATAATCCGAAACCGCGGGCGGCTGAATACGCATAGATGCGAACGGCGAAGCGGCCGCGCCCGCGCGGAGTGCGCCGGGGCGGAGGCTAGGGGGGGGCGCCGAGCCAGGCGGCGAAACCCGCGTCGTCGCGCACGGCGGTGCCGGCCCGATACTCGGGCGCGAGGAGGTCCGCGTAGGTCGTCTCCAGAAAACGGCGACAGTGGAGGACGACGCGCGCGCGCTGGCCGGGGGCGCGCACGAGGCGGCCGAGGGCCTGGTTCACCTTGATCATGCCCGGGAGCTGGTAGACGCGGCGGAAGGCGGCCTCGCGGGCGAGTCCGGCCCGCGCCGCCTCGGCGAGGCGCGCGCGCTGCACGGCGTTGACCTCGGGCAGGGCGGGACCGACCACCATGGCGTGCGACACGCGGCCGCCGAGCGCGTCGATGCTCTCGGCGAAGCTGGAACCGAGGACGAGAAAGAGCGCGTCGCAGAGCAGGAGCGATTCCTCCACCCAGGCCGACTGCGCGGCGAGGTCGCGGAGCCTGGGCTGGAGCGACACGCGGACCTCCGGCGCGATGGCCGCCACCTCGCGCGCGATCGCGTCGGCGTAGGCGTAGGAGGGAAAGAAGACGGCGACGGAGCCGCCGGCGGCGCGGTGGAGCGCGGCGACTGTCGCGGCGGTGGTGGTGTGATGGAAGGCGCGCTGTTGAAACGTCGTGTCGACGCGCGCGTCGAAGGCGAGGTCGTAGGCGCCGTCGCGCCAGGGCGTGTGGGCGCGCAGGAGCGCAGGGCCGGCGGCGTCGCGCTCCTCCTCGACGCGGAGCAACTCGGCGGCGCTGGTGAGCTGGCGGTAGAGCTTGCGGGTGTCGCGCTTCGTGAGGGCGCCGAGTTTGTCGGGCGGCGTGAAGCCGGGGGTGACGTCGTCGGTGGCGAACGGGCGCGGGAACTCGGGCCGGCCCGGAGCGGCGGCGCCGCCGGCGTCGAGGCCGCAGGCCGTGGCGAAGCCGTCGACCGGCGTGAGCGTGGCGCTCGCGAGCACGACCCCGCCGAATTCCCGGAGCGTCGCGCCGATGGCGGGCGCGGCGTCGAGGCAGGTGAGTGCGAGCTCGGCGTCGCGGGGGCTCCACCAGAGCCGCGGGAGAGGGGCGGTGCCCGGGGCGTCGGGCGCGGCGAGTTCGTCGAGCAGCGCCGGCACGGACCAGAGGGCGTCGGCGGCCTGGGGGCCGAGGGCGGCGAGATCGAGGGCGGCGCCGCGCAGTTGTTTCGCGATGCCCTCGAGCAGGTGCCGCGCGTCGTCCTCGTCGGCGGCCGGAAGGGCGTCGGTCGCGCGCCGGTGGTGGAGGAAGTGGCACCAGTGATCCCAGGCGGTGGCGAGCGGGGCGGGGACGTGCACGCGGTGCAGTTCGTCGCGCGTGGCGTAGGCCGCGGCGGCGGTGAAGGCGTGCGACCAGGCGTCGGCGACGCGGGCGGGGAGGTTGTGCGCCTCGTCGATCAGGAGGAGGGTGCGGGCGGCGACGAAGCCGGGCTGCTCGAAGAACAGCCCGCGGTTCCGCGGGGCGAAGACGTAGTTGTAGTCGCCAATCCAGAGATCGTTGAACGCGAGGGCGGTGCGGGTGATCTCGTAGGGGCAGATCCGCGCGTCGCGCCCGGCGGCGCGCAGCGTATCCAGATC
>CAZENI010000779.1:0-3111 GCA_964513055.1 uncultured Opitutus sp.
GCCGAGGATGTTGTTCATGTAGTTCAGCGACTTGATCGTCGGCGGCAGCGCGGCCGGGTTGATCCGCCGCGTGGGCACCGTGACGATCGCCAGGCCGTTGTCGTAATACTCCTTCGGATAGAGCGAAATCTTGCTCGCGATGATGAACAGCGTGGGCTTCGGGCAGAGCCACGGCGCGAGCCCGAGGTCACCGACGCCGCGCGTCACCACCAGCCGGATGTAGGCATCGGTCAGGCCGTTTTGCCGGCACGTCTCGCAGGTCGCCTCGCTGAGCTGCGCCCGGTTCAGCGGAAGCTGCAACATGATGGCCTTGGCCGAGTATTCGAGCCGCTCGAGGTGCTCATCGAGGCGGAAGATGTTTCCCCCGTAGAGACGGATGCCCTCGAATACGCCGTCGCCATAGAGCAGGCCGTGATCGAACACGGACACCTTGGCCTCCGCGCTGTCGACGAACGCGCCATCGAGATAGATCTTCATCGTCGCAGCGTAGGTGCGCGAAAAAAGTTTTGTCCAGCCCGCCGCGGGGAAATTCTGCTTGTGCCCGGGATTTTTCGCCGAAACTGTCGCTTGGCTTCCTGCGTCTTTCCCGCCACCAGCCTCCCCTTACATGCGAAACCTACCTCGTTGCTCCGCCCGTGCCGGAGTGCCTGCCCGTCCGCGCCAGAGCGTCCGCGGCTTTACCCTGATCGAACTGCTCACCGTCATCGCGATCATCGGCATTCTGGCCGCCATCGTGATCCCGACCGTAGGCACCGTGCGCGACAAGGCCCAGCGCGCCGTCGACGGCAACAGCATCCGGGAGATCCTCAAGGCCGCGCAAATCTACGCCGGCGAGAATGGAGATCGACTCCCTGATCCGCAACAAATCACCAATCAGACTCTCGCCGCCCCGCAGCCCGCTTGGCGTTGGCCGGGCATCCTGGCGAAGAACAACATTCTCACCGATCCGACCTTTTGGTTCGCCAAGAACGACCCGGCGTTCAATGGCACCTACCCCAAGTTTATCATCGCCCCGACGGCCGCTCGCAATCAGCTGTTCAACGAATTTACACAGGGCGGCCGCTCGCCGTCTTGGGAATTTGTTGGTGGCGTGAAGATGAGCGATGCTGCGACGACTCCGGTGGTTTATACCCGCGGACTCCAAAGCACCGGATTGTGGAGCGCCACTAGCGGTGTCTACAAAGACACGGGCGGGTTCATCGCCTTCCTCGGTGGTAACGTTGCCTTTTACCCTCACACCCAGAATCAGGGCACGACTATCAGCCCCTTCTTCTCTAACAATCCGACCAGCACGAGTCAGACCCGTCCCCAAGACATCCGACAAGCAGTTCCGTTCAACACTGCCGCCACCGCTAACAGTGCACGTATCTACGGTATTCCCCCTCCGACCGGCGCTGCTGGTATGATTGGCTCCGCTGGCGGCACTCTCGCTACCCGCGGGCCTTAAGCCCTTCGCCAACTCTCCTTCTACTCTCCAGCCCGGCTGCCCGCGCAGCCGGGCTTTTCATTTTCCCGCTTCCCCCGCCCTCCCGCGCCGTCCATCGTCCGCGCACTCATGACTTCCGCCCGCCCCGAGCCCGCTGCGCCCCGCAGCGCACTCGCACCCACTCACAACCCGCCCGGCCCGACCTACGTCGTCGGCCACCGGAATCCCGATGCCGACGCCATCTGCTCGGCCATCGCCTACACGGCCTACAAGGAGGCCAAGGGCGAGCGCGGCTACATCGCCGCGCGCTGCGGCAACTCCAACGCCCGCATCGATACCATCCTCGCGCGCTTCCACCAGCCGCTCCCGCACTACCTCAGCGATGTCTCGCCGCGCGTTCACGATCTGATGACGCCCAGCGTCATCGCCGTCGCCGAGTCCGCCACCTGCGCCGAGGCCCTCGAGCTCATCGACCGCCATCACATCCGCGTCCTGCCCGTCACCAACACCCGGCGCAAACCCCTCGGCACCCTCTCCATCGCCCACCTCGGCGGCATCTTCATTCCGCGCGTCAGCGAGCCGCGCCTCATGCGCCAGGTGCACACCTCGCTCGCCGCCATCGCCCGCGCGCTCAAGGGCCGGGCCGTCCACCTCGTCGGCGAGGACAAGGTCGAGGACCTGTTCGTGCGCCTCGGCACGATGGACATCCGCTCCTTTTGGAGCATCTCCGAGCGCGAAAAAATTCCCGCCAACCAGTCCATCATCATCGTCGGTGATCGCCGCGACGTGCAGCGCCGCTCCATCGAGCTCGGCATCCGCGCGCTCGTCATCACCAGCGGCATCGACATCGACGAGGAGACCATCGCGCTCGCGAAGGCCAAGGACGTCAGCCTCATCATCAGCCCCTACGACTCCGCCACCACCGCCTGGGTCGTCCGCACCGCCTCGAGCATCGAGCGCGTGGTCGAGCGCTCGGTCGTGACCGTCGATCCCGACGAACGCATCGCCGACGTCCGCAAGAAATTCTCCGTCACGACCCACGCCGTGCTCGTCACCAACGACGACGGCGCGCTCATCGGCATCCTCACCAAGAGTGACATCTTCAAGCCGGTCCAGACCCGCCTCGTGCTCGTCGACCACAACGAGCTCACCCAGGCCGTGCCCGGCGCCGAGGAAGTCACCATCGCCGAGATCATCGATCACCACCGGCTCGGCGCCCTGCACACCGCGCAGCCCATCCTCTTCATCAACGAGCCCGTCGGCTCCACCTGCACGATCGTCGCCGATCTCTTCCGTCGCGAGGGCCTCCAGCCCTCGCCCGCCGTCGCCGGCATCATGATGTCGGGCCTCATCTCCGACACGCTTCACCTCAACGGTCCCACCGCCACGCCCAAGGACGCCAAGCTCCTCGCCTGGCTCGCCGAGATCGCCGGGGTGAACTCGAAGCAGCTCGCCGACGAGATCTTCAACTCCGGCTCCGTCATCCTCGCCAACCCGCCCGAAAAGGTCGTCCGCTCCGATTTCAAGATCTACGAGGAGGAGGGTATCCGTTTTGCGGTGTCACAGGTCGAGGAACTCGGCTTCGGCAATTTCTGGCAGCACGCCAAGCCGATCGCGAAGGCGGTCCAGGAACTGCGCGACGAGGAGAAACTCGCGTTCGCCGCCCTGCTCGTCACCGACATCAA
>CAZENI010000780.1:0-3109 GCA_964513055.1 uncultured Opitutus sp.
CGACGTAGCCCGGAGGCGAGCCGACGAGGCGGGAGACGGCGAACTTCTCCATGTATTCCGACATGTCGATCTGGATGATCGCGTCCTGGTTGCCGAACATCTGCGCGGCGAGCTGCTTCGCGAGCATCGTCTTGCCGACGCCCGTCGGGCCCACGAACATGAACGACCCGATCGGCCGGCGCGGATCCTTGAGGTCGGCGCGGGAGCGGCGCAGCGCGCGGGCGATGGAGCCCGCGGCCGGGTCCTGCCCGATGACGGCCTTCTGCAGCTCGCCCTCGAGGTTGAGCAGCTTCTCGCTGTCCTTCTTCTCCATCCGCGAGAGCGGAATGCCCGTCCAGTCCGCGACGACCTGCATCATCAGGTCCTCGTCGATCAGGACGCGCTTCTCGTCGCGCTGCTTCTTCCACTGCTCGGTGACCTGCTCCTGCTTGGCGCGGAGCTGCTTCTCCTGGTCGCGGAACTTCGCGGCCTCCTCGAAATGCTGCTCGCTGATCGCCTTCTCCTTGAGCGCGCAGACCGACTCGATCTCCTTCGTCAGGTTCTCGACATCGGGCGGGCGGCTGAGCGCGCCGATGCGCGCGCGCGACCCGGCCTCGTCCATCACGTCGATCGCCTTGTCCGGCAGGAAGCGGCCCGTGATGTAGCGGTCGGAAAGCTTCGCGGCGGACTCGAGCGCCTTGTCGGTGAAGGTCGCCTTGTGGTGATCTTCATACTTCGAGCGGATGCCCTTCAGGATGAGGATCGTGTCGTCGACCGACGGCGCCTCGACCTTCACGGACTGGAAACGCCGGTCGAGCGCGGAGTCCTTCTCGATGTATTTGCGATACTCGTTGAGCGTGGTGGCGCCCACGCACTGCAGCTCGCCGCGCGAGAGCGCGGGCTTGAAGATGTTCGACGCGTCCATCGCGCCCTCGGCCGCGCCGGCGCCCACGATCGTGTGCAGCTCGTCGATGAAGAGGATGATGTTCTTCGCGCGCTTGATCTCGTCCATCACGGCCTTGATCCGCTCTTCGAACTGGCCGCGGTATTTCGTGCCGGCGACCATGAGCGCGAGATCGAGCGTGATGACCTTCTTCTCGAGCAGGATCTCGGGCACGAGGCCCGCGGCGATCTCCTGCGCCAGACCCTCGACGATCGCGGTCTTGCCCACGCCGGCCTCGCCGATCAGGACGGGATTGTTCTTCGTGCGGCGGCAGAGAATCTGGATGACGCGGCGGATTTCGTTCTTCCGGCCGACGACGGGATCCATTTCACCCTTGCGCGAAAGCTCGGTGAGATCGCGGCCAAACGCCTTCAGCGCCGGCGTCTTCACTTCCTTCTTGTCCTCGGGCTGCGCCCCGGCCCGCTGCGGGTTGCCCGCCGCGGCCTCTTCGCCGCCCTCGCCGCCCTGGCTGCCGGAGAACTGCGGATCGAGTTCGCGGAGGATTTCGTTGCGCGTGCGCTCGATGTCGATGTCGAGCGACTTCAGGACGCGCGCGGCGACGCCCTCACCCTCGCGCAGGAGGCCGAGCAGGATGTGCTCGGTCCCGACATAGGAGTGGTTGAGCGTCTTCGCCTCCTTGCCCGCGAGGGCGAGGACCTTCTTCACGCGCGGCGTGTAGGGGATGCTGTTCTGCGCCTTGGTCTCCTGGCCGGTGCCGACCTGCTTCTCCACGGCGGAGCGCACGGTCTCGAGATCGAGGCCCATCTTCTGCAGGACGCTGACCGCCACGCCCTGCCCCAGCTTGATCAACCCGAGCAGGATGTGCTCGGTGCCGACGTAGTTGTGGTGAAAGCGATCCGCTTCCTTGCGGGCCAGCGCGAGCACCTGCTGCGCGCGGGGCGTGAAGTTGTTCATCGGTTCCTGGGACATGTAGGTAAAGGGTTGGAGCGGGAGTTAGTTCTTGTCGTTGTTGGAAAAACTGAAATCCGGGCGCGTGAAATTGGCAAACTCCGAGCGCAGCCGCGCCGCGCGCAGGACATCGCGCTGGCCCGGCTCGAATTCGCCCTTCTGCGAGTGCTGCAGGTGCCCGGGCTGCGCCTCGATGAAGAGCCGGTCGATCACGGAGCGATTGCCGTCGGGAAACGCGCCCAAATCGACGCCCAGCCGGATCAGCGAGAGCAGGTTCATCGCCTCGCTCGAACTCAGCAGATGGCTGTTCTGGAGGATGCCATAGGCGCGCCCGACCTTGTCGAGCAGCTTGCCGGCATCGGCCTCGAGCAGTTTCTCGCGGGCGTTGAGCTCGTGTTCGACGATCGACTGGAGCACCGAGCCGAGGCGCTTGATGATGTCCTCCTCGGATTCGCCGAGCGTCGTCTGGTTGGAAATCTGGAAGATCGAGCCGCTGGCGTCGGAGCCCTCGCCGAAGAGGCCGCGCACCACCATGCCGAGCTGGTTCACCGCGCGCACGACCTTCTCCATCTGGTTCGAGATCACCAGCGCGGGCAGGTGCATCATCGCCGACGCGCGCATGCCGGTGCCGAGATTCGTCGGGCACGCGGTCAGGTAGCCGAGCGTGGGTGAAAACGCGAAGTCGAGGTGATCCTCCAGCGCCGAGTCGAGGTCGTTGATCGCGTTCCAGGCCTTCTTCAGGTTGAAGCCCGCGCGCAGGACCTGGATGCGGAGATGGTCCTCCTCGTTCAGCATCACGGAAAACGCCTGGTCCTTGCTGATGACCACGCCGGCCCCGCCCTTCGCGCCGCTGAGTTCGCGGCTGATGAGATGCCGCTCCACGAGGATCTGGCGTTCGAGATCGCTCAGTTCGCCGATCGCCACATTGAACGAGCGCTTCATCTGCGCGGTGGCGCTCACGGCCCCGCGGCAGGTCTGGAAAATCTCGTCCCGCTGCGCGGGCTTGGCCCAGCCGGGAAACGAATATCCGGCGAGATTGCGCGCGAGCCGCACCCGCGTCATCAGCACGATCGCGGTCTTGTTGCTCGAGGAATCCGTCAGCTCAGAGGGGGTGTCGATGAGCGAGGAAATCGTCATGGCCTTAGCGCGTGGCATGCTGGCTGACCGCTTGTTTGACTTGGTTGATTTCATCGCGAGTGCGGGCGGCGTCCTCGTAGCGTTCGGACTTGATCGCTTCCGTGAGGTCAAGTTCGAGCTTGGTCAGCCGATCATAGAGGG
>CAZENI010000781.1:0-3105 GCA_964513055.1 uncultured Opitutus sp.
TCAGGAGCTGTTTCCCGATCTCGACGATCTCGATCAGCTTGGTCGGGTTGGAGTCGAGGTCGACCATGTTGCCGGCTTCCTTGGCGGCCTGCGTGCCGGTGTTCATGGCGACGCCGACATCGGCCTGGGCGAGCGCCGGGGCGTCGTTGGTGCCGTCGCCGGTCATCGCGACCAGGTGGCCGGCGGCCTGTTCTTCGCGGATACGGGCGAGCTTCATCTCGGGCGTCGCCTGCGCGAGGAAATCGTCGACGCCAGCCTCGGCCGCGATGGCGGCGGCGGTGAGCGGGTTGTCGCCCGTGATCATCACGGTCCGGATGCCCATGGCGCGGAGCTGGGCGAAGCGTTCCTTGATGCCGCCCTTGACGACATCCTTGAGGAAGATGACGCCGAGGACCTCGCGGCCTTCGGCGACGACAAGCGGCGTGCCGCCCTGGCGGGAAATGTCCGCGACGGCGGTCCTCACGGCGTCGGGGCACCGCCCGCCTTGCGCCTCTGACCAGGCGATGACGTTTTCTGCCGCGCCCTTGCGGATGGAACGAGCCGGCTGGCTCCCGTTCGCGGCAATGTCGATGCCGCTCATGCGCGTCTGGGCGGTGAAGGGCGCGAACGCGTGCGGCGTCGTCAACTCCCGTGCGCGCAGATTGAATCTCTCCTTCGCGAGCACGACGACGCTGCGGCCCTCGGGCGTCTCGTCGGCGAACGAGGAAAGTTGCGCCGCCTCGGCGAGCCGCTCCTTCGCGATGCCGGGCGCGGGGAGGAAGTCGGCCGCCTGGCGGTTGCCGAGCGTGATCGTGCCGGTCTTGTCGAGCAGGAGCACGTCGATGTCGCCGGCGGCCTCGACCGCGCGGCCGGACATCGCGAGCACGTTGCGTTGCAGCAGGCGATCCATGCCGGCGATGCCGATGGCGCTCAGCAGGCCGCCGATCGTCGTCGGAATCAGGCACACCAGCAGCGCGATCAGCGTGGTGATCGAGAAGGGCACCTGCGCATAGGCGCCGAACGGCTTCAGCGTGAGGACGACGAGGAGGAAGATAACGGTGAGGGCGGACAACAGGATCGTGAGCGCGAGTTCGTTGGGTGTCTTCTGGCGGGTCGCGCCCTCGACGAGGCTGATCATGTGATCGAGGAAGCCCTCGCCGGGGTTGGTCGTGATGCAGACGAGGAGCGTGTCGGAGAGCACCATCGTGCCGCCGGTGACGGCGCTGCGGTCGCCGCCGGCCTCGCGGATCACGGGCGCGGATTCCCCGGTGATCGCGGATTCGTCCACCGACGCCGCGCCGGCGACGACCTCGCCGTCACCGGGAATGACCTCGCGCGCGGACACCGAGACGACGTCGCCCTGCCGCAGCGCCGAAGCGTCGACCGACTCGAACGTGCCGTCCGGGCGCCGGCGCTTCGCGACGAGTTGCTGGCGCGATGCGCGGAGCGCGCGGGCCTGCGCCTTGCCGCGGCCCTCCGCGACCGACTCGGCGAAGTTGGCGAAGAGGACGGTGAAGAGCAGCCAGAGTGCGACCTGGAGCACGTAGCCGATCGGCTCGCTGGACGTGAAGAGTTGCTCGAACGCCAGGAGCGCGCCGAGGAGCGTGATGAGCATCACCGGGTTCTTGAGCTGCGTCCGCGGGTCGAGCTTGCGGAACGCGTCCGCGATGGCGGGAAGGAGGATGCCGCGGTCAAAGAGGGAGACGGATTGGGTGGTCATGGAATCGCCGCGGGCCGCGGCAAGGGGACGTGAGGGGCGGGGAGTGGCGCGGACTCAGAACAGGGTTCCGGCGCCCATCAGGTGGTGTTCGACGACCGGACCGATCGCCAGGGCTGGCAGATGCGTGAGCGCGCCGACGAGGATGACGGTGCCGATCAACAGCACGACAAAGGTCGCGCCCTCGGTGCGGAAGGTGCCCGCGCTGGCGGGGATCAGTTTCTTCGATGCGAGACTGCCGGCGAGCGCCAGGATCGGAATGATCATGAAGAAGCGCCCGATGAGCATGCCGAGACCGAGGGTGACGTTGTAGTGCATGTCGCCGTCGGACGGGTTGGCCGTGAGGCCGGCGAACGCGCTGCCGTTGTTGCCGACGGCGGAGCTGTAGGCGTAGAGGATCTCGGAGAAGCCGTGCGGGCCCGCGTTGTTGAGCCCGGCCTGCCCCCACGCGCTCGCGGCGCCCCAGGCGGTGAAGCCGAGGACCGACGCGGCGAGCACCATGAGCACGAGCATCACGAGCTTCACGTCATAGGCCTCGATCTTCTTGCCGAGATACTCGGGCGTGCGGCCGACCATCTGGCCGGCGATGAACACGGCGAGCACCACGAACACCAACATGCCATAGAGGCCGGCGCCGACGCCACCGAAGATGACTTCGCCGGCCTGCATGTTGAAGATCGGGACGAGGCCGCCGATCGGCGTGAACGAGTCGTGCATGGCGTTGACGGCGCCGCACGAGGCGTCGGTCGTGATCGTGGCGAACAGCGCGGAGTTGAAGATGCCGAAACGCACCTCCTTGCCCTCCATGTTGCCGTCCGCGACCGCCGCGCCGAGCCGGGCGTGCAGGGGATTGCCCGCCGCTTCAAAGTGCCAGGCGACGAGCGTGCCGGCGAAAAACAGGACGAACATCGCGCTCCAGACGGCCCAGCCGTGGCGCTGGTTTTTCACCATGCGGCCGAGGTAATAGGTGAGCGCGCTCGGGATCGCGAAGATCGAGAGCATCTGGAGAAAATTCGAGAGCGGCGTGGGATTCTCGAAGGGATGCGCGGCGTTGGCGTTGGTGTAGCCGCCGCCGTTCGTGCCGAGCATCTTGATCGCGACCTGCGACGCCATCGGGCCCTGCACGATGGTCTGCGTGTCGACAACGCGATCGACCATGACCGGCGTCTTGCCATCGGCGGCGAGCACGGGCCGGCCCTGGGCGTCGGTTTGCGGGACCTGGAGGGTGTAGGGCTCGAGGGTCTTCGCCGTGTCGTAGGGCTTGAAGTTCTGAATCATCCCCTGCGACACGAGCACGAGGGCGAACACCAGGCAGAGCGGCAGGAGCAGGTAGTAGGTCGAGCGGATGAGGTCGGCCCAGAAGTTGCCGACGGTGCGGGCGGAATGGCGCGCGAGCCCGCGGACGAGCG
>CAZENI010000782.1:0-3088 GCA_964513055.1 uncultured Opitutus sp.
TCGCTCGGACCCGAGCCCATGAAGCGGCCGCGTACCATCACCCAGCCGCGCCCCGTGTTGCTCTTGCCGAGCTTGATGTCGTGGTAGTGGTGCGAGTCGTCGACGCCGACGCCGTAGACCACGCCAAGCTTCAGCTCCGCGAGCCGGAACGTGAGCATGGCATCCCACATCGCGTCCATGCTGAGCCGCGTCGCATCGCCGTTGTTCTCCACGCCCGGGTGGCCGTTGTAGACTTCGAAGAACTTCTCCAGCTCCACCTTCATCATTTCCTCGACCGTGATGCCCCAGCGGAAATTGGGATGATTGATGTGCGCGAACATCGGCTGGCCCGTCTTCTCGCGCTGCGCGGCGACGCTCTCCAGCACGCGCCGCATCACCTCCAGCGCATTGTCGGCATTCTGCGGCGCCAGGAGGGCGTGCGGGTTGGTGATGTTGATGTGCACGGGGCCCGTCATCGCAGGCTCGTTCCCGACCTTGGGCCTCGTCCAGGACGAGGTGATCTCCTCGCTCGGGATCATCAAGAACCGGCCCGGCTCCTCCAGCAGCTCGCGATACTCGGCGAGTGGCTTCAGCCGCACTTCCTTCTTTCCATTCGTCTCGCGCTGCTCGACCCAGTCGGCCCCGAAGCGCTGCAGGTATTTCTGCAGCACCGCGCCGCCGCCCCGCTGCACCACCTCGCCCTTGATCGACACCGGCTGCTTGAGCTCGAACCACACGGTGCCCTCCTGGATCTTGTTGTGATCGGACAGCGCCAGAAACTGGTAGCCGTTCCGCTTATACCAGTCCGCCACCATCTCGGGATAGTCGTCGCCATCGCTCCAGAGGGTGTGCGTGTGGAGGTTGCCTTTGAACCAGCGGGGCGACTCAGCGCTGAAAGCCGCCAGCGGCAGGGCGAACAACGGGACGGCGAGGAGGAAACGACGGATGTTCATGGGGTGGATTCGAAGCCGACTGTCATTCTGACAAATGGGAGGACACACAACGCGGAAAACTCACGCCGGCACGCTGATCATTGCCTTCAGGACTTTCGGGTTACCCGCAATCTCCGCCGGAAACACCCGCGGCGTCTCCGCCAGCGCGAACCGATGCGTGATCCACGGCCGCGTGTCGATCCGCCCCGCTTCCACGAGCGCGATGATCTCGCGAAACGTCCCCGCGGTCGCGTTGCGGCTCGCACACAACGTCAGTTCCCGGCGGTGCAGGTTGGGATCGCTGAACGTGATGTCGCCCTGCACCAGCCCGACGAACACGATGCGCCCGCCGTGCGCCGCGAGGTCGAACGTCGCCGTCATCGACGTGGCGCTGCCGGTCGCGTCGATCACGATCGTGGGCAGCTCGCCCCCTCCGATCGCGCGCAGCCTCGCCGGCACGTCGACGCCCTCGCCCGCGACGACCGTCTCGCGCACGCCAAGGTGGTCGCGCGCGAACTGCAGCCGCGCCTCGCTCACATCCATCACCGCCAGCTTCGCCCCACTAAGCCGGGCAAACTGGATTACGCTCAGACCGATCGGCCCAGCGCCGATCACCACCACGAAATCATCCGGCGCGATCTGCGCCCGCTCGACCGCGTGCGCCCCAATGCCGAGCGTCTCGATCAACGCGAGTTGCTCGTAGTCGAGCACGCGCGAGCGATGGAGTTTCGCCGCCGGGACCGCGATCCGCGGCCGCATCCCGCCGTCCGTATGCACGCCGAGACATTGCAGCGTGGTGCAGCAATTCGTCTTCCCCCGCCGGCACGCCACACAGCGACCGCAAGTGAGATACGGCTCGACCGAACACCGATCCCCGGCCTGCAAATCGCCGGGCTCGCTGCCGGGATCGATGACTTCGACACCCAGCTCGTGACCCAAAATCCGCGGATACGCGAAGAACGGCTGCCGTCCCGCAAACGCGTGGAGATCGGTCCCGCACACGCCGATCCGGTGCACGCGCACGAGTGCCTGGCCGGGCGCGACCACAGGTTCGGGTCCGTCCTGCGCGACAAAGTGACCGGGGCGCTCGAGAGCGATTTGGAGCATGGGGTGCCGCCACGTTCACCGGCACAGGGCAGCGTTTCCAGTGAAAACTCCCGCGCGCGCACAACCCTTGCCCTCCTCCGGCAACGGCGCGAGAAACACCACCGGTCGCCCATGTTGAAACTGCTCCCCTTCCTCGTCGTGCTGCTCGCGTCACCAGCCGGCGCAGCTCGCGCGGCGGAGACCGTCTTCCTCCACCCCGGACTCCTCCACAGCCGGGACGACCTCACGCGCATGCAGCAGGCGATCGCGGCCAAAGTAGAACCCATCTACGGTGGCTTCGAAAAATTCCGCGCGCACCCCGCCTCCCAGCCGGCCTACGTGTCGCGCGGCGCGGCCGGGGAGATCGGGCGCAATCCGTCGGTGAACCAGGCGCAATTCGACGCCGACGCCAGCGCCGCCTATCACGGCGCGCTGCTGTGGTGCCTCACCGGCGAGCGGGCGTTCGCGGACACCGCGAAGGCGCTCGTCAACGCCTGGAGCGACCAGCTCCAGCGCGTCACCGGCGCCGATGCCGTGCTGATGGCGGGACTCGGGCCGTTCAAATTGATCAATGCCGCGGAGTTGCTGCGCCATACCGGCGCCGGCTGGTCCGACGCCGAAGTCGGGCGCACGGAAGCCATGTTGCGCCGCGCGATCTATCCGGCGCTCCGGGACTTCGCACTCTTCGCCAACGGCAACTGGGACACCGCCGCAATCAAGACGCTGCTGGCGATCGGCGTCTTCTGCGACGACCGGCAAATCTACGAGCGCGCGCTGCGCTACTACGTCGCCGGCGCCGGCAATGGCCGGCTCACCCATTACATCATCAACGAGACGGGCCAGTGCCAGGAGAGCGGTCGCGACATGGGTCACACCCAGCTCGGCCTCGCGCACCTCGGGGACGCCTGCGAGATCGCCTGGAACCAGGGGCTCGACCTCTACAGTTACGCCGACCACCGCCTGCTGAAAGGCTTCGAATACACCGCGCGTTACAACCTCGGCGAAGACGTGCCGTTCGCCGAGACCCTCGATCGCACCGGCAAATACCATCACAAGAAAATCTCCCCGATCGGCCGCGGCGCGCTGCGGCC
>CAZENI010000783.1:0-3085 GCA_964513055.1 uncultured Opitutus sp.
GCGAGATCCCCGTGAAGATCTCGGTGGTCGACCAAACATTAAAAAAAAAAGCGGCGGCCGGCGCGGCGGCGCTCGATCGCTTCAATCGCAGCTATGAATACGACGGGCTGGGCGACGCCTTCGCGCGCTTCGTCCTCGACGAGGTGCTGCCGGCGGTGGAGACGAAGAGCACGGCGGACGGCCGCGCGATCAAGCTCTCGAAGTCGGGCAACGACCGCGCCATCGGCGGCTCGAGCAGCGGCGCGATCTGCGCGTTCACCGCGGCGTGGGAGCGGCCCGATGCGTTCACGCGGGTGTTCAGCAATGTCGGGACCTTCGTCGGGCTGCGCGGCGGCGACATCTACCCGACGTTGATCCGCAAATACGAACCGAAGCCGCTGCGCGTCTTCCTCGTCGACGGGTCGAACGACAACAACATCTACGCGGGCGACTGGTGGATGGCGAACCAGACGATGCAGCGCGCGCTGGCGTTTTCCGGCTACGAGGTCAGCCACGTCTGGGGCGAGGGCGGCCACAACGGGCGGCACGGCACGGCGGTGTTTCCCGATGCGATCCGCTGGCTCTGGAAAGGCTGGCCGGCGCCGGTGAAATCCGCGGCGCCGACGAAGAACGCCGTGCTTGCCGCGGTGCTCATCCCCGGCGAGGACTGGCAACTCGTGAGCGAGGGCTACCGGCTGACCGAGGGCACGGCGCCCAACGCGAAGGGCGAGGTGTTCTTCACCGACATCCCGAACAGCAAGGCGTATAAGATTTCCCTCGACGGCAAGGTCACGCTCGCCCGCGAAAACACGAACCGCACCAACGGCCAGGCCTTCGGGCCCGACGGCCGGCTCTACGCGGTCGAGACCGCGTTGCAGCGCGTGACGGCCTTCGACGCCGAGGGCCGCATGAGCGTGATCGCAACCGAGATCGCGGGCAACGACGTCGTCGTGGCGCGCAACGGCAACGTCTACGTCACGAACCCGCCCGCCGGAAACAGCAACGAACCGAGCAAGGTCTGGCTGATCCGGCCCGACGGCACGAAGACGGTCGTCGACACCGGCGTGCGCTACGCCAATGGCGTCACGCTGTCGCCGGATCAGACGCTGCTCTATGTGGCCGACTACCGGTCGCACTGGATCTACAGTTATGTCGTGCAGCCGGACGGCACCTTGGCGCACAAGCAGCGTTATTACTGGCTGCACGAGCCCGACACGATCGATCAGAGCAGCGCAGACGGCATGAAGGTGGACCGCGATGGTCGACTCTACGTGGCGACGGCGCTCGGCGTGCAGATCTGCGACCAGGCGGGGCGGGTGAACGCGATCATCCCGACACCCAACGGCCGGATCACGAACCTGTGTTTCGGCGGGGAGAAGTTCGACACGCTCTACGCGAGCTGCGTCGACAAGGTCTACAAGCGGAAGCTCAATGCGATCGGCGCACACGCCTGGGATGCGCCGCACAAGCCGACGGCGCCGCGGCTGTAGGGCGGCGCGGGCGGTGCGCGCGTCTTGATTTGGAGTGCGGCGACGTGTCGCCGCTTTTCGGGCGGCGGGACATGTCCCGCCGTCAAAGCGCCGACATGCCGGCGCACTCCAAAGCCGGCGCACCGACGCGCGGTTCCTGGGTAAAATGCGGAGGGCCGAATCCCCGTGGGGCTTGGCCGGACTCCGGAACCCCTTCCAGATCCGACCCCACGGCTTCATGGGACCCGGCCCTCCGACTGCAGGCTCAGCCTGTTCGGGTGGGATTGCGCGCTCCCAGACTACCGGAATTCCGGTAGTCGGGCCACTTGCCCGGGTTTTCGGAGGCGTTAACGGGCGGCGGCCACGGCGGCGACGAAGCGCCGCACGCGCCGTGGGTCCACCGCGGCGGACCAGTGGCCGCCGGCCTTGAACTCCGATCCGACGATGAAACCGTCGGCCTCGGCCATGAACGCGGCGACGTTCTCGCGGGTCACGCCGGAGCCAAGCAGCACGGGCAGACGGGTGGCGGCCTTGACCTCGCGGACGTCCTCCGGCTTTGGCGCGTCGCCGGTGACCGCGCCGGTCACGATCACCGCGTCGCCGCGCATGAACTCGACCGCGTGGGCCGTTTCGCCGATGCCGACATCGGCCGTGATGGCGTGTGAGCTGTGCTTCTTCTTCACGTCGGCCCAGACCTGCACGCGCTCGGCACCGATCACCTTGCGGTAGCGGAGCAGCTCGGCGGCGGACGACTGGATCAGGCCTTCGTCGGCGACATGGGCGAACGCGAACCCTTCCGCGCGGATGAAATCGAGGCCGGCGGCGTGGGCAACGGCGAGCGCCTCCTGGTTGGCGCCGGCCAGAATCTGGAGGCCGCAGGGCAGGGCGGCGGCGTCCTTCACGGCGGCGGCGAGCAGCGTCATGGCGGCGACAATTTCCGGCCCGACGCGCCCGCGCAGGTAGGGCGTGTCGTGCATGTTTTCCAGCATCAGGCCGTCGACGCCGGCTTCATGGTAGATCGTCGCCTCACGTCGGGCCGCAGCGACGAGATCGCGGAGCGGGCGGCCACCGGCCGGCGTGCCGGGGAGCGCCCCGACGTGAATCATGGCGATGACGGGCTGGCGGACGCGGAAGAGCCGGGACAGGCGGGGCATGAGAGGAGGCGGCCGGCGTGCGGCGGGAGGGAAACGCGATCAGCGCTTCGCCCAGATGCGCAGCGACGAGAGCATGAAGTTCTCGAGGGCGGCCGACTCGTTGAGGTTCAACCGCAGCAGGCCGACGTCGTGCTCGAGTTTCCCGATCGACGCGACCAGCGCGCGGCGGGTCGTCTCGTCGCCGGCGAGCAGCCGGGGCAGGGCGAAGGTGCGCGTGGCCTGCTCGATCTCCATGAACAGGCGCGAGCGGAGGCCGTTGGCGATGCCGGTCTCGATCGCGACCTCCTCGTCATCGTCGAGGTCGGCGGGGAGTTTTTCCTTCTGGCGTTTCCAGACCTCGGCGGTGGCGAAATCGAGGACGGCGCCGAAGCGCGCGACGAGCCCGTAGAGCGTGAAAACGTGATCGGCGATTGCGTGCTTGTCGCTGCCGACGCCCTCGACGAGCCGGCCGAGCCAGGCGCGGTAGTCCTCGAGCCACGGCGT
>CAZENI010000784.1:0-3079 GCA_964513055.1 uncultured Opitutus sp.
CCCCGGAAACCCCCGGGGGGGCGGGCGGCTCCTACGCCTGGGTTGGGGGGGTTGGACTGGGCCGCGATCGCGGTGCGCCAGGCGGCGAGCGCGGCGCGCATGGTGCGGACGCGATCGGGGTGCTGCGCGGCGAGATTGGTCTGCTCGCCAGGATCGGTGGCGAGGCGGTAGAGCTCGGGCGCGGCGGGGTCATCGTAGAACTCGACGAGTTTCCACTCGCCGTCGCGCATCGCGCCGCCGGGGCGGCCGCCCTGGTTGTTATAGTGGGGGAAGTGCCAATAGAACGGGCGCGGAGTGCCGGGGCCGCGGCCGGTGAGGATCGGCGTGATGTCGACGGCGTCGAGGCCGGCGGGCGCGGGGAGGCCGGCGAGGGCGAGGAGCGTCGGGATCCAGTCCGTGTTGACGAAGGGCGTGTCGACCACGGCACCGGCGGGGATGCGGCCGGGCCAGCGGACGAGGGCGGGGATGCGGAGGCCGCCCTCGTAGAGGAAACCCTTGCCGGCGCGGAAGGGCGTGTTGTGCGTGACGCGGGCGTGCGTGCCCTCGGGCACGTGGAGGCCGCCGTTGTCGGAGGTGAAGATGACGATAGTGTTCTCGGCGAGGCCGAGGGCGGAGAGTTTCGCGAGCAGGCGGCCGATGGTGAGATCGAGCGACTCGATCACGGCGGCGTAAACGGGTTCGAAGGCGCCGGCGTTTTTGGCGACGAGTTCGGGCGTGGCCTTGTAGGGGATGTGCGGGGTGTTGTGCGCGAGGTAGAGGAGGAAGGGGCGGTCGCGGTGGGCCGTGATGAACTCCTCCGCGAACGCGGTCAGGGCGAACTCGCCTTTGCCGCCCTCGGTGGCGGAGGGCGTGGTGTTGGGCGTGCCGGTCTTGACGACGTCGAAGCCGTGCTCGGCGGGACCGAAGCCGGCGCCGCCGATGTGCCATTTGCCGATGGCGGCGGTGGTGTAGCCGGCTGCCTTGAAGTAGTGCGGGATGGTTTTCTCGGAGAGTGGAACCTGTTTCGCGATCTCGGGGTGGAGGAGTTTCTGCGACGTCGCGTTGGCGCGGCCGGGAAGATAGGTGGTGAGGTGGAGGCGCGCGGGCGTCTTGCCGGTGAGGATGGCGGCGCGCGACGGCGAGCAAATCGACTGGGCGGCGTAGGCGCTGGTGAAACGCATGCCGTCGCGGGCAAGTTGATCGAGGTGGGGCGTGCGGTGATCGGCGCGGCCGTAGCAGTGGAGATCGTTTACGCCGAGGTCGTCGCAGAGGATGAAAACGATGTTGGGTTTTGCGGACTCGGCGGCGGGCAGGGTGACGGCGAGGACGGCAGCGACGAGGACGAGGAGGAGGCGGGGGATCATGCCAGGAAGGGGTCGAGGCACGATATTCGTCCGGGGCGCGGCGCAGCAAGGCCGCACGCCGGCCGGCAAGGCGAACGGACTCACGCCGGGTGAGTGCGGGCGCTTAGGCGGGTGCGGCAAGCCCTGCGTTCACCAGACTGTGTGAAAACCCTGGTTGCGGTCCGCGTCCGTGTTTGTAGTTCCGCCTGAAAGCGGGACTACAAACGGGAGTTTTCGCGCGTGGCTCGTGTTTTGCACCGTCTGTCACGCGCAGGGCTACATTCCTGCGCGGTGGCGAGGGGCCGCGGCTTCGGAGGCCTTCCGGTTCGGCGGACGGCTTCCGGCTCAGAGATCCAGCGTCGTGCTGAGAACGAACTTCCGCGGTTCGAGATAGTAGAAGCCGTCGCGGTAGTTGCGGCCGGCGAGGGTGCGGATGCCGGTGTAATACGGATCGTCGTGGTCGAGGAGATTGTTGACGTTGAGCTGCACGCGCAAGGTGCGATTCCGGAGCTTGAAACTGTAGCCGGCGGTGGCGGTGGCGGTGTAGTAGGCGGGAGCCTTGATGTAGTCGAAGGCGTTGGTCACCTGGTTGCCGATGATGCGGCGGCCCACGACGGTGGCGCCGCCGCCGAGGCTCAGGCCCTTGAGGCGACCGGCGGAGAACGAGTAGTTGCCGAAGACGTTGGCGGTGTAGTCGGCCTGGTTGTTGAGGGCGCGGCCTTCGTTGCCGCTCTGGATGCGGGTGCGCAGGGCGGCGATGTCGGAGTTGATCTGGTTGACGTTGGTGGTCGTCGGCGCCGTGAGGGCGGCCTGCCAGATCGGAAGGTTCTCCTCGAGATAGCGGATGGTGTCGGGGAGCGCGTTGGACTGCTTGGTGTCGGGCGTGCCGAAGCCGCCGCGGAGGCGGAAGTTCTTGGTGAGGTTGGCGACGACATCGAGCTCGTAGCCTTGCGAGGAAATGTCGGAGGTGTCGCGGTAGGCGGTCGGGAAGGTGCGGTCGGTGCGCTGGATGTTGTTCCAGATACGGTTGATTTCGGTGACGCCGAAGCCGGTCACGCGATTCTTCTCGGTGGTGTCGTAGTAGCCGATCGAGCCGACGATGGTGCCTTCGCGGAGGCGGAAGCGGAGGCCGCCGGAATAGCCGAGGCCGCTGGTCTGGTCGAATTGCTTGAGGAAGAGACTGGGGTCACCGGCGCCGATGGGATTGAAGGTCTCGGAGACATTGGCGTAGAGTCCGAGCGACGGGATCGGGAAATAGGTGAGGCCGCCGGAGAAGACATCGGTCTTGAGCGTCTTCTGGAGAATGGCGGTGGTGGCGGGGCGGCCGGTGGTGGCACTGAAGGAGCCGACGGCGTATTCGTAGCTCTTGTAACTGTCGCGGCGCAGGCCGCCGACGACGGTGATGCGCTCGGCCCAGATCCTCGCGACGGTCGCGAGCTGGAGCGTGTCGAGCTGCTGGCGCTGGCTGCGGTAGCGGGTCGGGACGTTTTCCCAGGTGATCGTCGCGGTGTCGGCGGGGCGCTGCGGGACGTTGCGGCGATCGTCGATGTATTGGCGGAAAAAATACTGGTTGGCGCCGTTGGTGAGAAGCGGGACGGCGGCGTTGTTGTTGCGCATCCAGCGTTGATCGAGGGCGAAGAAATACTCGACGCGGCGGCTGGCCATGGCGTTGAGGGTTTGTTTCCACCAGGAGATCGGGAGCTCGTAGGCGGTGACGAGGCGGTTGTCGTAGTGGCGGTTGTCCTGATCGGCCGTGG
>CAZENI010000785.1:0-3067 GCA_964513055.1 uncultured Opitutus sp.
ACCCGAGATTGCGGGTGTCCTCGATTTCGACGCGGCCGAGCGCCTTCAGCGCGTTCACGTCGAAACCCGCCGCGACGAGGGTCTGCTCCGGCACCTGTCGCAGGTTGGTGGATTCGACGAAACGCACCCGTCGCGCCCCGGCGGCGAAGAACGCGCTCGTCATCGCCATCACGGTGGCGGGATGCGTCATGTAGCTCTCGCCCACCGGGCGGTCATACACCGCGCGGAAATTGGAGCCGGTGAGGTTGATTTTCACGGTCACGGTCTTGTGGCCGACGAGGTGCCCGATGCCGCCGAGCAGATCGAAGCTCCGGGCAAACGCGGCCTGGACTTCGCGCCCGTAGCCGGCGCATGCCACGATCGAGACCCGGGCGTTGTGCCGCGCGCCGGTGCCCTGTGCCTTCGCGAGGGGCCCGAGCGTCGCGCCAGCGAGGGCGCCAGCGCTGACCCGGATGAACTGCCGACGATTCCAACCGCGAGTCGAATGTTTCACGGGAAAGCCAGGATGACGCCCCGGCCCGGCCGAGGCGAACGCTAACTTGGTCGCGGGTGCCTGCGCGGAAGTCCCGGTGCGAAGCCCGCCGGTGCGACGAACCCCGGCGCACGTGAGACGAAGCGGGCGGCGGCGGGAGGCCGGGGACAGGGCAGGGCGCGCACGATTGCAGCGGCCGGGTGGCGTTCGCAAGCCGCTGGCGTGAGGGAAGGTCACTTGTTTGCGGACAAAACCGGAGCATGGTGCGCGCGTTTCGACACCTGACCATGAAACACCCAATCGTCATCCCCACGACTGCCCCACGCAGTCTGCTCGGACGAGCCGCCGCGATCACGCCGGCGTTGCTCGTCCTGTTCAGTGCCACTGCCTCCGCGCAGACCGCTCCCCCCACCAAGGGCGAGCCGATCAAGCTCGAGGCCTTTGTGTCCACCGGCACGCGCTTCAACGACCGCACGGTGATCGATTCGCCCGTCCCGATCGACATCGTGCTCGCCGCGGATCTCGAGAAGGGCGGCTACACCGAGGTCTCGCAGATGCTGCAGGCCACGATCCCGTCGTTCAACTTCCCGCGCCCCTCGCTCACCGACGGCACGGATCACATCCGCCCCGCGACCCTCCGCGGCCTCGCGCCCGATCAGGTGCTCGTGCTCGTCAACGGCAAGCGCCGCCACACCAGCGCGCTCGTCAACGTCAACGGCTCGATCGGCCGCGGCTCCGTCTCGGTCGACTTCAACGCGTTTCCCTCGTCGGCGATCGAGCGCGTCGAAGTGCTGCGCGACGGTGCGTCCGCCCAATACGGCTCCGACGCCATCGCCGGGGTGATCAACGTGATCCTGCGCAAGGACAAGGGCTGGGGTCTCGACGTCAGCTACGGTGCGACGTCCGAGGGCGACGGCCGCGACATGAAGGTGAGCGGCTTCGGCGGCACCCAGCTCGGCGCCAAGGGCTCGCTCTTCGCGACGGCGTATGTGCGCGATCACAGCCCGACCAACCGCAGCGAGCCGGACACCCGGCAGCAATATTTCGGCCGCTCCGCGACCAACGCGCTCACCACCCTCTCGGGCAACTACGGCTCCGGCACCGGCCTCACGCCCGGCAACGGCACCCTGGATGCCCGCGAGCTCACGGTGAATCGCTTCAACCACCGCTTCGGCGACGCCAAGACCCGCGAGCGCGGCGTCTTCGTCAACGGCGACACACCTCTTGGCGGCTGGACCGCCTACTTCTTCGGCGGCGCCACGCAGCGCCACGGTGAAGGCGCCGGCTTCGCCCGCCGCGCCGGCGACGACCGCACGGTGCGCGCGCTCTGGCCCGACGGCTTCCTGCCGGTCATCCAATCGAACGTCTGGGATCTCTCCGCCGGCGGCGGCCTCAAGGGCAAGATCGCGGGCGGGTGGGCGCTCGATGCGAGCACGGTCTTCGGCTCCAACGCGCTCGCCTATACGACCGCGCAGTCGAACAACGTCACGCTCGGCACGGCGAGCCCGCGTTCGTTCTACGCGGGCACGCTCACCTTCAAGCAGCACACGACCAATCTCGATCTGACCAACCAGTTCCAGACGGGCTTCAAGTCTCCGCTGAAGGTCGCGCTCGGCGGCGAGTTTCGCCACGAGCACTACAACATCCGCCCCGGCACGCCCGACTCGTATCGCGACGGCGGCGTGCGCATCCTCGACGGCCCCAACGCCGGCGCGCAGGGCGCCCCGGGGGCGCAGGTGTTTCCCGGCTTCCGCCCGAGCGACTCCGGCTCGCACACGCGCGACTCCTACGCGTTCTATGTCGACGCCGAGCAGGCCGTCACCGAAGCCTGGCTCGTCTCCGGCGCCGTGCGTTTCGAGGACTACACCGACTTCGGCAACGAGACCACGGCCAAGGTCGCCACGCGGCTGAAGCTCAGCGAGCCCTTCGCCGTGCGCGGTTCGATCAGCACGGGCTTCCGCGCGCCGCACCTCGCGCAGCAGTGGTTCAGCTCGACGGCGACGAACTTCATCGGCGGCGTGCCGTTTGAGAACAAGACGTTCCCCGTCACCGATCCAGTCGCACGCGCGCTCGGCGCCCAGCCGCTCAAGCCCGAGACTTCGCTCAACGAGAGCATCGGCCTCACCTGGCAGCCGACGCCGGCGTTCAACGCCAGCGTGGACTTCTACCAGATCGAGATCGATGACCGGATCGTCCTCTCCTCGAACTTCACCGGCGCCGCAGGCAGTGCGTTCCTCAACTACCTCAATTCGCAGGGCCTCGGCGGCACGACCGGCGGCCGCTACTTCACCAACGCCGTCGACACCCGCACGCGCGGCGTCGACCTCAACGCCCGCTACACGGTCCGCTTCAGCGCCGACCGCCGCCTCACGCTCACCGCCGGCGCGAATGTCAACAAGACCGAGGTCACGAAGACGAAGTCGACGCCCGCGCAGCTCGCGGCCGTCGGCATCACCACGCCGCTCTTCGATCTCACGGAGCGCATCCGGATGGAGAAGGGCCAGCCGAAGGACACGCTGAACCTCTCGGCCGGCTACGATGTGGGCCCGCTGTCGTTCCTCGCGCGCACCGTGCGCTACGGCGATGTCGAGGCGG
>CAZENI010000786.1:0-3061 GCA_964513055.1 uncultured Opitutus sp.
CATGGCGGCTGGGCCGGACATGCTGGCCTTTGCCGTCGGAACACCGGGCGAGTTCGACTGGATCTCCGTGTTTGCCCGAACGCCGGAGGAAGCGTGGCGCGTCTATGCCGTGAGCCACTACGGCCGCGAAGAAGCGCCTTTCGACGCAGAATATGTCAATCGCGTCGAGACGTGGGACAACCTGACTTCTGTCAGCCCGGCAGACTGGCTGCGTGCAGGGCTAGGGCACTGTTGCGAACGCTGCGACAGTGAAACCGACTATAATAGCGGGGGTCGCGTCGTCTGCGACCAGGTGGTCTGCGAAGACTGCCTTACGCTCAAGGATCGCCTTGCGATCGATCCCGAGGATGCGATCGATCTTCTGGCCGACGAGATTGCCGACAAAGGTGCCGATGTGGTCCAGGCCGATCTGGAGCGCGAAGGCGTCTGGATGACGGTGCCTCCCCTTGTCTGGGCGCGCGCCGTAGCCCTTGGCGGTGATGCATGAGCCGCGCAGTCAACGATGCATGGAGCGCCGAGCATCTTGCGATCGTCAAACGGATGGTGGCCGAGGAGAAGTCGGCAGGCGACATCGGCAAGGTGATCGGCAAGTCGCGCAATGCGGTGATCGGGAAGATCCTGCGCATGGGTGGCCAGCTCGGCCGGCTCTCACCCCGCGCGACGCAGAAGTCGACGAAGCGGGCGGCAAGCGCGCCGAAGCTGCGCACCAAACCGAGCCTCGCTGCCACAGCGAAGGACTGGGACAGCCCGCCTGCAAATCCGAGCGACATCGGGGCGCCGCCTCGCCGACGGCCGGATGCAGAGAACAAGCCGTCCGTTTCCTCGCTGCCAACGATCGCCTCCGATCATGCGCTCGCGCTCATCCCCATGACCTTTCTCGAAGCGGTCAACGGCAACCGCTGCCTCTATTTCGCCGACGCGCCGATGGACCCCGCCGGGCCTGACATGCCGGTCTGCGGTGCGCACCGCGCCGAACATCCCAAGATGACGCGCTACTGTCCGCGCCACCAGCGCAGTCAGGTGGCGGCATGATCGCGCCGGAAACCATTGCGAAGGCCCGCGATCTTTCGGTGGTCGACGTCGCGCGCCAGTGCGGCGCGGAACTGCGCAAGGTCGGGGATGAGTGGAACGGGCCGTGCCCGGCATGCGGCGGTCGCGACCGGTTCTGGGTGAACGAGGTCAAGAACACGTTTCTGTGCCGGGTTTCCGGTGCGGCGGGCGACGCCATCACGCTCGTGCGCCACAAGCATGGCTGCGGTTTCGCCGCGGCCGTCGAGATGCTGACCGGCGAGGCTGCCATGCCGGCAGGCCAGCGCCCGGCGCAGCCAAGTGCGGAAGAAGACAACCGGTTCCGCGACAAGGCTCGTAGGCGCGCCTGGGCCGTGTGGAGCGACGGGCGACGGGCAGACCCTTTGCGTGGCGGATGGCTGGTGCGCGAGTATCTCGCGCTGCGCGGCATCCCTTTCCCCTCCTGGGCGCTGCGTTCGATCCGAGAGATCGATATGCTGCCCTATTATCACTGGTCGAAGACGCGGCGCGAGTTCGTGGTCGTGCATCGCGGGCCTGCCATGCTGGCGGCGATCGTCGGGCCGGACAACCATTTCATCGGCGTTCACCGCACATGGATCGACCTCGACCATGCGTCCGGCAAGGCCGTCGTAGCCGACCCCGAGACCGGCGAGATCCTCGGCGCCAAGAAAGTCGAAGGCAGCCAGCGTGGCGGCCGTATCGTGTTGCGCGAAGGCGTCGACGGCGGGGCACTGACGCTCGGCGAGGGCATCGAAACTGTCCTGTCATGGGCCGAGCTGCGATCCGACAGCGTTTCCGCGCTGTGGTGCGGCATCAATCTCGACAACATCGCCGGCAAGGCGGCCGAGCAGATCCCGCACCCGTCGCTGACGACGACCGACGCGCTCGGCCGCAAGCGAAGGCAGAAGGTGGGCGGACACGAGCCGCGCGCCGACGACACGGGGTGCCTGCAGATCCCGCCCGGCATGTTCTCCATCGTCATCCTGCCTGGCGACGGCGACAGCGATCGGTTCACCACGCAAGCGGCGATGCAGAGGGCCAAGAAGCGCATCGCCACCAGCGGCACGCCGGCGCGCATCGACTGGGCGCCGGACGGGCGCGACTTCAACGACGTGCTGCGCGACCGCGCCGGCACAAGCCGGATGGCGAGGGCCGTGGCATGACGTTGCAGTCCTATCACGATTTTCTGGCGTCCAAGCGCATCGCGGACGTTGCGAGCGGGATCGCCCATGTCGGTGAATTGCCCGACTATCTCTTTGCCCACCAGCGCGACATCGTGCGATGGGCCTTGCGGTGCGGGCGCGCGGCGATCTTCGCCGGCACCGGGCTCGGCAAGACGCTGATGGAACTGGTGTGGTGCCGCGAGGTCGCCCGCTGCACCGGCAAGCCCGTGCTGCTGCTCGCGCCGCTCGCCGTTAGCCATCAGCACGAGCGCGAGGCCGGGCACTTCGGACTGAATGCCCGCGTGGTGACGGCGGCCGGCGTCGACGACGAGACGGCGATCACCAATTACCAGAAGCTCGACCGCTTCGATCTCGGCAAGTTCGGCGGCATCGGTCTCGACGAGAGCTCGATCCTGAAAAGCCATGACGGTCACTATCGCACGCGCCTGGTGGAGAGCGCCGCGCATCTCCCGTTCCGGCTTGCCGCCACCGCGACGCCTGCGCCAAACGACTTCATGGAGCTTGGCAATCATGCCGAGTTTCTCGGCGTGATGCCGTACTTCTCGATGCTTGCGACCTTCTTCACCCATGACGGGTCGGAGACACGCAACTGGCGCCTGAAGGGCCATGCCGAAAACGACTTCTGGCGGTGGATGGCAACATGGGCCGTCATGCTGCGCAAGCCTTCCGACCTCGGCTACAGCGACGAGGGCTATGATCTGCCGCCGCTGACCAAGCGGCTGCATGTGATCGACACGGACAGCCACTGGCAGAGCGACGGGCAGTTTTCGCTGCTGCCAGTGGTGGCGACGACGATGGCGGAGCGCAACCACGCGCGCCGCACGTCGATCGAGGGCCGCATCGCCAAG
>CAZENI010000787.1:0-3058 GCA_964513055.1 uncultured Opitutus sp.
GCCATCGCCGGTGAACTCCACGGGCAACACGCCATCCGGCCCGACCGCGGGACTGCGCAATGCGAAAATCCCGGAACGCCGCGGCGCAGAGTCGTCGGCGGCGCCGCGTTCCTTCGCGAGCGCGCGCGGCGCGGCATCGACTTTCGGCGCGCCTGCGCTCTTCTTCTTGCCGTCGCGCCCGCCGCCTCCTCCGCCTCCGCGCTCCCCCGCGCGATAGGTTTCCTCCTGCGATGACCCGTCGGCGTTCGCGAATTGAAACTTCCACTGCCCACCGCCGAGCGCGGTGTAGACGATCGACGCCGGTTTTCCGTTCACCGTGTAGCGGAGCTTGCTGGTGGTCTGTCCGGGCGTGCCTTCGAAGCCGACGATCTTGGCGCCCCGCAACGCGGTGAGCGCCGGCCGCACACCTTGCGCCCGCGGCTGGGGATCGACCTGCTCCTCGCGCTCGACGACGACGCCGTGGAAACCGCCGTTCACGAACGGATATTGGTTCGAGGCATGATAATGATAACCGAGCGCCGTGGTCTCGTGGCCGTTGAAGGCATCGAGGCCGCGCGGCGCCGCGCCATCCGGCTCGGTGAGTCCGTAGATCGGATAGCCATCGAGCGCGCACGCGATCGGGAGCGCGGGGCCGAGGGTTTCCTGCAGGTGCAGCGGCGCGATGTGATAGTGGTAATCGTCGGCGCGGCCGCAGTGTCCGCCCCATTGATCCAGTTCGCCGATGTCGGAGGAAATTTCCCCGCGGTTGTTCTGCGGATTGAAAATCGGGATGCCATTCGCCGCGAGGGCGATGGCGCCGCGGAGAAACCGGTTTTTGATCGAGACGGGATTCGGCGACGGTTGCGGCTGCAGGGGAATGCGCCACGCGTTGGCGCCCGCGTAGGGTTGCGGCAGCGGCACCTGCTGCTGCCACGCCGTGATGCCGACCATCAGGTTGTGCGCGGGCAGACCATTCGACTCGACGAAGAGAAACGCGCCCTCGGATCGCACGCGCACCGCGGGAGCGAATTTGCCGAAAATCGTTTCGAGGGACGGTTTGGTGTATCCGCCACTTCCGCCGTGCGGCTCCGCCGGCGCGAGCGCCTGCGCCCCGAACTCCCGCATGACACGCAACGCGAGCGCGTCATGCCGCGCGTCGCCGCTCACGTGCGCATGCGCAGGTATGATCGGCGCGAGGACCAGCGTGAGCAGCGCGATCTTCAAACCGCTGGAAACGGGATGCGGTGTTTTCATGGTAGAGCGTAGATTTCCACGAGCGCGGTGCCGGTGGTGGCGCCGACTCCGCTCACCACGGCCGTGTAGGCGCCCGGCGCGAGCGTGAGGAGCACGGCGGCATCGCGGCTGCCCGCCGCGAGTGGAAACGCGCCGGCGCGTTCTGCCGCGGTGGCGATCTCAGCGGCGTTCAGGGCGAGCGACCAGTTGTCATTCGTCGCGAGGGCCGCGCCGTCGCGAAAGATCATCACGGCCGGATCGGCGAGCGCGCCAGCGACGCCGAATTGAGCCAGGCCCGGACCGACGGCGCGGATGAGCAAGCGCAAGGTGCCGCTCCCGCCCACCACGAATCCCGGGATCAAAACCGATTCGCCCGTGCCCACGAACGCGCGGGTGGAGGCATTCGCGATGCCGCCCACTCCCGCGGCGCTGTTGTCGTAGACTTCCAGCAGGGCCACTCCGCTCGTCCCATCCAGGCCGGTGACCGGAACGGTGTAGGCGCCCGCGGAGAGCTGGGCAACGAGTGCGGCGTCGCGGCTGTTTGCGCTCAGTCCGAAGGCCCCCGCCGCGGTCATCGCGGGCGCGTCGGCGCTCTGCCAGTTGTCGTTGCTCGCCACGGCGGTCGTTCCGCTCAGCACGCTCAAGCGCGGATCGGCGAGAAACCCAGTCACGCCAAAGGCGCCGAGCGTGGGCCCGACGCCGCGCACGAGCACCGAGCGCGAACCGCCGGCGATGACGAAGCCCGCGATCGGCGTGCCCCCTGCCCCACCGACCGGCGCGCGCGTCGCGATGTTGACCAAGCGCGCCGTGCCCGTGGTGCCGGGATCGATCACGGTCGCGACGGGGCCGCGCACGGCGAAGACGGGATAGCTCGAAGTCATCAACTCGTAACTGATCAGGCCTTGGGCGTTGCGGACGGGTCCGTTGGCCGCGGGGATGTTGTTCGCTACGCCGAGCTCGAGCAGCCAGGCGCTCGTCGGCGCGGCGTTGCCGCCGGGACGCAGGACGGTCGAGGACCAGTAGGCCGTGGCCGGCGTGGTGGCCGTGGGAAACAACACGCGATGCACAGCGGCGAGCGCGGTGTTCGCGTTCGTGGCGGTGGCGAGCGTGTAGTCGGTGAGCGTCTGCAGTTCCTTGATATTGGGCAGCCGCCAGTCGCTGAAGCCGGCGAGGGTGAGGCCCTCGGCATAGTTGACCGCCGCCGCCCACGTGCGCGCGGAGGCGGGCACCTGCGTCCACATCAACCCGGTATCCAGATTGGTGATGGTGCCATCGAGATTGTTGACGTAGTTGTGCCCGTTGGAAGGCGCTGCGCCGCGCACGTAACGCACGTGGTAGCGCAGCGTGCCGCCGGCGCTGATCGTCTCCGCCTTCGGCTTGGGGCCGAGGCCGCCGCCGGAATTCACGCACCAGACGCGCGTGGCGTCGGTGCCGTAGAGGTCGCTCGTCCACCAGTATTCGGCCGCACCGGCGGGATTGCTGGGAAAATACGTCGTGTTCAGCGCCGCGGGATTGCCGTTGTTGAAGTTCACGAGGCTGAACAACTCCGTCGGCGTCGGCAGCCGCCAGTCGCTGTAGCCGCCGATGTTCACGCTCGCGGCGCGCGCGATTGCGCTGTCCCACGTCGACTCGCCGCTGTCGACTTTCTGCCACATGAGGCCGGTCACATGATCGGTGATCGTGCCGTTGCCGTGATCGGTGTAGCTCGGCGGATTGATCGTGTAGTCGGAGTCCTCGCCGCTGACGCCGGCGACGTCGATGGTCTGGCCGGTGTCCGGGAGTTTCTGCAACGAGAACGCGGCCATGCCGTAGCTCGTCAGCCGGTTGCCACCATTGGTGTAGATCT
>CAZENI010000788.1:0-3043 GCA_964513055.1 uncultured Opitutus sp.
TGTCGCGGATCTTGGCGGTGGGCGTGAGTTCGGGGTAGCTCGGCCAGACGGCGACCCAGAGGCGGCCTTTGGTGTCGAAGTTCATCTGCACGGCCTTGGCGAGCTCGGGAAACTGTTTCTCGCTGGCGAAGAGGTTGGCCTTCAGGCCGGGGGCGAGGGTCATCAACTTGATCGCCTCATCACCGTCGATGAACTCGTAGGTGCCGTCGACCTTGGGGCCGGGTTTGTTGGTGCCGAAGGCGGTCACGACCGGCAGCGGGAGCATCTCGACTTTGTCGGTCTTGCCGGCGGCGAGCGCCCAGGCCTTGCGCTCGAGGTTGGTGGTCATGACGTCGCGCTGCGCCATCTCCTCCATCATGATCTGGGTGTTGGTGATCTTGGGCTGATCGGGATGGGAGACGTAGGCGATTTTTGAGCGGTCGCCGTAGACGTTGTAGCCGTCGACGGTGCGGTAGCGGGAGTGCCACATCTCGTTCTTCGCGTTGACGGCGGCGCGGAGTTTCTGCGCCTCGGGGGTGTCGATGGCGGGAGCGGCGTCGCCGAAGAGGGTCGGGTAGATTTTCTGCGCGAGCTTGCCTTCGCCGGCGGCGTTGAGGTGCACGCCGTTGATCGTGAGGGGCGGCTGGCCGGCGCGGACGGCCTCGGCGTAGAGTTCCTGCGACGGCTTGAAGAGATCGACAAACGTCACGCCGGCCTGGTCGCGGGCGACCTCGGCCATGGCTTGGGTGTAGGCGGCGAGGTTCTCGTTGAGCTTCGGGTCGAAGGCGATGTTCGGGTCCGGGTGCTTCTCGACCGCGATGGGCGAGAACAGGACGATTCGCGGGGCGCCGAGGCCGCTGTAGTTCTTGGCGCGGGTGTCGCGGAGAAACTTCTCGAGGTCCTCCTTGAACTTCGGGAGGCCGGCCGGGCCGGCGAATGATTCGTTGTAGCCGAAGAAGGAGAACACGACGCCGGCCTGGACCTTGGTGAGCCATTCGTCGGGCGTGCCGAAATCCTTGGAGCGGGCGCGCGCGGTGAGTTCGTCGCCGGAGACGGCGAGATTGCGGACGACGATCTGGTGCGCGGGGTGTTTCGCGTGAATCATCGTCTCGAGCCAGCCGTGGTGCTGCATGCGATCGGCGAGGGCGTTGCCGACGATGGCGACGCGGTCGCCGGCGCTGAGCTGAAAGGATGGCTGAGGGTAGGGCGAACCGTCCCGGTGAGCCGTCGCGGAAGTAGTGGGCGGAGTATTCGCGGCGGACGTTTCCTGGTTGCGCGACGGCTCGGCGGGGACGCCTCGCCCTACCTCACTGACGGCGGTGGACTTCGGCGACGCGCTGGCCTGTTTCTTCCCGCCCTCCTTTTTCTTCGCGGGCGGCGGGGCGGGCGGGGTGCCGCCTTCGGGGACGGTCTTGCCGAGGGCGTAGTCGGCAGGCTTCAGGCCGTAGCGGTAGCCCTTGAAGCCGTATTTCCGCGGAGTGAAGGGATCGCCGTAGCGGACGTCGGCCTTGGCGGGGACGTCAAGGCCGAGGCCCCAGTAGACGCCGTTCACGACGAGGCGGCGCAGGCTCTCGTTTTCGAGATCGGTCGCGGCGCCCATTGTGGTGGTGAGAATCTTGTTCAGCTTGCCGTTCTCGCTGGCGTGCGTGCGCGTCCAGGCGATTGGCATGGCGGGCGTGTTGATGCCCTGATCCTGTTTGTCGGTGACGCGCTTCTTGATCTGATCAGCGGGGGCATCGGTCGGGGCCATGCCCTTGAGGACGAGGCCGCGCAGGAGGATCTTCGCATCGGCGGGCGGGTAGGCCTCGTAGACATCGCTGTCGCCGAAGACGTCGGTGACGCCGCGGAGCAGCGCTTCGTTCCCGGCGCCGGGCTCGACGACGCCGCGGGTGGCCTCGAACTTGTGGCGGCCCCAGTGCGTGAGCCAGGTCTCGCCGAGGACGTGCTTGCCCCAGCCGCCGGGCCACGGGGCCTTCGCGTTGTAGGAGAATTTCGCATACGGGCTGCCGGCGGGAAAATTGAAGGCATGCGTCGACGTGCGCAGCGCGATGATCGGCACGCCGCGATTCCACGCGGCAATGAAGCGGTCCATGTCGGCGTCGTGCCACTGGCGAAAACGCAGCGACATCACAATGGCGTCGGCGGAACCGAGCGCCTCGGAGCCGGCGAGCGACTTCTGGTTGTCGGGATTGATCGTGCCGTCGGCGTCGAGCGCGAAGAGCACGGTGCACTTGAAGCCGTGGCGCTGGCTGAGGATCTTCGCGAGCATCGGCATCGCCTCCTCGCTGCGGTATTCCTCGTCACCGGAGAGCAGGACGACGTGCTTTTGCTTGGCGGCGACGCCGGCGGGCGGGTTGAAGACGAGCGTCGCTTGGGCGGACGCGGTGGCGAGCGAAGCCACAAACAAGACCAGACGAAGGGCGGGGCGGAGCATCGGGGGAGCGGGAGAGTTTTGGCGACGCGAAGGGAGGGCGGCGAAATTTCGCGAGCCGAACGGTCAGACTAAACGGGGCGGAAGGGGAATGAAACCGCTGATGGGCGCTAATGGGCGCTGATAAGAAACCCAAGAATGGAGAAACCACTCATGAACACTAAGGGAGGGGAATTTTAGGAATGGCAGAGCGGATGGTCTGAATTCCTAACCATTACCTTCTATTGGTGTGAATCAGCCCCGACGTGTCGGGGTTAATGGTTTTCCATCAGCGCGAATCAGCGAGCATCAGCGGTTTCTCCGGCGGCCTTGGGCTGGTTACTTCTTCACCTTTTCCCAGCGGCGGGTCTTGGCGGACTTCAGCACGGCGTCCACGACGTAGTCGGTGGCGAGGCCGTCCTTGAAGTTGGGCGTGCAGCCCTTGCCGCTTTCGAGGCCGCGGATGAATTCCACCATGGCGTGCACGAAGCTGTGTTCGTAGCCGAGTTGGAGGCCGGGGACCCACCAGTTGCCGCAGTAGGGATGATCGCCGTCGGAGACGTGGACGCTCTTCCAGCCGCGCTCCGTGCCGGCGTCGCTGTAGTCGAAGATCTGCAGGCGGTGCAGATCGTGGAGGTCCCACTTGAGCGACAT
>CAZENI010000789.1:0-3025 GCA_964513055.1 uncultured Opitutus sp.
GGTGGCGACGCTCTCGCGCGTGATGGCGCCGGTGAGGACGTTGACGACGTAGATGTCGCTGAAGCCGTTGGTGTCGTCGGTGACGAGGTTGGTGGCCTCGGAGGAGAACGCGACGTAGGTGGCGTTGCCGGAGATGGCGGGGTTGTTCGAGGCGGCGTTGGTCTGGTTGCCTTGCTGGGAGAGGCTGATCTTCCGGACGGTGGCCGTCTGGTTGTCGTAGAGGAAGATGTCGCGGACGCCGTTGGTGTCGTTGGTGCCGAGGGTGGTGGCGTCGGAGGCGAAGGCGACGTAGCGGCCGTCGCTGGAGACGGAGGGGTTGTCGCTGTAGGCGGTGCTGGCGGTGGTGGCGCCGTAGATGGTGGGGAAATTCGACGGGAGGAGCGTGATGCGGGCGGCGTTGGTGTCGGGCGAATACCAGATGTTGTTGCCGTTGTCGGTGAGGTCGCTCTCGACGGTTTCGGTGACGCCGCTGAGGGTGTCGATCTTGGCCATCACGTAATACGAGCCGGCGAAATTGCCGGGGAGGACCTGATTCCAGGTGAGCTGGGTGTCGGCGCCGGTGGCGTTGAGCGGGGCGCCGGAGGAGGCGGTGATGTCGTGCGAGGTGAGGAGGAAGTCGTCGCCGTCGCCGAAGGTGGGGTTGCTGGAGAGGATGACCTCGATGCGGAAGTAGGAGGCGTTGCTGTTGGTCGAGGAGACGTAGGGGACGTTGATCGTGCCGTTGGTCGAGGTGCGGTTGGTGTAGCTCAGCGTCATCGGGATGATGTCGCCGCCGCGGTAGGCGGTGCCCGCGGGATAGGTGACGGCGGTGACCTCGAGGTCCGGAGTGCCGGTGATGGTGAGCGCGCTGGCGGAGGAGAAGCTGCCGGAGGCGGTGCCCGAGCTGGCGGCGGTCAGCGTGACCACGGCGTTGTAGGCGCCGGCCTGGGAGGTGATGGTGGGAATCGTGAAGCTGCGGGTGAACGAGCCGGAGCCGCCGGCGCCGGTGACGGCGGCGGTGGTGGTGAAGGCCACGGAGCCGGTGCTGATGGTATGACCCGTCACGCGGTGGGTGAACACGACGGTGCCGGTGATGGTGCCGTTGGCGGCGAGATCATCGGCGGGCGTGGCGGCGCCGGCGTTGCCGGCGGTGATCGTAATCGTGACGACGTCGGCGGGCGCGGCGGAGGCGTTGGTGACGCTGATGCCGGTGGGCGACAGCACGGGCGCGGCGAGGGCCGCCGTGGCAGCCGCGAGGCCGAACAGGATGGCGGCGAGAAAACGTGACCAAGGTTTCATCGAGAGAACTCGCGAAAAAGTGTTAGAAGGGAGGGCGGGAGCGGAACCGGCGGGAGGGGTCACTTCTTCGTCTCCGGGGCAGAGGGACGGAAGAACGATTTCTTGGCCGGCGGTTTTTCGCCGGACTTTGACTCCGGCAGGAAGGGACTGGAGCCGTCGCGGTAACCGGGGAGGTCCTCGCGTTTCAGGTCGAGCTGGCGGACGCGCTCGGAGTCGAACACCTGCTCGACGGCGGCGCCCTCGGCGCTGATCGTCTTGGCGGTGATGAAGATGATCAGGTTCTTGGTGATCGCGTTCTTGTTCTCGGAGCGGAAGAGGCGGCCGAGGACGGGCATGGAGCCGAGGACGGGGACCTTGTTGGAGCCGTTGCGGGACTCGGTGGTCATCATGCCGCCGATGCCCATGGTGAATCCATCTTTCAAGGACACGGTGGTGACGGCCTTACGGGACTCGACGATCGGGATGGAGGCGCCGTTGAAGTTGGCGTCGCGGGTGGACTGGCTGACCTCGGGCTCGAGGGTGAGCTTGATGAAGCCGCGGGCGTTGACCTGGGGGGTGACCTTGAGGATGACGCCGATGGGGCGGTAGGTGAAGCCGCTGACCTCGTAGACGCCGCGCTCGGAGTTGTAGGTGTAGCTGGGGATGGGGCGCTCCTCACCGACGTTGATCGTGGCCTGGGTGTTGTTGAGGGTGACGACGGTGGGGTTGGAGACGACCTTGGTCTTCTGGAGTTGCTGGAGGGCGCTGAGGATGACGGAGAAATCGTTGGCGGAGAAGACCGCGCTCATGGTGCGGGCGGCGGTGTCGGTGTTGACGAGGTCGGCGACGCGGTTGAGCACATCGGCGACACCGGCGGTCTCGCTGCTGTTGATCGTGTTGCTGTTGTTGGTCTGGGTGCTGTTGGTGAGGCCGCCGCTCGTGCCGGTGGTGGAGGTGTTGGTGGGCGTGCCGTTGGTGGAGCTGACGCTGCTGGTGTTGGTGGAGCCGCTGGTCTGGCCGCCGGTGACGGTGGTGCTGTTGGCGGCGGTGACGCCGTTTTCGCGGTTGTTGTTGACGGTGGTGCCGCTGGTGGCGCCGTCGCGGCCGGTCTGGCCGCGGGTGCGGTCGTTGGTGGCGGTGAGGCCGCCGACGCCGATCTGGTAGTTGGCGAGGGAGGCCCAGTTGACGCCGATGTTCTTCACGTCGCTGTCGGTGACCTCGACGAACTTCGACTCGATCATGACCTGGTCGGTGGCGCGGTCGAGCTGCTCGATGATGGGGCGGATGCGGTTCATCCGGGAGGGGCGCTCGGTGATGACGAGGCTGTTGCTGCGGGTATCGACGACGATCTTGCCGCCAGAGGCGGCGTCGACGAGCGAGGTGATGGTGGGCAGGATGTCGGAGGCCTTGGCGTAGTTGATGATGAACACGTCGGTCGAGGTGGGCTCCATCGCGACGCTCTCGTTGCTGACGATTTTGATGATGTTGCCCTCCTCGCGGTAGGTGTAGTTCACCGGCGTGAGGACGCTCTCGAAGATCTGGCGCCAGGTGACGTCGCGGAGCTTGATCGTCGTCTTGCCCTGCAGCGTATCCGGCATGATGATATTCAGCTCGAAGAGGTCGGCGACGTTGCGGAGGATGTTGCGGATGTCCTCGTCGGGGAAGTCGACGGAGAGGGTGTCGCGGCCGGCGGCGTCCTTGGCCTTGGTGGCGGCGGCGGCGGCGAGGGCGGCGGCCTGGGAAGCGGCCTGGGCGGCGGCGTCCTCGG
>CAZENI010000790.1:0-3024 GCA_964513055.1 uncultured Opitutus sp.
CTACACCTCGGCGCTGCGCCTGCCCGTCTCCCTGCAGATGATACCCTTGGCCTTCGCCTCGGCCTCGATTTTCTTGTAGAGATCGACGTGGGAGAAATCCTCCCGGTTCAGGCTGACGACGTTGTAGTCCTTGGAGAAATCGACGGCGTCGCTCGCGCAGATTTCGACGCAGGAGCCGCACAGGCTGCACTTCGTGAAATCCAGTTCGTATTTGGAGATGGATTTGCGCTTGTCGCCCTCGCGCTTCACGCCCTCGAGCACGATGCAGCCGCTGGGGCAGGCCCGGGCGCAAAGGCCGCAGGCCGTGCAACGCGCCTTGCCGGTCTCCGGGTCGAGCACGAGCTTGATGTGGCCGCGAAAGCGGTCCGGCATCTTGAGCGTATCGTGCGGATACTGGACGGTGATGAGCGGCTTGCGCGCCTCGCGCGCGGTGATGCGCATGCCGACCAGCAGGCTTTTGAAGCCGGAAAGCGTTTCCCGAACGGCGGAGAGGAGGCTCATGGGTTCAGGCTCCGAACAGTTTTTGCCACAGCAGCGGCAGTTTCATCATCGTGGCCGTCAGCAGCAGGGTGACCAGCGAGACGGGGATCAGGATCTTCCAGGAAAGGTTGAGCAGGCGGTAGAACTGCGTGCGCGGAAACGTCCAGCGGATCCAGATGACGGTCATGATCAGCGCGTAGGTTTTCGCGAGGAACCAGCCGAGGCCCCAGAGCCCGCCGGAGAGCACGCCGATCGGGCTCTGCCAGCCGCCGAGGAAAAGGACGGTGGCGAGGCAGCAGCCGACGACGATGTTGGCGTATTCGGCCATGAAGAAGACGCCGAAGCCCATGCCGCCGTATTCGGTGAAGGCGCCGGCGACCAGTTCGCTTTCCGCCTCAGCCATGTCGAAGGGGGCGCGGTTCGTCTCCGCCAGCATGCAGGTGAAGAAAATCAGGAAGCTCACCGGCATCAGCGGATTCACCCAGACCTTGAGGATGTTCCAGTGCCAGAAGCCGTGCGCCTGCTGGCGGATGATCTCGTTGAGATCCATCGTGCCGGCCATCATCAGCACGGTGATCACGACGAGCAGCATCGGGATTTCGTAGGCGACGCTTTGCGACACGACGCGGGCGGCGGAGATGATGGCGTATTTGTTGCGGGAGGCCCAGCCGCCGAGCATCAGCGCCATCACGTTGATCGAGCCGAAGGAAAAGACGAAGAGCAGGCCGATGTTGAGGTTGCGGGCGACGAGATGCTCCGCGAACGGAATGGTCGCGAGGCACATCAGGGGCGGCGCCATCACCATGAGGGGCGCGAGGCGGAAGAGCAGGCGGTCGCTGCCGTTGGGCACGATGATCTGCTTGGCGAGGAGCTTGAGGCCGTCGGCGAGGGGCTGGAGCAGACCGGCGAAGCCGGCCTCGTTGGGGCCGGGCCGGCGCTGGATCCGGCCGGCGCCCTTGCGCTCGGCGAGGACGAGATAGGCGGCGTTGCCGCCGACAAAGGCGCAGATGCCGACGAGATAGAGGAGGAGGCGGATGGGCTCGAGGGAGAGGAAGGTCATCGCGTGGGGCGGTCAGCGGTCGATTTCCGGGATGACCAGGTCGAGGCTGCCCATCATCGCGAGGGCGTCGGGGAGAATCATCCCGCGGCTGGCCTCCTCGTAGAGGCTGAGATTGGAGAACGACGGCACGCGCAGCTTCACCCGGTAGGGGATTTCCTTCCCGTCGCTGACGATGCGGATCATCAGCCGGCCGCGCGACGCCTCGACCGCGTAGCAGTAGTCGCCGGGCGGCAGCTTCAGCACGCGCGGAACCTTCGCCGCCATGAACGGGCCGGCGGGAATCTGGTCGAGCGCCTGCTCGATGATCCGGAGGCTCTGCTCCATTTCGTCCATCCGCACGAGATAACGCGCCATCGAGTCGCACTCGGGGTAGGTCGGGATCTTGAAGTCGAGTTTCGGATACACCGAGTAGGGCTCGGCGCGGCGGACGTCGTAGGCGACGCCCGCGCCGCGGATCACCGGGCCGGTCGCGCCGTATTTGCGGCACATCTCCGCGCTGATCGGGCCGATGCCGGTGAGCCGCTGGCGGAGGATGATGTTATCCGTGACGAGGTCGCGATACATCTTCAGCCGCGGCTGCATGTGCTTCACGAAGTCGCGCGTGCCCCGGAGGAACGCGTCGTCGACATCGTTGTAGAGGCCGCCGAAGCGGTAGTAGCAATAGGTCAGCCGCGCGCCGCAGAGTCCCTCGAGCAGGTCGAGAATCTTCTCGCGATCGTCGAAGGCGTAGAGGATCGGCGTGAACCCGCCGAGGTCGAGGAGGAGGGCGCCCCACCAGACCATGTGGCTCGAGATGCGGTTGAGTTCCGAGGTGATGACGCGGGCGTATTCGGCGCGCAGCGGCACCTCGATTTTCGCCGCGCGCTCGACGGCGCCCACGAACGCGTGGGTGAACTGCATCGCGGAGAGGTAGTCGATCCGGCTGGTGTTCGGCAGGAACTTGGCCCACGTGCGGTTCTCGCCCATCTTCTCGTGCATCCGGTGGATGTAGCCGATGATGGGCTCGGCGCGCTCGATCCACTCGCCGTCCATCGTCATCAGCACGCGGAGCACGCCGTGCGCGGCGGGATGCTGCGGCCCGAGGTTGAGGACGAACGTTTCCTGGGGCTCGGCGGGCAGCGTCCCGGGGGTGAAGTTTTTCTCGGCGATCACGGCTGGTAGTCCTTCCGCAGCGGATGAAAGTTGGCGTCTTCCGGGAGCAGGAACGGTTTGAGGTTGGGGTGGCCGGTGAAGCGGATGCCGAAGAAGTCGTGCGTCTCGCGCTCGTGCCAGGTGGCGCCGGGAAACACCGGGCCGATCGTCGGCAGTTCGGGATTCGCACGGGGGAGGCGCGTGCGGACGACGACGCGCAGCGACACGGTCGGGTGGAAATAATCGTAGACGACCTCCATCTGATCCTGCGCGAGCCAGTCAACGCCGGTGACCGCATCGAGGGCGAAACCGGCGTGGTCGAGGATCAGCGCGGCGGCGACGACATCGGAGGG
>CAZENI010000791.1:0-3020 GCA_964513055.1 uncultured Opitutus sp.
TCTGCCGCGAACCGGTCCAGCCAAAGGCCTCGAGCACGTCGGCGACGGCCTGCGCCCGCGGGAGATTCAGGCTGGGGCGGTCGCGCTCATTGGAGAGACTCGCGAACATCCACGCGCGCCGCGGTGTGCCGAGCGAGATGAAGGAATCCGCCGGCCGGCGCGCGTCGGAATCCAGGGTGATCTCCTCCGCCTCGAGCGGATGGCCGGACGCCGCGAAGAGCGTGTCGACCACCTGCTCCGCCGTCAGCCGCCGCGCCTCGGGCGCCGCGAAGAACCGCTGCTCCGCCGGCGCCGCGAGATTCCGGCCGGTCGCGGCGCGCTGATAGGCCTGCGACGTCAGGATGATCCGGGCGAGCTTCCGCAAGTCATAACCCTGCGCCACGAACTCACGTCCCAACCACGCGAGCAGTTCGGGGTGGCTCGGCGTGCGGCCTTCCCAGTCATGCGCGGGCTCGACGAAGCCCGCACCGATGAGCCGCTTCCACACGCGGTTCACGATCACCTGCGCGAAGCGCGTGTTCTGCGGCGACGTGACGAGCGCGGCGAGCCGCTCGCGCGTGTCCTTCGGATTCTGCATCAACGCGTCGAGCGCGCCATCGTCCGCCGCGCCCGTCAGCGCCGCGAAGGGCCACGCGGGCGCGATCGCCTCCTTCGGCTGCAGCGTGACCTTGATGAGCGATTCGCGCGCCTTCCGTTCGAAGAAGGCCGCCGGCACCGTGCTCGAGGCCGGCACCGTCACGGGCTTCCGCTCGAAGAGCGCCGCGAGCGAGTAGAGGTCGCGCTGCTTCGTGCTGTGATACGGCGAGTCGTGACAGCGCGCGCACTGCAGCTCGATGCCGAGAAATGCCGTGGCGACGATGTGCCCTTTCGCCGCGAACGGCGCGTCGTTGTCCGCCGCGAGCCCGAAGCCCGCGCTGCCGCCCTCGCGCTCGCTGCCGCGCAGTAGAATCAATTCGGTCACGAGCCGGTCCATCGGCTTGTTGTCGCGCAGCGATTCGTAGAGGAACCAGCGGAACGGCCCGGTGTTGTTTAGGCTCGGCTTCAGCATGCTCGGGTTTTCCGCCAGCACGTCCTGCCAGTAGCTCACCCAGTGATCGGCCCAACGCTCGTCGGCGAGCAGCCGATCGATCGCCTTCTCCCGTTTGTCGGCCGCGCGATCGGCGAGAAACGCCCGCGCCTCGCGCTCGGTCGGCGGCACCCCGACTGTATCGAAATACACGCGACGCAGGAACGCCGCGTCGTCGAGCACCGGCGCGAGCGCGACGGCGTCGGGCGCGAGCGGCGCCGCGGGCCAGGCCGCACCCGCGTTGATCCACGCCTCCAGCGCGGCGATTTGCGCCGGCTTGAGCGGGTCGCCCTTCGGCGGCATCCGGTCCTCCTCGTCGTGATGCCGGATGCGGGCCATCAACTCGCTCTTGGCGGCGTGGCCCGGCACGATCGCGGGCAGCTTCGACTCGCCGCCGGCCAGCGCCGCCGCGCGGGAATTCAGCTTCAGCCCGCCCTTCTCCTTGTCGCCGTGACAGCGGAAACACTCGTCGCGCAGAATGGGCAGCACCTGCTCGTGAAACAGCTTCGCGTCGGCCGCGGGCGTCTGCGCCGCTTCGGCCACCGCGCGTTTCATTTTTTCCAACAGAAACGCATCGACCGGGTGCGGCGCACCCGCCGGCACCGCGGGCGCAGCCGTCTGCCCGGTCATCATCCGCGCCACCTCGCGCCGCTGCTGCCAGAACGCCGCCTGCGTCGCCGCGGCGCCACGCCGCGTCTGATCGTCGAACGCGGTGAGCGCGCCTTCGATGCGCGCGAGGCCCGCGGTCACCGCGGCATCGGTCAGCGCCACCGGCTCCGCCGCGGCCCCCGCCGGCTGGAGCACGCTGAACGAGCGTCCGTCCGCGGTCTGCACCGCGACGGTGAGTTCGCCCGGCTCCGGCCGGTAGCGGCGGCCGCCGACGAGGTTCTCCACCACGACGCGCGCCACCGCGCCGGGCTTCACGGTGATTTCCCCGAATACCTCCTGGATACCGTAGCCCACGGGACGCAGCCCGGGCAGTGGCGGCGCGGGCACCGGCATGACCACATCATAGCCGCCCGAATCGGCCTTGTGCGGCGCCGTGCTCGCGACGAGCACGCCGTCGAACCACAGCCGGCTGAGCCCGCGCGCGCGCAACACGACGCGATGTCTGCCGGGCGGCAGGTTCACGTCGGCGGCGAGCCGCGCGAGCACGGGGGCCTTCCACGAGGCGCGGATGCCCCAGTCGTCGTAACGCAGCGGCAGCCGCGGCAGCAGAAAATCCTGGGCGCTCCAGCGCAGCGTCTCGGCCGGGAGCTTCTCCCCCTCGTTCAGCCAGCGGTCGTGCGCGGCCAGCCCTTCGTGAAACGACGCGAGCACGCGGCCGGCCGGGATCGGCCCCAGCGCCGGCATCACGGCCGGCGCGGCCTTGGCGACGATCGGTCCGCCGGTGCGACGGAAGCGCGCCTTCAGCTCCGCGTCCTTCACGACCTCGCGGTGGACGGCCACCGCATCGAGCGTTCCCCGGAAACTCGCCGAGGCACTGCCCTTCATCGACGAGCCGAGCCAGATCGCGTCGTCGTCGACCACGGGCGCCGCCTTCGTCGCGCCGCCCATGTCCCACGCGCCGGGCAGGCTGCGGCCGTCGATCCAGCCGCGCACGCTCGTCGGGTCGCCAAACACGTAGGTGACCGCGACGTGGTGCCAGCCAGTGTTCGGCCCGAAGCCCGTCTTCGTGGTCCAGCGATGCCAGTGGGCATCGGACTTCGCCCCGGCCTCGCGCGGCGTCGCAAACAGGAAGCTGACGCAGAACTGGCCGTCGCTCGCGCGCAACCGCAGCGCCCAGTTCTGGTTGTCCGCCGCGAAGCCCGGTGCGCCCGTGCGGCCCTTGCCGATCACGTAGATGTTCTCATTCGTCCGCGGCGCCCCCTCGACCTGCACCCAGGCCTCCAGCGTGATCGCATCGCCCTGGGTGAAATCGAAGACGCTCGCACCGCCCGGATCCGCCGGGGCG
>CAZENI010000792.1:0-3007 GCA_964513055.1 uncultured Opitutus sp.
GCCTCGTGATCCGACAGCGTCTCGCCGGCGCCGTGCAGCACCTCGGTCGCGCGGCCGGGCGGATAGCTCTCGTAGCCTACCACGGCGAGTTCACCCGTCGTCAGCGTGCCGGTCTTGTCGAGCGCGACGATTTGAATGTCGGCCAGCTTCTCGATCGCCGCGCCACCGCGGAACAGCACGCCGTGCCGCGCGCCCCAGGCGATCGCCGCCAGGATCGCCGAGGGAATCGAGAGCACGAGCGCACACGGGCTCGCGACGACCATCAGCGTCATCGCGCGGTAGAAGGCCGAGCGCGTCTCCGGCGTGTTCGTGAAAGCCGGCAGGCCCAGCAGCAGCCACCAAATCAGGAACATCAGGGTCGCGCCGCCGATCACCGCATACGTGTAGCCGGTGCCAAAACGATCCGTGAAGCGTTCGCTGGGCGCCTTCAGTTTCTGCGCCGTCTGAATCAGCCGGATGATTTTTTGCAGCGTGCTCTCGGCCGGCAGGCGCACGACCTCGAACTCCACCACGCCCCAGAGGTTGAGCGTGCCGCTGAACACCTGGTCGCCCGCCTTCTTCTCGACCGGCGTCGCCTCGCCCGTGAGCGCCGACTCGTCGCTCGCACTCTTGCCGCCCGCCACGAGCCCGTCCGCCGCGAACGCCTCGCCCGGCTTCACCCGCAACCGCTGGCCGACGCGCAGCTCCTCCACGCGCACCTCCTGCTCGCTTCCGTCCGCGAGCACGAGCGTCGCGCTCTTAGGCGACGATTTGAGTAGCGCACTCACCTCCCGCTGCGTGCGATCGAGGGCATATTCCTCCATCGCTCCGGACGCGGAAAACAGGAAAAGCAGCAACACCGCCTCGCCCCACGCGCCGATGAAGATCGCACCGATCGCCACCGCCAGCATGAGAAAATGGATGTCGACCTCGCGCTTCTTCAGGTTGGCCCACGTGTCGACCGCCGCGTCCCAGCCGCCCGCGACCACGCCGATCCCGAAGAACACCTTTGCCAGCCAGGGCAGCCCCGGCGCCACGCGCTCCGCCACCGCCCCCGCCACGCCGGCCACCGCGCACACCGTCGCGAACACCGCGAGCTGCTTCCACTCCTGCTCGCCCGCGGCCTCCGGCTCGCGGATCTCCGGCCACTCCATCTCGCGCCACAACCAGAGTTTTTCGGCGGTCGCACCCATCTTGCGGCCGATCACCGTCGCGCCCCCTTCGCGCCGCAGCGCGAAGCCCGCCGGCACCGGCGCAACCGCCCGCGACGCGAGCTGCGCCTCCACCGCGGCGATGGTCGCCGCCAGCTTCGCCTCGAGTTCGCCGACATCCACCTCGCCGATCGTCGCGACCGAAACCGTGTGTGCGGCGGGATCGATGCGCACCGCGCTCACCGAGGGTTGGGAACGCAGGAAATCGGCCAGCGCTTCCGTCCAAGTGCCACCGTCAGCAACCGTTTCCATGTCCCTTCACTGTGCGCACGCCGCCGTCGCCCGCAAATTCAATTGCGCCGCGGAGCGCGCGTCCCATTGGTTGGCGGACTCACCCGATGACATGATTGGCCTTCGCGACGACAGCGGCTCCGCGCCTCCGCCCGTCAGCCACGCGCCCGCTCTCGCCGCGAAAATTTTCGCGGAAGGCGGCTGGCTGGAGGCGGGGCTGCGCCTCGATCACCGGCCGCAGCAGGAGACCATGGCGCGCGCCGTCGCCGCCGCGCTGCACGCCGACGAACCGCTGCTCTTCGAAGCGGGCACCGGCGTCGGCAAATCCCTCGCCTACCTCGTCCCCGGCATCATCCACGCCGTCGATCTCTCGCGGCAGATGATTGTGTCGACCCACACGATCTCCCTGCAGGAACAACTCGAGACCAGCGATCTCCCGAAATGCCGGCGGCTGTTCAAGGCGTCCCCCGAACTCGCCCGCTACGCGGACTTCAAGGCCGCCGTGCTCGTCGGCAAGGGCAACTACCTCTGCACGACGCGGCTCGGCCACGCGCTCGCCGATCGCGCGACGCTCCTGGCCGACGCGGACTACGACGAACTGCAGCGCATCGCCGCCTGGGCCGGGACCACGACAAGCGGCCTGCGGCACGAGCTCAAGCCCCCGCCGCGCGCGGACGTCTGGGATGTCGTCAACGCCGACTCGTCCTCGTGCTCGCGCAAGCACTGCGACTGCGAGAAATGTTTCTACCAGCGCGCCCGCGCGCGGATCCGTTCCGCGAATCTCATCATCGTCAACCACGCGCTCCTCTTCGCGTTGATCAGCTCCGGTGGCGCCCAGGCCGAGGGCGCGACGACCGATGCGCGCGGCGTCCTGTTTGCCGACGACTTCGTCGTGCTCGACGAGGCGCACACGGTCCCGGAGGTGGCGACCGAGAACTTCGGCCTCGCGCTCTCGAGCTACGGCGTCGAGCGCGCGCTCAAGCATCTCTTCAACCCGCGCACCAAGCGCGGAGTCTTCCGCAAGCTCGGCGGACCCGAAGCCCAGCAGCTCGTCGTCGACGCGCTCGAGGCCTCGCGGCTCTTCTTCGACTTCGTCGCGACCGCCCTCCTCGTGCAGCGCCCGGTCGTGCGCGTGCGCGAGACCGGCGTGGCCGAGCCGACGCTCGACGGCCCCCTCGGCGCGCTCCATCGCATCCTCGGCAAGCTCGCCGATAAACTCGAGGACGGGCGCGAACGCGACGAGTTGCTGGAGCAGAAGCAGCGCGTCAAAGGCCTGCAGGCCGGGATCACCGAGTGGCTGACGCTCGCGGACAAAGGCCACGTTTACTGGGCCGAGCGCGGCGGCCGCAAACAGACCATCGTCAACCTCCGCAGCGCGCCGATCGATGTCGCGCCGGAACTGCGCAAGCACCTCTTCGGCTGCCGGACGGGCGTCATCTGCACGAGCGCGACGCTCGCAATGGGCGGCCAGATCGAGCCTTTCGCCGCGCGGATGGGGGCCGAGGAGGCGCGCTCCGTGATCGTGAAATCCCCCTTCGACTTCGAACGCCACATGCGCGTCTACGTCGCGGCGGACGTCCCGCTGC
>CAZENI010000793.1:0-3001 GCA_964513055.1 uncultured Opitutus sp.
AGCGGGATGCCGGAGAGGGGAAGGAAGCGGCGGTCGTTCTGGGCGTATTGGTGGACGATGTCGGTCGGGCGCTTCCAGCCGAGGCCGGTGAGGAAGCAGACGTTCACGGGATTGCAGCCGGCCTCGTAGTTGAGATTGGCGATCACGGCGTCGCGGTAGAGCGGGCGGCGGTCGTTCTTCGCCGGGAAATCGAGCTGGCAGGCGACGGCGAGGTCGAAGGCCTGGTCCATGGGAAAATACCAGCCGCCGCCCATCACGCGTTTCGTGGGCTCGGGGTAGCTGGTGCCGTAGGCGCCCTCGCGGGAGGCCTTCAGCAGATCCTCGGCGGCCGCGATCACCTCCTCCTCGCAACGGGCGAGCAGGCGCGGGTCGAGCCGGCCGGGCGCGAGGCGGCCGGTCTTGGGCGCGAGCGCGTAGCTGCGGATGGCGTGGCCGTAGCCCTCGGTAAGGCGGCGCCAGCCCCACTTGCGCGTGGCGGGGTTGCGTGGATCGAGGCGGCCGGCGATCTCCTTCTCGAACACGGCCTCGCCCGTCGCGAGGAAGAGCTCGACCGCGGCCCAGGCCAGCTCGTCGGCATCCTGGAACAGGTCGCCGTAGTGCGTGAATTTCCGATACGCGTGGCCGTCGTGCCGCGCCCGCGCCTCAGCGAGAAACTTCCAGCCGCGGCGGGCGGCGGCGATCGCGCGCGCGGCCTCGGCGGGATACTCCCGGCGGAAGAGCGGCGACGACGCGCACTGGGCGAGCGCGGCGGTGGCGGCGGCGGTGGCGGCGGTGTTCTTCGGCCAGACGATCTGCGGATCGCCCCGGTCCGGGAGGACGTTCTGCTCGTAGAGGCGGTCGCGCGGGTAAACGAGGAAATGGAAACCGCCGTCGTCGTCCTGCAGCTTGACGAGGAAGTCAGCCTCCCATTTCGCGATCTGGAGGAGGTCGCTCCGGCCGTCGCCGCTTTCGGGCAGGCCGAGGTTGTCGATGCCCGCGGCGCCGGCAAACGCATCGACCGCGGTGAGGAGATGGTGGACGAAGCCCGCGCTGTTGATGGTGTATTTGCTGTAGTCGCCGGCGTCGTGGTGGCCGCCGGAGACGTCGACCGTGCCCTGGCGCACGATGGGGAACAGGTCGTGGCCGTCTTCCTTCGGGAAGTTTTTGAGTTGCGCCACCGGGACGATCGGCACCGTGGCGGGCGCGGTGTGGCAGGCGTCGTGGCCGAAGCCGGTGAACGGCCGGGTGAGCGCGGCGCCGCAGCGCTGGTGATAGAGGCCGAGCGCGTAGGTGCGGGCGAAGGCGCCGGCGATGCCGTCGTCGATGAAGAACGGATACGAGGCGCCGAGCCCGGGCACGACGACGCGGTATTCGCCGGGCGTGGTGCAGGCGGAGAAATCCGCCTCCCACACGCGCCGATACCAGCCGGCCGGCATCGTGCGGTCGGGGCGGTGGGTGAGCGTGCCGCGGTGGACGACGGCGCCGGTGGCGGCCTGGACGAGGTGGAACGGCGTGGCGCCGGCGGCGCCGGGTGCGCCGAGGGTGGCGGCCGCGGGCAGCTCGCCGAGCGAGCCGAGGTAGTAGCCGACGATCGCGAGCTTGGGCCCGTGCGTGGCATAGCCCACCTGGTTCACGTGGATCGCCGGGCTGAGCCGCAGCGGGTCGGCGGCGGCCGAGGCCCGCGCGCCGGCGAGCCAGTCGACGCGGGCGCCCCGGTAGCTCACGGCCACGGATTGCGTTTCGAGGACCGGATCGCCGAGCCGCAGGTAGATCCAGTTGCCGATGCGGAGATCGCGGGGCTGGAGCGGCGCGTAGACGGCGCGGCGCTTGAAGCCGACCTCGCGCACCTCGCGGGCGACGCCGTCGACGGTGACGAGAAAGTCGCCGGGCTCGAGCGCGGGCACCGGCACGGCGGGCGTGGGCGCTTTCTCCGCGGGCGCGGCGGGGCCGCCGGCCGTGATCGCCGTCAACTCGAGCACGTGGGCCGAGAGGATTTGCAGCGTGCGCTCGCCGACGGCCGGCGGAACGAGGGAGGGGGGCGCCGGGGCGGACGGGGCGCCCATCGCTGCGACCAGCCCCGCGAACCCGAGGGCCGGAGCGCGCAGTCCCGCCGGCAGACGGCGTCCGCTGGACCTTACGCCCAAAGACGGAACCCGGGAGAAACGGAACGGAAGGCGGAAGCACGGTGGTCTCACGTTCTCATTCCACCCGAACCGCCGGAGACGACTAATGGGGTTAATCCCTACTTCACGGTGCGCTCTCCGCCCCATTTCGCCGGAGCGCGAAGACGTCTAGAATGAGCTGGCCCGAGGCCTTTCCCAATTTCCGCCACGCGCAGGCCCCATCCAGCGATGAAAAAGAAGCCGGAGTTCAAGATTCAAAACATCACCCACCCGTCGAAGCCGCTCGCCGATTGCAACGATCCGCTCCTGCGCGAGCTGGTCGCGCATCTGCGCCAGAACCGCACGCAGTTGCGCGAGGAGTGGGCGCGCCGCATCACCGATGCGCAGTTGCTCACCGCGATGACGAAGGAGGAGATCTTCTCCGAGGCGACCTCGGTCTACGACAACTACGTCGAGGTGCTGGAGACGGGCAGCGTCGAGGCGCTGCAGGCCTACGCGCGCAATCTCTCCGAGCGCATCATCCCGCGCGGCGTCGAGACGCACGAGGTCGTCGGCATCGTGCTGCTGCTGCGCGACGTGCTGGCGCGCTCGCTCTTCAAGAAATACCAGGGCGACTTCGAGCTGCTGAACAAGGTGCTCGATGCCTACGAGCCGGCCGCCAACCGGATCGCCAACACCGTCGCGGTGTCGTTCGTGCAGGAGCGTGAACGCGTGATCCGGCAGCAGCAGGAGGCGATCCGCGAGCTCTCGACGCCGGTGCTGCAGGTGCGGGAGCGGCTGCTAATCCTGCCGATCATCGGAGTGATCGACGCGCACCGTGCGCGGCAGCTCACGGAGCAGCTCCTCCGCGGCATCCGCTCGAATCGCGCCAAGGTGGTCGTCGTCGACATCACGGGCGT
>CAZENI010000794.1:0-3000 GCA_964513055.1 uncultured Opitutus sp.
GAAGGACGGCGACACGAATTTCTACACGATGGTCTACCAGGACAAGGAGTCGGGGAAGGCCTTCGCGAAGCGATTCCAGATCGGCGGCCTTTCGCGCGACAAGCTCTACCCGCTGGTGAAGAGCGAGGGGTCCAAGGTCGTTTACCTCGAGGTGAGCAAGACCGAGAAGGAGATGCCGAAGAAGCTGCAGATCTTCATCGACGGCCGCAGCGGCGCGCGAATCCGCGAACTGGAGTTCGATCTCACGGCGGTGCCGGTCAGCACGCGCAGCGCGAAGGGACTCACGGTGACGAAGTGGCCGGTGAAGGACGTGAAGCGGGCGGATCTGACGCTGGGGTGAGGCGGCGGCCACCCCCGCCCGCACCCATTGAGCCGGGTCGACGCGGGCGCCTCCGGGCGCCCGCGGACCCGGCGCTCGATCAGGCCGGTCAACAAGTCGACGGCCGCGGCGCCGATGGCGCCCGGCCGCTCGTCGATGCCGCTCACGCCCGCAGCGGGAGTGGCGGGCGCGCTCATCACGGCGAAACGCAGCCGGCCGGTGAGCTTGCGCTCGAGCAGCCGCGCCACCTCGCGCGCGGAGCTGAGTTCGTTGGCGACGATGGCGTCAGGCTGCTCGCGCACGAACCACGCCGGCAGCGGCCCCGCCAGCGCGTCGGCATGCACCAGCGGTGGCACGAAATGCCGCGCCTCACGCAGTCCGTGCCACGTCACGGCCGCGGTGAAGCCGTGCTCGCTCCGCCGGTCGTGATCGGCGGCGATGACCATTCCGATGCGCTCGCAGCCCTGTGCTGCGAGTGTGCGGCAGAGGAGCAGGGTGTTGGCGAAATGATGCGGCATCACCCGGTGCGCCGCCGGGCCGACGGCGCTCGGGCTCGTCGACACCACGGAGAACGCGTCCCAGTCGAGCAGCGGGCTGAGATCGATCGGCGCGTGTTGCGGCAGCAGCAGCAGGCCCTCGACGCCGCGGTTGCGCAGGACGCGCTCGACGCCGGACCAGCGCGCCGGATCGGGATCGAGGCGCTGCACCATGAAGCCGTAGCCGCGCGCCCGCGCCTGGGCCTCGGCGCCGGCGGTGAGGGCAGCGAAATAATCCTGGGAATCCGCCGTCGTGCGCGTCGTGAGGCCGCAGATGATGCTCTGGAAACGCCGGCGCCGCTGGCTGCGGAGATGGTGCATCAGTTTCGCGATCTCCGGGTCGGGCCGGTAGCCGAGGCGGCGGGCGTAGTCCCGGATGCGCTCGCGGGTGGCGGCGGCCACCTCGTGCTGGTTCCCGAGGGCGCGTGAGACGGTCATCGTGCTCACGCCCGCCGCGGCGGCGATCTGGCTGAGCGTGACGCGCCCGGCGGGGCGGGACTTGGACGCAGGGGCGGGGTGTTTCACGCCCGGGTCGTTACAGTAACGGGGAAAAGGAGTCGAAACCCTTTCCGGCGCGCGATTTTCTGTCCGACGCGGGACCGGCATCCGGTCCCGCTTCCCCCAAGCCCGTCGCGCGCTCCGCGTGCGATCGGTTCACCGCCGCTGACCACCATGCTCCCGAATCCCCTTCATTGCTCGGCGCGCCGCCGACGGGCCGTCGCGTTTGCGGCGGCCGTGACCCTCGCGTTTCCCGGCCTCGCGCAAGTCGCACCGTCCGCCCCGGCCGCGCCCAAGGCCGCCGACACCGCCGTGCAGTTGTCGCCCTTCGAGGTGAACACCACGCGCGACGTCGGCTTCGTCGCCGCCAGTTCGCTCGCCGGCGGCCGGCTGGCGAGCGATCTCGCCGACACGCCCGCGGCGTATTCGGTGCTCACGCGCGAGTTCATCGACGCGCTCAACATCACTGATCTGTCGCAGGCGATCGAGTGGACGGTGAACACGAACGCGAACAACGACAACGGCGCCAACCTCACGTTCGCCTCCCCCGTCGGTTACACCACGCGCGGCGTCAGCGCGAGCACGCCGCAGCGCAATTTCTTCCCGTTCTACGTCAACTTCGACAGCTACAACCTCGACCGCTTCGACTTCTCGCGCGGGCCGAACTCCGTGCTCTTCGGCAACGGCAACATCGCCGGCTCCGCCAACGTCGTGACGAAGCAGGCCAGGTTCGGCCGAGCCACGCGCGAGCTCCGCACGTCGGTCGGCTCGTGGTCGACCTACCGCGCGTCCGTCGATCTCAACCAGCCGGTCGGTGATCGCGCCGCGGTGCGCGCCAACGCCGTGTGGCAGGACGGCCGCGGCTGGCGCGACCGCGACTTCTCCAAGATCAAGGGCATCTCGCTCACCGGCACGGTGCGCGTCGGCAAGTCGACCGAGATCCGGCTGGAGGGCGAATACGGCGAGAACAGTCGCATGTCCGGCTTCTCGAATCTCAACGACAGCTTCGGCGGCTGGGATGGCGTCACGACCTTCGATGTGCCGCTCACCGCGACGCCGGCGAACAACAACGCCCGCGGCGTCGGCCGCAACGCCGCCGCCGGCTACTTCGTTTACGCCCCCGCCTCGGGCGTGACCGACGTGATGAACTACCAGAACACCGCGATCACGCTCGGCGCCGGCGCCAACGCGCAGGTGCCCATCGCCGGCAGGTTCTTCACCGGCGCGACGGTGAACTCGGCCAACGCCGACATCCTCAACGCTATCGCCCTGCCGCCCGAGCGTTTCGCCAACGCGATCCGCGGCTCGCAGTTCCGGCTGCCGCAGCGCAGCGACACGGCCTCGTTCGATGCGCCGGTGTTCTGGCAGCGCTACAGCGATGTCGCGCTCTACCTCAACCACGTCGTCGGCCGCTCGCTCTTCCTCGAACTCGCGCTCGACGCCAACGACAGCTACCGCTTCGCCGAGATCACGCTCAACCGCGGGCTCGCGAACACGCTGATCGACATCAACCGCAACATCGCCTCGGGCCTGCTGAAAAGACAGGCGGCACCGCCGCAGCCGGCGGCTTCGGCCGACCCGAAAACGCGCACGCCGATCGACACAAGCTTCTAATCGTTATCCTGCGCGCGCCTGCGGTCCGGGATT
>CAZENI010000795.1:0-2991 GCA_964513055.1 uncultured Opitutus sp.
GCTGCTCGTCGACGGCACCCCAGTCCGCCTCTCCGGCCAGGATTGCGAGCGCGGCACCTTCAGCCACCGCCACGCCGTGCTCCACGACATGGAGACCGACGCCACCTACGCGCCGCTCAAGCACCTCACGGAAAAGCAGGCGCAGTTCTGCGTCTACAACTCGCTCCTTTCCGAAGCCGCCGTGCTCGGCTTCGACTACGGCTACTCGCTCGATTACCCGACGATGCTCTGCATTTGGGAGGCGCAGTTCGGCGATTTCGCCAATGGCGCGCAGGTCGTGATCGATCAGTTCATCGCCAGCGGGGAATCGAAATGGCAGCGCACCAGCGGCATGGTTCTCCTGCTCCCGCACGGCTACGAAGGCCAGGGCCCCGAACACTCGTCCGCCCGCCTCGAGCGCTTCCTCCAGCTCTGCGCCGAGGACAACATCCAGGTCGCGAATCTCACCACGCCCGCGAATCTCTTCCACGCGCTCCGCCGCCAGATGAAGCGCGATTTCCGGAAACCGCTCGTGCTGATGTCGCCCAAGTCGCTCCTCCGCCACCCCGCGTGCGTCTCCCGCGTGGAGGAGTTCACGCACGGCTCGTTCCACGAAATCATCGACGATCCCCTCTACACCGGCAGCACCAAGGCCCCGTTCCCGGCCGAGGCCGCCGCGCCCGCGCGCCTCATTCTTTGCTCGGGCAAGGTCTATTACGACCTGGTCGACTATCGCGGGAAGCACAAGATCACCGACACCGCCATCGTGCGCATCGAGCAGCTTTATCCGCTGCACCGGAAGCGCCTCGCCGAGATTGCGAAAAAATACGCGGGCGCGCGCATCGTCTGGGCGCAGGAGGAATCCGAGAACATGGGCGCCTGGAGTTTTGTCGCGCCGCAGCTCGCGGAGCTCTTCCACCTCCAGCCGCTCTACGCCGGCCGCGACGCCTCCGCCTCGCCCGCCGTCGGATCGCTCGCCTTGCACAAACTCGAACTCGCCGCCTTCCTCAAACAAGCCTTCACGATCTGAGTTAACCGCTAATACTCGCTAATCACCGCTGATTGAAACGACGGAATCCTTAGCGTCTATCAGCGATCATCAGCGGTTTCAAAATTCCACCCTCATGCCTCTCCTCGAAGTCAAAATCCCGCCGATGGGCGAATCCATCAGCTCCGGCATCCTCGCCAAATGGCACGTCAGCGACGGCGAGGTCGTGAAGAAGGATCAACCGCTCTTCGAACTCGAGACCGACAAGATCACCTCCGAAGGCACCGCCGAGGCCGCTGGGAGGATTGCCCTCAAGTCCGCCGCCGGCGACGAGGTGAAGATCGGCCAGGTCGTCGCCACGATCAATTCCGACCCGACCGCCGCCGCTGAAGCCGCGGCGCCCTCGCCGCGGTCCGAAGCGCCCGCCGCCGCCAAGAGCGCTGGGCAATCCCCCGCCGTCCGTCGCCTCGCCGCCGAAACCGGCGTCGATCCCGCCGCGGTCACCGGCTCGGGCAAGGCCGGCCGCGTCACCAAGGGCGACATGCTCGCCGCGTCCGAAACGAAAGCACCCGCGACTCCTGTTGCACCCGCAGCGAAATCGGCGCCGCTGGCGGCCGCTCCGCTCAATCCGCAATCCGCAATCGCCAATCCGCCATCTTCGGCGAGTCGTCAGACTCGCCGCAAGCTGTCCCCCCTCCGCGCCAGAATCGCGCAGCGCCTCGTCGCCGCCCAGCACGAGGCCGCGATGCTCACCACCTTCAACGAGGTCGACATGTCCGCGGTCATGGCCCTCCGCGCCAAATACCAGGACGACTTCGTGAAGAAGAACGGCCTCAAGCTCGGCTTCATGTCGTTCTTCACCAAGGCCGTCGTCCACGCGCTCAAGGAAGTCCCCGCGGTCAACGCCCAGCTCGACGGCGACAGCATCGTCGAAAATCACTACTACGACATCGGCGTCGCCGTCTCGACCGAGAAGGGCCTGATGGTCCCGGTCATCCGCCATTGCGATACCCTCGGCATGGCCGAGATCGAGAAGGCCATCGGCGACGTCGCGAAGCGCGCCCGCGACGGCAAGATCACCCTCGCCGATCTCGACGGCGGCGTGTTCACGATCACCAACGGCGGCATCTTCGGCTCGATGCTCTCGACCCCGATCATCAACCCGCCGCAGAGCGCCATCCTCGGCCTCCACGCCATCAACGACCGCCCCGTCGCGCTCGACGGTCAGGTCGTCATCCGCCCGATGATGTATCTGGCCCTCAGTTACGACCACCGCCTGATCGACGGCAAGGAAGCCGTCACCTTCCTCGTGAAGGTGAAGCAGGCGATCGAGGATCCCGCCCGCCTGCTCCTGAGCATCTGAATTAATTCAGAAGCCAGGAAGCCAAGAATCTTTTCCTGGTTTCTGAATTCAAAACTCCTTCCATGGATTCCTTTGACGTCATTGTGATCGGCGCCGGCCCCGGCGGCTACGTCTGCGCGTTTCGCGCCGCGCAGCTCGGGCTCAAGGTCGCGCTCGTCGAGAAGCGCGCCTCCCTCGGCGGCACCTGCCTCAACGTCGGCTGCATTCCCTCGAAGGCGCTGCTCCACTCCAGCGAACACCTCGTCTGGGCCCGGCACCACGCGAAGGAGCACGGCATCAAGCTCGGCGCCGTCGAACTCGATCTTGCCGCGTTCATGAAGCGCAAGGACGACGTCGTCACCAAGCTCGTCGGTGGCGTCGGCCAGCTCGCCAAGGCCCGCAAGATCACCGTCGTCACCGGCTCCGCCTCCTTCGTCTCCGCGAACACGATCGAGGTAGGGGCCGTTGTCCCCAACGGCCCTTCTTCCCGCCTCACCGCCAGACACATCGTCATCGCCACCGGCTCCGCCCCGGTCGAGCTGCCGTTCCTGAAGTTCGACGGCCAGACCGTCGTCTCCAGCGACCACGCCATCGCCTTCGACTCCATCCCGAAGCAACTCGTGGTCGTCGGCGGCGGCGCCATCGGCCTCGAGCTCGGCTCCGTCTGGTCGCGCCTCGGCAG
>CAZENI010000796.1:0-2985 GCA_964513055.1 uncultured Opitutus sp.
GGTAGGCGCGGGTGCGGGCGGGCGCCGGATAGGGCCCGGCCGCGGCTAGGGGAGGGCGGGGGGGTCGCGCTTGCGCTGGACGGAGGCGCGGAGGACGGCGAAGAGATCGCGGCGCATGGCGGGGACCTGGGCGCCGAGATTCGATTCGTGGATACGTTTCTCGAAGAGCACCTCGGGAATCATGGCGGAGGGAATCCGGGCGTCGGCGGCGCGGAAGAACCAGTCGGTGTCACTGCCGTAGGCGAGCGCCTCGTTGAAGGGGCCGAGCCGGGCGAAGGCGGAGCGGCGGGCGAGGAGGCCGCTGGGCACGTAGGACGGGAAGTTTGAGCGCGGGAGGCCGCGGTAGGCGGGCGGATCGGGATCGGCGCCGGGCTCGAAGCGGAGGGAGGTGTGGCAACTGACGAAGTCGAGTTCCGGATGCGCGGCGAGCCAGTCGACCTGCACGCGGGTTTTGCGGGGGAGCCAGAGATCGTCCTGGTCGAGGAACGCGATGAGGTCGCCGCGGGCGGCGGCGACGCCGTGGTTGCGCGCGGAGGCGTTGCCGCGGTTGGGCTGGTGGAGGTAGCGCACGCCGGGAGTGGAACGGGCGAGGGTGGCGGTGCCATCGGTGGAGCCGTCGTCGACGACGATGAGTTCGAGTTCGCCGGCGTAGTCCTGGGCGTGGACGCTCGCGAGGGCCTCGCCGAGGAAACGCTCGCCATTGTAGGCGGGGATGATGACGCTCACGAGCGGATGCATTGGCACGCAGGAGCAAGAACCAACGGGGACGGCGGGAAAGCGAAAACACCGACGCACCCATGACGAAGGCGGTGGCGATCAGCGTGGTGATGCCGGTCTACAACACGGTCCGCTACCTCGGGGAGGCGCTCGACAGCATCCAGGCGCAGACGCTGGCGCCGGCGGAGATCATCGTGGTCGACGATGGGTCCACCGATGGCAGCGGGGAGCTGGCGGCGGCGCGGCCGGGCGTGACGGTGCTGCGCAAGGCGAATGGCGGCATCTCGGACGCGCTCAACCACGGGCTGGCGCGGGCGACGGGGGCATGGCTGGCGTTCCTGGATGCGGACGACCTGTGGCTGCCGGACAAGCTGGCGCAACAGGCGGCGGTGCTGGCGGCGGAGGAGGCGACGGATCTGGTGTTCGGGCACGTGGAGCAGTTTCACAGCCCGGAGCTGCCGGCGGAGTTCCGGGCGCGCGTGCAATGCCCGATGGGGACGGAGCCGGCGTATCTGGCCGGCGCGATGCTGGCGCGGCGGGCGAGTTTCGACCGGGTGGGGGCGTTCAACGCGGCGTGGAAGGTGGGGAATTTCGTGGACTGGTTTGCGCGGGCGAAGGAGACCGGCCTGCGGATGACGATGCGGCCGGAGCTGGTCCTGCGCCGGAGAATCCACGAGACGAATACGGGGCGCGCACAGCCGGCGGCGCGGCCGGACTTCGCGCGGATCCTGAAGGCGTCGCTGGACCGGCGGCGGGCGGGGGCGGCGCGGCCGTGACGCGGCGATGGACGCGATGAGCGGGGCGGATTTCGGGGCGGCGAGCTGGCCGGGGGAGGCGCAGCGGTGGCTGTTGCAGGCGTGCGTGCTGCCCGGCCCGGAGGGCGTCGCGGCGTGGGAGCGGTGGCGCGGCCGGGTGAGATTGGAAGACGTGGATCATGCCTCGATGCGGCTGCTGCCGATGCTGCACCACGCGCTCGTGCAGGCGGGCGTGAGCGATCCCGACCTGGGGCGTTACCGCGGCGTGTATCGAAATTCCTGGTATCGCAATCAACTGCTGTTCAGCCGGCTGGTGGCGGTGATTGGCGAACTGCGGGAGGCGGGGGTGACGGTGCGGCTGCTCAAGGGGGCGGCGCTGGCGCAGCTGTTTTATCCCGAGTCGGGACGGCGGCCGATGAGCGACGGGGATCTGCTGGTGCCGGAGGCGCAGGCGGAGACGGCGATCGCGGTGCTGCGCCGCGGCGGATGGAACTCGAGCGACGGTTACGGGCCGGAGGGCCTGCGGCGCCGTCTCGCCGTGGCGCCCGGCGTGAACTTCGAGAATGCGGAGCACATCGGGATCGATCTGCACTGGCGGGTGAGCGACTGGGACCCGGAGCTGGGGCGGGACGAGGACAACGGCGCGGGGAGCGGGGCGAGGCCGACGGTGACACTGCAAGGGCTGGCGGTGGAGACGCTGTGGCCCACGGAGCACCTGTGGCACACGCTGGTGCATGGGATGCCGTGGAACCCGGTGCCGTCATTCCGGTGGGTGGTGGACGCGATGATGATTCTGCGGGCCGGGGAACGGGGCGGGCCGGCCGGAGCGGTCGACTGGGCGTGGCTGGTGCGGCGGGCGAAGCAGCGGGAACTTACGGCGATCGCCGGGCACGCGCTGGAGTATCTGCGGCGGTATTTTGCGGCGTCGGTGCCCGCCGGGGTGATGGCGGAGCTGGCGGCGGCGCGGGTGGCGCGGTGGGAGCGAAACGAGTTTCGCGCGATGACGAGTTCGAACCTGACGCTGTGGCGCGTATCCAATCTCTGGTATCGCTATCGCCGGCTGCGGCGGGCGGTGCCCGCGTGGCGCGACCTGGGCTGGTGGGAGGCCTATCCGCGGTATCTGTGCGGGTGTTGGGGGCTGGAGCGGGCGCGGGAGATCCCCCGGGAGGTCTGGCGGCGGGGATGGGGGCAGGTGCGCGGCGCAGTGGGCCGGGCGCGGGCGGCGTAGCTGGCGTGCGGTTACCGTGAGGTGTGAGGTCGTTGCCGCGGGCGGGACGACCGGCGGCTGCTTTTCCGGAATTCCTGATTTCCACGCGGGGCGGTTCCGGGCCTCATCCAAGGTCTATCTATGAAACACTGGATCATTCTCCTGGTGGCGGCGGGGCTCGAAGTAGGGTGGGCGATCGGATTGAAATACACGCACGGCTTCACGCGGCTGTGGCCCTCGGTGGCGACGATCGCGACGATGGCGGCGAGCATGTATCTGCTGGCGGTCGCGGCGCGCGTGCTGCCG
>CAZENI010000797.1:0-2979 GCA_964513055.1 uncultured Opitutus sp.
GAGATCGAGGCTGCCGTGTGCCATGCGGTCCTGACGGAGTTTGCTCGCGATCGTCCAGAGCGCACGGATCCAAGTCCGGAGATCGGTCAGCTCGGCGTCGCTGAGATCGTGCAGCGCGCGGCCGGTCGAGCCGGTCTGGTGCTTCGGCGGCAGCGGCAGCGCGCGGATGCGGGCGAGATCGTTTTCAAAAATGAACGCGTAGGCCTGCTTGTAGGTGAGGCGCTTGCGGCTGCGGATGACGGTGTTGGCGTAGTCGGTTTCCTTGATGCGGCCGCGCTTGTCGAAGGTGAGGAAGACCGCCTTGCACAGCCGGTCCTGGGCCTCGACGAGGGAGCAGAGGCCGTTCGAGAGCTTTTCCGGGAGCATGGGGATGACCACGCCGACCAGATAGGTCGAGTTGCCGCGGCGCTGGGCCTCGCGATCGAGCGCGCTGCCGGGATGCACGTAGGTGGAGACATCCGCGATGTGGATACCGACGCGGACGTCGCCGTGATCGAGGAGTTCGTAGGACAACGCGTCGTCGAAGTCCTTCGCGTCGTCGGGATCGATCGTGAACACGTTCTTCTCCCGGTAGTCCAGGCGGTGCGCCAGCTCGCGCGCCTGGACGACGCCGGGAATCGCGGCGGCCTCGCGCTCGACCTCGGCCGGAAACTCGGTCGCCAGATCGTATTTGAGGAAGATGCCCAGCAGCTCCGCGCGCGGTTCGTGCGTGCGGCCGAGCCGGGCGGTGACCGTGCCGGTGAGCGGCTGCTCGCGGCGCGTCCACTCGCCGAGGGTGATGACGACCTTGTCGCCCGGCTTCGGCGTCGGATGCACGCCGCTTTTCGCGGGATCGGCGACCTGAATTTCGTAGCTGAAACGGGGATCATCGGGCTGCACCACGAAGCCGCGGCGGCCGGTGCGGAGCTCGCCGACGATGGTGTCGCGGCCGCGTTCGAGCACGCGGAGGATGCCGCCGATTTTCTCGCCGGCGCGCCGGCCCTTGCGGCCGGGAAACTCGCGCGCGAGCACGCGATCGCCCGGCAGCGCGACGCCGGTGTCCTCCGGGAAAACCTGCAGCGCGGGCTCGGCCGCCTCGCCGGCGACGCTCTCGCGCACCACGAACGCCGAGCCGCCGGCGCGAAACTGGATCTTTCCGATCAACTCGCCCTCGCGCAGTTTGGGCGGCGGGGCGGAGACGGGCGAAGTGACCGGTTCGGCCGCGGCCGCAGGGGCCGCCGTCGGCTGGCGGCGGGGCGGGCGGGCCGGGGCGGCTGGTGTCGCCGCGGGAGTGGGCGCCGGGCGCGAGCTGCGCGCGGACTTGCTTTCAACCTGGCCACCGCGGCCGCCCCGACGGCTGCGGCCGCCGCGGCTGGTGAGATCGCGTTTCGGCGCGACGGGAAGCGGCGCCGCGATCACGGGACTGTGCTCCTTGTCCTCGGGCGGGGGCATCGCCGGACCGCGTCGGGTGGGAACGAAGACCGGACGCGCGGTGGTGGAAGCGGTGGCCGCCGGTTGCTCCCCGCGCCGGGTGATGCGGCCGTTGCCGCCGCGGACGAAGTCGCCATGCTTCAACACCAGCCGCACTTCATGGGCGAGGTTGTGACGTTCCTTCTTTTTGAGCGAGAGGCGGCGGGCGAGCTCGAATTCGTTGCCAGGGGAGTAAGCGGGATCGCGCAACAGCGCGTTCAAACGATCACGGAGAGACATGTTAAGAAATGAAGGACGGCGCGCGGGCCGTGCTTTGAGATTGGACTGACGAAACAGTCCCCCTTAGCTACCGGCGATGAAAATCGTCCACGTGGCGAGCGAGTTGTTCCCGTATATGAAGACCGGCGGCCTGGCGGACGCGGTCAGTGCGCTGTGCGCGGCGCTGGCGGACAACGGCCACGAGGTTTCCGTGTTTCTGCCGGGATATCGCGTGTCGCTCGAGCACAAGGATGCGGCGGGCGCGGTGCGAAAGCTGCGGCTGAAGATCGAGATGGCGGAGGAATTCCTGTCGGGCGACGTGCGCGTGTTTTCGCCGCGGAAAAACCTGAAAGTGCACCTGATCTGCCGCGAGGAATTCTTCGATCGGCGCAACCCCTACGGCAACGGCGAGCGCGACTACGAGGACAACGCCGACCGCTTCGTCTTCTTCTGCAAGGCCGTCGTCGAGATGCTGCGCCTCGGCGATCTGCAGGCGGATGTCGTGCATTGCCACGACTGGCAGGCGGCGCTGCTGCCGGTGCTGCTGCGCGAGGCGGAGCGGCGGCACCACGTCACGCTCGCGCTGAAGACCATCTTCACGATTCACAACATCGCCTACCAGGGCGTGTTTCCGGCGAAGGCGTTCGCGCGCACGAACCTGCCGGACGAGCTGAACCACATGGACGGGCTCGAGTATTATTCGCAGATCAACCTGCTGAAGGGCGGCATCCTGTTTGCCGATCGCGTGACCACGGTGAGCCCGCGTTACGCGAAGGAAATCCAGACGCCGGAATTCGGCTGCGGACTCGACGGCGTGGTGCAGACGCGGACGGAAGACATCGTCGGCCTGCTCAACGGCGTCGACAATTCCGTCTGGAACCCGGCGGTCGACGCGCTGATTCCGGCGCGGTATTCGGCGGTGAATCTGGCCGGAAAGGCGCTGTGCCGGGCCGAACTGCTGAAGCGGTGCGGCTTCGCGGCGGACTTCAAGGGCGCGATCTTCGGGATGGTCGCGCGCCTGACGGAGCAGAAGGGCATCGACCTCGTGCTGGCCAACCGGGATTTCTTCCTTGGCAGCGAGGCGCGGCTGGTCGTGCTCGGGTCCGGCGACAAGCGCATGGAGCAGGAACTGCGCGAATTGGCGGCGATGGCGCCGCAGCAGGTTTACCTGTGCGCCAAGCTCGACGAGGCGATGAGCCATCTGATTGAGGCGGGCAGCGATTTCTTTGTCATGCCGTCGATCTTCGAGCCGTGCGGCCTGAATCAGATGTATTCGCAGGTGTATGGGACGATTCCGGTGGTGAGTCGCGT
>CAZENI010000798.1:0-2951 GCA_964513055.1 uncultured Opitutus sp.
AAGGTGACCGCGGCCAAATTCTCGGAATCGGCGAAAGCCAAGATCGAGAAGGCCGGCGGCCAGGCCATCGTCGGCTGATGGCATTGCCGATTGCCGATTGGCGATTGCCAATTTCGGTCTGAACGAACTCGCTGAACTTTCGGCGTTTCAATCGGCAATCGGAAATCGGCAATCTAACATCCTCTACTTCCACCCGTGTTTTCCGCCTTCACGAACTCACTGAAGATTCCGGAGCTGCGCTCCCGGATTTTCTACACGCTGTCGCTGCTGTTCGTTTCGCGCGTCGCGTCGATCATCCCGCTGCCGGGCATCGACCCGCACCCGCTCCAGCGGTTCTTCGCCGAGCAGTCGGCGAGCGGCGCCGGCAACCTGATCGGCCTCTACAACATGTTCACGGGTGGCGCGCTCACGAAGGGCGCCATCGCCGCGCTGGGCATCATGCCCTACATCAGCGCGTCGATCATCTTTCAGTTGATGACCGCGGTGGTGCCGGCGCTGAGCCGCCTGCAGCAGGAAGGTGATGTCGGCCGCCAGAAGCTCACGCAATACACGCGCTACGCCACGGTGCTCATCTGTGTCATCCAGGGCACGCTGCTCCTCCTGGCGCTGCAGAATCCCGGCCAGCTTTTCCCCGGCTACAACGTCGCGGAATACGGCTCCATCGTGATCATCGATCGCTGGAGCTTCCTCATCACTTCCGTCATCTTCATGACGGCCGGCACGATGTTGCTGATGTGGCTCGGCGAACAAATCACGCAGCGCGGCATCGGCAACGGCGTTTCGCTTCTCATCACCGTCGGCATTCTCGCCGACATCCCGGGCGCCGCGCAGCAGACCTATGCGATGTTCTTCCGCCCGGTCGGCACCGGCACCAGCCTCGGTCTTCCGCAGGCGGTCATCATGGTCGCCCTCTTCGTGCTCGTCACGATGGGCATCATCGCCGTCGTGCAGGGCCAGCGCAAAATCCCCGTCCAATATGCCAAGCGCGTCGTGGGCAACAAGGTCATGGGCGGCCAGAGCTCCTTCCTGCCCCTCAAGGTGAACTACTCGGGCGTCATGCCCGTCATCTTCGCCAGCGCCATCCTGCTCTTCCCGCAGCAGATCTTCTCGTGGGTCGGCGCCCATTTCGAGCTGAAGTTCCTCACGGAATTCTCGAACAACCTCCTCCGCGGTCACTGGACCTACTACGCGCTCAACACCACGCTCATCCTGTTCTTCAGCTATTTCTGGGTGTCCGTCATGTTCAAGCCGATCCAGATCGCTGACGACCTGAAGAAATACGGCGGCTACATCCCCGGTGTCCGCCCCGGCGAACCGACGGCCCAGTTCCTCGATTTCATCATGACGCGCCTCACGCTGGCCGGCGCGATCTTCCTCACGCTGATCGCGATCATGCCCGACGTGCTGCTCTTCGAGCTCAGCGTCCCGACCCGCATCGCCTACTTCTTCGGCGGCACCGGCATGTTGATCACCGTCGGCGTCATCCTCGACACGATGCGCCAGATCGAGACCTTCCTCCTGCAGCGGCACTACGACGGCTTCCTGAAGAAGGGCCGCATCCGCGCCCGCAGCGCCAGCCCGCAGCAGGGCAACACCGGCGAGGCGCTCAGCCACGAAGCCGTGATGAAAATCGCTCTGCCCATGCTCGGCCTGCTCCTTTTGGGCACGGCGATTTGGGCTTATCAGGCGTTCGTCAAATAAGTTCTTTACTCTGGCGGCTGTGGCTGGCATTCCCGACCCCTTCGCGGGTTTTGGCCCCGCCGCCAAAGCCAAATTAGTGATCCTCGGTTCGTCAGAGATGCATTCAAGCCTGATGAACCGGGCCCGTTCTTTGAATCTTGAGCACGTCTCTCCGTTTGGCCTGAAAGGGCCGGAGATTTCGCGCCGCACGACCTCGGTCGCTGCGGAGGAAGCCCACCGGCTGGCGCTCATGCGCCGCTGGTTCTTCGCGCGCAAACCTGATGCGGGTTTTGTCCTCACGGACTTCCCGGCTACGCTGCTCCAAGCAAAAGTGTTCGACGAATGGCTCGATGCCCGCGATGAGGCGCTTCACGCCGTCTTCGCCGGCCCCGGCTCCAGCGAGCCCGTCGTCCAACACTATCGCACGCTCGGTCTCCTTCAGGAGACGGGCGCCCTCGCGCCGTCATGACGATTCCCATCAAAAACAAGGAGGGAGTCGCCCGGATGCGCGAGGCGTGTGCCATTGCGGCGACGGTGCTTGATCAACTCAAGCCCCTCGTCCGCCCCGGCATCACGACGCAAGACTTGGAAGAAGCCGGCCGCGATTGGATCGCGCGCCTGGGAGCCCGCAGCGCCTGTTACGGCTACACGCACGGTTCGAAGCGCTATCCCGCGCACACCTGCATCTCGGTGAACGACGAAGTCGTCCACGGGATCCCGTCGCTGAAGCGCGTCCTCCGCGAAGGCGATCTCGTTTCGCTCGACATCGTCGTCTGGAAAGACGGCTACGTCGGCGACAATGCCTTCACCGTCCCGGTCGGCCCGATCTCTCCCGCCAGCGAAAAGCTCCTCCGCGTCACGCGCGAGGCCCTCGACCTCGGCATCCGCCAGGCCGTCGTCGGCAATCGCATCGGCGATGTTTCGGCGGCCATCCAGCAGTATGTCGAGGCCAACGGTTACAGCGTCGTCCGCGACATGGTGGGCCACGGGGTCGGGGTCTCGATGCACGAGCCGCCCGAAATCCCGAACTTCGGCCGCCGCGGCACCGGAGACAAAATCAAGCCCGGCATGACCCTCGCGATCGAGCCCATGGTCAACGCCGGCGCCTACAAGACGAAGACGCTCTCCGACGGCTGGACGATTGTGACCGCGGACGGATCGTCCTCGGCGCACTTCGAGCACACCGTTCTCACCACCGACCGCGGTCCCGAAATCCTCACGATTCCGCGTCCCGTTTCCGCGGCGGTTTCCTAGCCACTTTCCGATTCGGC
>CAZENI010000799.1:0-2941 GCA_964513055.1 uncultured Opitutus sp.
CGACGATGCCGGTGAGGATGTTGTTGAAGTCATGGGCGATTCCGCCGGCGAGCGTGCCGATGGCCTCCATGCGCTGCGCCTGGCGCAACTGGGCCTCGAGGCGGTGGCGTTCCTCGCGGATGCGGAGCTCGCGCCGGATGACCGGGACGAGGCGCGCCAGGCGATCCTTGGAAAGGAAATCGTGAGCGCCGGCCCGCATGCACTCGACGGCCGCGGCATCCTCCACGGAGCCCGACACGAGGATGAACGGCAGGTCGAGGTGCAGACCGCGATAGATGCTGAGGGCGCGCAGCGCGCCGAAGGTCGGGAGCCGGAAGTCCGCGATGATCACCTCCCACTCGTGGTTCGACAGCGCGGCGGTAAACGCCTCCTCGGTCTCCACGCGGAGCAGTTCCACGGCCAGGCCGCCGCGCAGCAGCTCTTCCAAAATCACGACGGAGTCATTCTCGTTATCTTCAACGAGCAGCACGCGCACCGGGGCTGGTGAGGGCGTCATACGGAACGGCCGGAAACGGCTCGGGCAGCGGCATCACTGCCCTGGAGTTGACGGCTGGGGTTGGCCGGAAAACTAGAACCGGGCGTCGTGCACACGAACCCAAAGCAATGCGGAGACTACGAAGCGCACGGGTCTCCCCGCACTGGCGCCGGGTGGCGGCGCCGCCGGCCTCAACCGAGCAACTGGCGCGCGAGAAACGCGGACTGCAGCGCGCCGAGTTCCTTCAAGCCGCCCTGGGCCAGCACCAGCAAACGATCGAGCTGGTCCCGCGTGAAGGTGGCTTCCTCGCCCGAGCCCTGCACTTCGACGAACTGGCCGCGGCCGGTCATCACGATGTTGAAATCGACCTCGGCGTCCTTGTCCTCGACGTAGGCGAGATCGAGGAGTTCCCGGCCGCCGAACACGCCGGCGCTGACGGCTGCGACGGAATCGAGCAGCGGGTTTTCCGTGATTTTGCGCGCGTCGATCAGTTTCTGCACGGCGAGGCGCGCGGCGACGTAGGCGCCGGTGATCGCCGCGGTGCGGGTGCCGCCGTCGGCTTGGAGCACATCGCAGTCGAGCCAGAGCGTGTTCTGCCCGAGTTTCTGGAGATCGATGACGGCGCGCAGGGAACGGCCGATGAGGCGCTGGATCTCGATGGTGCGGCCGTCGACCTTGCCGCGGGAGCTGTCGCGCTGCTTCCGGTCGAGGGTAGAGTAGGGGAGCATCGAATACTCCGCGGTGAGCCAGCCGCCGGGCACCTTCTGCTGCTTCATCCAGGTCGGCACGTTGGGCTCGATCGTGGCGGCGCAGATCACGCGCGTGAGGCCGAAGGAGACGAGCACGGAACCCGTGGCGTAGGGCGCGATGTTGGCCTCGAAGGTAATCTTGCGCAGTTGATCGGGGCGGCGGCCGTCGGCGCGCGGAGCAGAAATGGACATGGTGGAGTCTGGAAGCAGTGATCAGTAATCGGTAATCAGTAATCAGTAATCGGTAATCAGTAATCGGTGGTCAGTAATCAGTGGGAGCGGAGATCGGCGATCAGCGACTGTTTGGCTCTGATGACTGGCTCGTGTCCACTGATTACTGGTTTTGATTTCAGGCGCCGGGAGCCGGTTCCTCGCGATCCACCGGCTTGATCTTGGTCGGCGGCGGCTGTTTGGCCTGCTCGGTCATGTAGGCGATCAGGCGGTCGTTGAAATCGCGCGCGGGATCGTGGCCCATGCGTTTCAGCGCCTGGGTGAGCGCCGCGACCTCGACGAGCCGGGCGATGTCGCGGCCGGGGCGGACGTAGAGCTCGATGTGCGGAAGCTTCATGCCGAGGATGTCGTAGTGGTTCTCCTCGAGGCCGGTGCGCTCCTCGACGACTTCGGGCGTCCATTCCTTGAGGGAGACGACCATGTCGATGCGTTTTTCCATGCGGACGCTCTTCACGCCGAACATCTCCGCGATGTTGATGATGCCGATGCCGCGGCACTCCATGTAGCCGCGATTGAGCGGACGGCTGGAGGCCATGAGCTCGCGCTCGTCGAGCAGCTTGATCACCGTGAGGTCGTCCGCGACGAGCGAGTGGCCGCGCTCGATCAGGGCGAGGGCGCACTCGCTCTTGCCGACGCCGGACTCGCCGCGGAGCATCACGCCGATGCCGCGGATATCGAGCGTGGTGGCGTGCTCGGTGCCCTGGGGGGCGAACTCGTTGTCGATCGCGAGCGTCGCCAGGTTGATCCAGTTCATCGTGATCATCGGCGTGCGGAGGAGCGGCAGGCGCATCTCCTCGGCGACGGTGAGCATCGAGGGCGTGGGATGGTAGTTGCGCGTGAGGACGATGCAGGGGATGCCGCGCTGGACCATCTTGCGCAACACCTCGAGCTGGAGGCGCTCGGGCTGCGTCTTGAGGTAGGTCATCTCGGCGGCGCCGAGGACCTGCACGCGTTTGTGCGCGAAATATTTGAAGAAGCCCGTGAGCGCCAGCGCCGGCCGGTTGATCGTGCCCTCGTGGATCAGTCGGTGCAGACCGGGTTCGCCGACGACGAGCTCCATCTTCAGCTTCGCGCGATACGTCTCGAGGAAGTGGGCGACGGTGATGCCGTGGATGGCTTTTTGCATGGGGAAGGGCGGGGACTATTTAATGTGGAAAGCGGGAAAGCAGGAAAAAACCACGGAGTTCCGATGGTTTGTTTCCTCCTTTCCCGCTTTCCACATTTCTCATGCCGAGTCGGACACTATAAATTGAATCCCTCGCCGAGGTAGAACTTCCGCGCCTGCTCGTCGCGGATGAGGAAGTCGCCGGTGCCCTCGGTCAGCACCTTGCCCTGGTGGATCAGATACGCGCGATCGACGATGCGGAGGGTCTCGCGGACGTTGTGATCCGTCACGACGACGCCGATACCGCGCGACTTGAGCTGGAGGATCATCTTCTGCACCTCGGCGACGGAGATGGGATCGACGCCCGCGAAGGGTTCGTCC
>CAZENI010000800.1:0-2939 GCA_964513055.1 uncultured Opitutus sp.
ATCGTGAGCGCGCCGGCCCGCGGGGCGGGCGCCGCCCCTTCCTGACCCCTTGCCACCGACGGAGAGTGACGATGCAGAACTCGAAGCCCTCGGAGCGCGCGGCCATCCTGGCCGTACTGCCCCCGGTCGCTGCCACCACGGCGCGCACCTCGACCTACGTCAAGCCTGACAAGTTCGCGCGGCTGCGCGCGACGGTGCTGGTCGGCGACGCCTCGGCCTCCGATACCTTCACCCTGATCAAGGCCGCGGACACCAACGGCGGCAGCTCCGCCGCGGTCGCCACGGCCGCGATCGGCGGCACCGGCAGCGTCGGCGACAACCTGGCCTTCGTCATGAATGCGGGCCACGGCGACGATTTCTACGACGCCGACCGCCCGTACTTCGCGATCGGCCTCGCCGGCGGCGCCGCCAACACCGCAGCGCTGCTCGAAGGCTTCGACCCGAAGAACGCGCCGCCCGACCAGGCCGCAGCGGTCACCGTCAGCCGGTGACCGCGCCGGCCGGCGCCGCACCGGCGGGGGCGAAGCCTTCGCCGGTGCGCATCGTCGCGAATCTGTCGGCGCCGCGGGTCGGTTTTACCGATCCGCTGGTGCTGGCGGCGCAACTCGTGGCGATGAAGATCGAGCTGCGCAAGGCCTCGGGCGCCTTCTGGGAGCAGTCGCTGTCGCGCCTGCTCTATCAGGCGGTCGAGGAAAACTTCGACTACGTCCTGACGCTCGACTACGACAGCGTGTTCCGGCCGTCTGACGTCTGGTACATGCTCCGGCTGATCGAGGGCCGCGGCGACGCCGCCGCGGTCTTTCCGGTGCAGTATCGCCGCGAGGCCGATCAGCTTCTGGTCGGCCTTCCCGGCGTCGCCGACGGCCAGGCGCCGGCCGACGCCTTTGCCGAGCACCTCGTTCCCGCGACGGTCGGGCATTTCGGCCTCACCCTGATCCGGGTCGCCGCCCTGCGCGACCTGCCGCATCCCTGGCTGTGGTCGCAGCCCGGCGCCAACGGCCGCTGGGACGCGCCCGACAAGATCGACGCCGACATCTGGTTCTGGCGCCGGCTGCGCGAGCGCGGCCATCGGATCTACTGCGCGACCCGCTGCGTGATCGGCCATCTCCAGCAGATGATCACCTGGCCGGGCGACGACTGGCAGGTCGTGCACCAGTATGCCGGCAAGTATTTCCAGGATGGCGATGCGCCGCCTGCGGTGATCGATGCCGTGCGCCGCCGCGTCGCCGGCGAGAAAGGATGACCATGCAGACCGTCCGATTTGTCCGCGACAGCGGCCCGTTCGAAAGCAGCGTGCCCTACAAGGAAGGGCAGATCGTCGATCTGCCGCCGGATCAGGTGGCGCGCTGGGTGCGCCGGAACGCGATCGAGATCGTCGAGCCGGCGCGCCTCCGAAAGGCCGCGCGCGCCGCCGCCCCGGCAGCGGAGCCCGAGAGGTCCGCCGCCGCTTCCGAGGACCCGCCTCCGCCGCCGTGATGCGCGCCGTCACCACCCCCGCGGGGCACCGTTACGTGCCCAGCCTGCGCGGCCGCATCGTCGCGATGCTCAAGTTCATGGGCCCCGCCGGCGCCGACCTGCCGACGCTGATCGACATCTGCTACGGCGACGACCCCGAAGGCGGGCCGCTGCATCCCGCCGACACGATCGGCCACACCATCGCCCGGCATCGCCGCGCCGGCCACGCCATCGCCGGAAGCGGCCGCGGCGCCGGCCGCTACGTGCTGCGTCACGAGGAAGGAAAACGCTGATGGCGATGCCCGGCCCCACCGCCTTCGCGGTTGACGTCGCGCGCGGCGGCGTGAGGGCAAGCCCATGACCGAATTCGCGGCCGGCAACATTTTCGTGCGGCCCAATCCGCTCCCGAAAGCGGGCGATCGGGTGCTCGGCCACAAGCACAACTTCGACCACGTCACCTACATCGTCAAAGGCGCGGTCCATATCCGCGCCGTGAAGCCGGACGGAACGGTCATAGTACGCGACTTTGCGGCCGGTCAGTTCTGCCTGATCAAGGCCGAGGTCGAACACGAGATCACCGCGACCACCGACGACACGCTGTTCCACTGCATCTACGCGCACCGTACCAGCCAAGGCGAAGTCGTCCAGGACTACACCGGGTGGGAACCGGCCTATGTGTGAACTGCTCGTGCGGGTCAAGGACAAGGCAAGCGATCCTGATCCCACCAAGGATGCGATGATTTCGAAGCGCGGCCATGTCATCGCGATCTGCGAGGATGGTTGGGCGTGGTCGGCAGCCGAGCGCGACAACCCGGAATGGGCTATCGTTCGCGTGCCAGGCGTCACGCGCGATCGGTACGGGATGATGCTCGCACCGGCAGTCGACGGCGCTTCGATCGAAAAAAAGGTGCTGGCGCGCCGCGCATTCACGCTCGACCTCGCCAAGGTTCCTGATCTCGCGGCGCTCGACGGCCGGACCAAGAACGGAGCCGTCACGATCGCCGCCCTGGCAATCGACGCGGCGAAGCTCGCCACGCCGGTCAAGGCCTCGATTGAAGTGATCGGCTGATGCCGACGATCGTCACCAAGTCAATCGGCACGTCGTCGCGCGATTATTCCACCCTGCAATCGTGGGAGGACGCTTGCCCTGCGAATCTGGTTTCGAGCGATCAGATATGGAAGGGCGAGTGCTACAACGACAGCGAATTTACTGGCGCCGCTACGCTTCTGACGATCAGCGGACAGACCGTCGATGCGACGCGCTATGTCTGGCTGACGACAGCGACAGGACAGAGCTTTCGGGACAACGCGAATGTTCAGACCAACGCGCTGCGCTACAACCAAAGCAACGGCGTCGGCATTCTCTCGAACAACACGACCCGCACGGCCGTCATCAACGTCTCGACGCAATACACGCTGATCGAAAACCTGCAGGTCAAGACAACCGCGTCGGGATACGCCGGCTCGTGGCCGGTGACGGTGGG
>CAZENI010000801.1:0-2936 GCA_964513055.1 uncultured Opitutus sp.
GGAATTGGCATGGACGGACGCTAGGCGGAGGCGCGGTTCAGGCGAGCGGTTTGTCGGGCCGTGCGGCGCGACGCAGCCGAGGAGTGACGCAGGCCGGTCGTGGCGTTTGCGCCGGGTCAGGCTTCAGGTGGCGTCGTCAATATCCGTGATTCGAAGTTCGCGAGCCGCATGGTCCACCCAGTTGGCGAAGATGAAGTATTCGATCATGAGGTGTTCGATCGCTTGTCCCTCGTCGTCGGGCAACGAGTAGTCGCTTAGCACCTGGGGATGGGTCGCCAGTTGGCGGGTTAACGCGATCACCTGCCGCGCTGCCGACGCCTGGGCAAGTGAAGCAGGAACTCGGCTGCGCCTTCGGCGAAAACCGGTGCGTATCCCGATTTAGGTAAGTGGGGCCATCCGGCGCTGGAGTTCCGCGAGCGAGACCTTCTTGCCGGCATCCATCTCGCGCATTCGTCGTGAGACTATCTTCCTCCACTCCGGACGTTCGTGGCGAAGCCGAATCATGTAGGCATTCAACTCACGTCGCTAGCGCAACGAGAGTCGCGAAACTTCCTGCTTTAACTGGAGCAACGTCATGGAGGAAGCGTTGCCGACAGGCGCCCGGCGGCAAGGCGGTCGCCTGCCCCGCTGAGGTCAAGGATGCGGCGCGACACCCGGTGCCTCGCGCGCGCCAGAGAAATCCGGGAGGCGATCCGGTCGGCGCGCGTGGCTGTGGATGCGGCGTCTGGTTTTTCAACGCCCTTTCTGCACCACTGGATAGTTGATTCCGGCAATTGTCAGAGATCCTGAGCGCGTGAGTGCTCCGGTATTGGGCAAGAGCGTGTAGTGAACCTGGCCGGGGCCTTCGCCTGAATGGCCAGATCTAATGACCAGCCATGGGTTGTTTGACCGGGCCGACCATGGACCTGCTGTCGTTACGACGACGACGCCGTGATCATAGCCAGCTGCAGGCTCACCCAGGCCACCCTGAGGTGACAACTGCGCCAACCGCTGTTGCGATATTGGCAATGTCGGTGGCGGAAGCGTAGCCGTTGCATGTTCGACACGAATCGCCGTGGTTGCTGGTGGCGTCTTCGAAGGTGCCAAGAAATCGCTTAGCGACTGCCTGCCCGTAAGGAAAACGAGGATTGCGATGACGCTGGAGACGAAGCTCAAAATTGCGACCAAGACTTTCATGGAGCGGCGATGACGGTTGAAAGACGTTGAGGGCGTGCAGCCTCGTGTTGGATTGAGGCCTTTCGAAGGGGCTTTCGTCCTAAAGTAGAACCCGAGTCATAGGGCGCATGCGGCGTCCAACTCCACTTCTAAGCCGTGAAGGACTACGCGCCCGCCAGGCGCGATGGGAGGCGCTAAAGATATAATCGTGCTTCAGGTGCCTGAGAATTAGATCTAAGGGCGGGCAGATATTCGAGCTATCGAGATTGGGCGAACATATACCTTGGAGCTTCTATCGTTGGTCAGGCACAAGAAACCACCGTCGGTTTCAGCGTTTATTATTCGATCCCCGTAACTTTTCCCGTCGAAAAAATCAATCGTGACGATCTGCTTTGCCCCAATGAGACGCTTTAGGATCACGACGATCTCTTTGGCGTCCAGTTGCTCCTTTTCCTGCATCGCCAGTGCAGACGCGCGGGCCTTTGCCGCCTCTTCTTGAGTGCGCAAGGCGGCGTTTGAATTGTCATTCCGAACTTGGTAATATGGATCCGTCTGGGCGTGGCACGTGGCCGCTCCGCAAAACGAGGCAATTGCCAAGCCGACTATTTGGGATGATTTCATATGCTACTGAAGTGGGTGGGTGCGCAGGTTTTGCGACATCCTAGGGTTCTTGCGCGACTGCAAAGTGCATCCGTTACCAGCGGCCGCTGCGGTGATGAAGTAGTAGCTTCCGCGTTTGGTCGAGCAATCCCTGACTCGCGCGTGTCACATCCCCGGGGTTCATGGCGCACCTCAATTTCCTGCAAGCAGTATCGGTTCGGTAGTAAGAACTGCCGATAGTTGGCAGCAGTATGGGTTGGCGTGTTCGAAACAGAAGTCGCGCCGACACCTGCGGTCGCACAAACTTGACTGTGGCGACGATACACCTCCCGAACTCACTCCGCGCGCAAGCCGGGTCGCGCCTACGGCCAATTCGCCCTAGTCCTCGAAGCGCAGCGACTGCACGATGGCCTGCAACTCGGCGGTGGCGGCGTCCTCGCCGGATTGCGCGCCGCGCGCGAAGATCAGGTAGGCGGACGTGCCGCGGGTGACGGACCAGACCTTCTCGTCGATGACATGCGTGCCGCCGTTCTTGGTCGCGAGGCTGTAACGGATGTGGAAATACGCCGCCTTGCGTCCGGCGAGCTCCGTCCATTGCGCGTCAGCGACGATCTCCACCGGCGTGAAAATGTGCCGCAGGTAGCTCCCGAGCACCCAGCCGGCGGCGCGCTTGGCGTCGTTCTGGATGAGCGGGCCGAACGGATAGAGGTCGATCGAGACCGTCGGGTTCAGCGTGGCGCGCGGCTCGGGATACTTCGCGATGACGATGCGCGCCGGAAACGTCTCCTGCTTCGTGCCCATGTCCCAACCCTTGTTCACGTAGTCCACCGCCTTGCGCGCGTCGAATTTCTCCTTGGGCGTCAGGAAGCGCCAGCCGGGCGGCTTGGTGATCGTGACGTGGAGATCCGGGCGCTGGAGGGTGTTGCCGTCGGGCGAGACGACGCTGGGCCCGGCGCAGGCCGCCAGGCCGAGCACGAGCGTGGACGAAAGGACGAGGGCGAGGAGGCGTGAAACGAGGACGCGCTTCATGCGCGGATCTGGCCGTTGCCCTCGATCTGGAATTTGTAGCTGCAGAGTTCGGGCAGGCCCATCGGGCCGCGGGCGTGGAGGCGGTCGGTGCTGATGCCGATCTCGGCGCCGTAGCCGAACTCGAAGCCATCGGTGAAGCGCGTGCTCGCGTT
>CAZENI010000802.1:0-2934 GCA_964513055.1 uncultured Opitutus sp.
TGCCGGGGGCGCTGGCGCACTACGAGCAGGCGCTGCGGCTCCAGCCGGCGTATCCGGAGGCGCACAACAACCGGGGCAACGCCCTCGTGCGGGCCGGGCGAATTGACGATGCGCTCGCGCATTACGCGGAGGCGCGCCGCCTCCGGCCGGATTTCGCGGAGGCGCACAACAACACCGGCAACGCGCTGCTGCAGCTCGGGCGGCCGGCGGAGGCGCTGCCGCATTTCCAGCGGGCGCTGCAGCTCAAGGAAGACTACGCCGAGGCCCGCTACAATCTGGGCAACGCCCACGCCGCGCTCGGGCAGATGGGCGAGGCGCTCGCGCAGTTCCGCGCCGCCCTGGCGCTCGCGCCCGACTACGCCGAGGCGCACGTCAACGCCGGCAACGCCCTCCTCGCGCTGGATCGTCCCGCCGAGGCGGTCACGCACTACCAGCGTGGCGCCGCCCTGAGCCCGCGGCTGCCCGACGCGCACTACAACCTCGGCTCCGCGCTGCTGGCGCTCGAGCGGTGGGCCGAGGCGGTGCCGGGCTTCGAGACCGCGCTGCGACTGCAGCCTGATTTTCACCGGGCCGAGCGCGGGCTCGGTTTTGCCCTGGCGCAGTTGGGTCGGCCGCGCGAGGCGCTGCCGCACTACGAAAAATATCTGCGCGCGGTGCCGGACGACGCCGAGGCGCGGGCCGAGTGGAGCCAGTTGCGCGGTTCGCGTTGAGCGCGACGGGACGGCGTCCCGCGCGGACGGGCGGAAACGGGCCTCACCGCCCGAGCAGGGCGCGCAACTGGGCGAGGTTGCGCTGCGCGTCCGCGTAGTCCGGTCGGAGGCGCAGCGCGGCCTCGAACGCGCGCTCCGCCTCCGCCCAGCGTTCGAGCCGGGCATAGGCGACGCCCAGATTGTGGTGGGCCTCGGCGTCGGCGGGGGCATCCTGCAGGGCGGCGGTGAACTGGGCGATCGCCTCGGGCACGCGGTCGAGATCGAGCAGCGCGTTGCCCAGCTTGAACCGCGCGTTGGCGTGGCGGGGGTTGCGCGCCAGCACGTGCTCGTAGTGCCGCAGCGCCTCGGCGGGCCGGCGGAGGGCGGCGAGGGCGTTGCCCAGTCCGAAACGGGCGTCCGGCGTGTCCGCGCCTGTGTCCACGACGGCCTGGAACTCGGCGCGCGCCTCCTCCGGCCGGCGGGCGAGCAGCAGCGCGCCGCCAAGCGCCGTGCGGTAGTCGGGGTCCGCTGGCTTCAGGCGCAGTGCCTCGCGGTAGGAGGCGATCGCGGCCTCGGGCTGCTGCGCGCGGGCGAGGGCCGTGCCGAGGTTGAAATGCGCATCCGCGTGCCCGGGCTGGCGGCGCAGCGTCTCACGATAGGCGGCGATGGCGGCCTCCGGGCGGCCGGCGCGGGCCAGCGCCACGCCATAGTTGTAGTGATAAAGCGGATTCGCCGGCTCCAGCCGCACGGCCTCGGCATGGTGCGCGAGCGCGCCGGCGTGGTCGCCCAGTTTCGTCAGCGCGATCGCGAGGTTGTTGTGCGTGCGGGGCTCGGTCGGCACGAGGCGCAGCGCGAGCCGGTAGTGGCGCACCGCATCGGCCGGCCGCCCGGCGTCGGCCAGGGTCAGCGCGAGGTTGTAGTGATAGGTGGATTCGTCGGGCAGCAGCCGCAGCGCCTCCTGCCGGTGGCGCAGGGCCTCGTCGGTGCGGCCCAGGGCGGTCCACGCCTCGGCGAGGCCCTCGTGGGCGCGTGGGTTCAGCGGGCGCTTGGCCACCGTGTCGGTCCAGAGCGCGAGGTTGCTCCGGTAGTCGGCGTTGCGCCGCGCGGTGAGCATGCCGCCGCCCAGGGCGAGCAGCGCGGCCGCGACGAGCGCGGGCCGGCCCGCGACGGCCCGCAGCGCGAGCACGCCGGCGACAGCGACGGCGGCGAGCGGCAGATACATCCGGTGTTCGACGATCATCTGGATCGTGCCGGGCGCGAGCGACGTGGGCGCGAGGATCACGAAGAACCAGGCGCCCAGAAAACCCAGCGCGGGGCGGCGCCACAGCGCCACACCGGTCAGCGCCAGCAGCGGCAGCACCGCGAGGGCGTGGGGCAGGACCTGGCTGGCACGCCCGACCCAGAGCGTGCCGTATTCGAAGACGAGCGGGTGCGGCCACAGCCCGAGCCCGAGGTAGCGGGCGACCGCCTGGAATTGAGTGAGTGGATACGCCCAGAGCGGGAGGCCGACGCCGAGGCCGACCGTGCCGCCGCGGTTGCCGCCGGTGCTGGCGATCAGCGCGGCCAGCAGGAGCCAGGTCGCCGCCAGCGCGAGGTGGAGGCCGCGGCGCGCGCGCCAGGCGCCCGCGAACGTCCCCGCCCCGAAGGTGCGATCGTAGAGCAGCACGAGGAGCGGCGCCGTCGCCATCACCTCCTTCGTGGCCATGCCGAGCGCGCAGGCCGCGACGCTCACGATCGCCCAGCCCCGCCGCGGCCCGCGGCCCGTATCCTCCGATGCAGGACACTCGATCGCGCGGACGAACGCATAAAGCGTCAGCAGGTAGAAAAAGCCCATCAGGGACTCCGCCCGCTGCACCGTGTAGGTCACCGCCTGGGTCTGCAGGGGATGCAGGGCCCACAGCGCGGCGGCCGCGAGTGCCACCCGGTCGCCGTCCGGCGAGTCACCGCGGCGGCAGCGGTGCAGCGTCCGGCGCACGAGGCCGAACAGCAGCAGGGCGGCGCCCGCGTGCACCAGAGTATTGAATACGTGGTAGCTCCACGGCGCCGTGCCGCTCACGGCGTGGTTGAGCGCGAACGAGAGGTTCAGGATCGGCCGGCCGCTGACCGTCAGGCCGCCCGGCACCTGCGGCAGCAGCACGTCTCCCAGCGGCCAGAGGCGCCGGATCGTCGGGTTTTCCACGATCGCCAGCGTGTCGTCGTAAACGAAGGGCGCCGTCCACGTGTTGGCGTAGGCGAGCGTCACCGC
>CAZENI010000803.1:0-2922 GCA_964513055.1 uncultured Opitutus sp.
GCCGCGTTCAAGGGGCGCGATGTGCTCGATGTCGCCGCCGGGCCGTCCTCCTTCACCGCCGAGGCGTGCGCGCGGAAGATCAACGCGGTCGCGGTCGACCCGCTCTACCTGGAGCGGCCCGCCGCGCTCGCCGCGCGGATCGCGCACGACTACGACGGAATGTTCGCGCAGATGCGCGCGAAGCGGCGGCTGTTCCGGATGAAGAGTTTTCCGTCGATCGACGCCGCCGAGGCGGACCGGCGCGCCGCGGCGGAGCGGTTCCTGGCCGACTACGAGACGCACTTCATCCACAACCGCTACATCGCGGGCTCGCTGCCGCGCCTGCCGTTCTTCGACGGCACGTTCGACCTGGTGCTGTGCGCGCATTTGCTTTTCACCTACGCGGCGCGCTTCGACTTCGACTGGCACCTCGCGGCCGCCCGCGAGCTCGTGCGCGTGAGCGCGGGCGAGGTGCGGATTCATCCGCTGTGCGGGCCCGATGGCAAACCGTATCCCGGGCTCGCCCGGCTGCGGCGCGAGTTGCGCGCGGGCGGCATCGCGAGCGAGGTCGTCGCGGTGGACTACGAGTTCTTCGCGGGCGCGAACGCGATGCTGGTGCTGCGGAGGGCCGCGTCATGAGCGGCCCGGCGACGATCGCCCGCACGCCCGAGCCGCCGTATTACGCGGTGATCTTCACGTCGCGGCGCGCCGACGACGACGGCCGCGCCTATGGCGCGATGGCGCAGCGCATGGTCGACCTCGGCTCGCGCTACGATGGTTTCCTTGGGATCGAAAGCGCCCGCGGCGCGGATGGTCTCGGGATCACCGTCAGCTACTGGCGCGACGAGGCGGCGATCCTCGCGTGGAAACGCGACACCGAGCACGAGAAGGCCCAGCGCGCCGGCCAGCACACGTGGTATGCGGACTACCACGTGCGTGTGGCGAAAGTGGAGCGCGCGTATGGAAAGCCGGGCACTTAGTTTCTTGGACAGGATTAACAGGATTTACAGGATTGGATTTTGGCCGGTGCTTAATCCTGTGAATCCTGTTAATCCTGTCTAAAACCGGATCGTGCTCTTCCCCCAACACATCATTGCCCGCAAACGCGACGGCCATGCGCTCACCCGTGACGAGATCGGAGCGTTCGTGCGCGGCGCGACTGACGGCTCGTGGGCCGACTACCAGCTCAGCGCGATGCTGATGGCGATTTTCCTCCGCGGCATGACGCCGGAGGAGACCGCCCACTATACCGAGGCGATGATGCGCTCGGGGTTCGTCGCGGACTTGAGCAGCGTGGCGCAGCCGCGCGCGGACAAGCACTCGACGGGCGGCGTGGGCGACAAGGTCTCGCTGCACCTGGCGCCGATGGTCGCGGCCTGCGGCGTGGCGGTGCCGATGATTTCGGGACGCGGGCTCGGCCACACCGGCGGCACACTCGACAAGCTGGAGGCGATCCCGGGTTTCAACGTGAACCTCTCGTTCGAGCAATACCGGGCGCAGTTGGAGCGCATCGGCCTCTGCCTCATCGGGCAGACCAAGGAACTGGCGCCGGCGGACAAGAAACTCTACGCGCTGCGCGACGTGACGGGCACGGTGGAGTGCATCCCGCTGATCTGCGGGAGCATTCTCTCGAAGAAACTCGCGGAGGGCACGCAGGTGCTCGTGGGCGACGTGAAGTTCGGCCGCGGGGCGTTCATGAAGGACAAGGCGCGGGCGCGCGAACTGGCGGAGGCGCTCGTGCGGGTCTCGAACGCGATGGGCGTGCCGATGCGCGCCGTGCTGACCTCGATGGATCAGCCGCTTGGCCGCGCGGTGGGTCATGCCCTGGAAGTCGTCGAGTCGATCGACTGCCTGCGCGGGCAGGGGCCCGCGGACACGATGGCGGTGACCTACGCGCTGGGGGAGCAGATGCTGCTGCTGGCGCGGAAGGCGGAGTCGCCCGCCGAAGCGCGGGCGCAACTGGAGCGCAGTATCGTGAACGGCGCGGCGCTCGGGAAATTCCGCGAGATGATCCTCGCGCAGGGCGGCGACGCCCGGGTGCTGGAGGATCCGGCGCGGCTGCCGCAGGCGAAATTCAAAGTGCCCGTGCCTTCGCCGGCGGCCGGCTACGTGCACGACGTCGATCCGATGGTGATCGCGCTGGCGGTGCTGGGGCTCGGCGGCGGGCGGGCGAACGCCGAGGCGCGGATCGATCACGCGGTCGGCGTCGACGGTTTGCTGAAGGTCGGCGAGGCCGTGACAGCCGGCGCGCCGTTGTGCGTGATCCACGCGAACGACGCCGCCGCGGCGGAGACGGCGCGGGCGATGATCGCGGACGGCATCCGCGTCGGGCCCGGGCGTCCGGAGATTCCCGGCCTGATCGGCGAACTGATCGGCTGAGGCTGCGACCCCGCTGCGGCGGGGCCGGGCTTTACGCTTCCATCTCGGCCAGCTTCGTCGCCGCTTCCTCCCACGCCGCCGTCGCCAGATTGATCTGGTCGACGATGGTGCTGAGTTCGCGGTTGAGGTGGTGGAACTTGCCCTTGTCGGCGTAGGACTCCGGCGCCTCGAGCGCGGCGGTGATCTCGTTCTGCTTGGCCTCGAGCTCGACCACGGCCTTCTCGAGCTGGCCGACGTGCTCGCGGAATTTCCGGATCTCGTTCGGGCTGGGCTTGGTCTTGGCGGCGGCGGGCGCGGCCTTCGCGACAGGCGCGGCGGCTTTTTGCTGCACGGGACGGGCGTCGGTGAAGCCGGCGGTGAGCGCGGCGCGGGCGTCGCCGGCCTTGGATTTCTCGAGGTAGTAGTCGTAGTCGCCGGCGTAGGGCGTGAGCCGGCCGCTGTGCACGTGCAGGACGTTGCTGGCGAGCGCGCGGATGAAATGCACGTCGTGACTGATGAAGATGAGCGTGCCCTCGTAGGCCTTGAGCGCGCCGATCAGCGAGTCGATCGACTGGATGTCCAGGT
>CAZENI010000804.1:0-2920 GCA_964513055.1 uncultured Opitutus sp.
AGGCCTCGCCCATCAACACGTGGATGACCACCACGGATCCCTTCGGTTACACCCTGCCGGCGGGCGTCTGGGTGGCGCTCGTGCTGGCGGTGCTGACCTCGCTGTTGTTGCGCAACACCGTGTTCGGCCGGCACGTGTTCGCCCTCGGTTCGAACGAGGCCACCGCGCGGCTCTGCGGCATTCCCACGACGCGGTTGAAGATCTGCGTCTACGCGCTGGCGGGGCTCTTCTTCGGACTCGCCGGCTTGTTTCAGCTTTCCCGCCTGCGGCAGGGCGATCCCACGGTGGCGGTCGGGCTCGAACTCGACATCATCGCGGCCGTCATCATCGGCGGCGCGAGTCTGAACGGCGGCGTCGGCACGATCCTCGGCTCGATGGTCGGTGCGCTGATCATGGCCGTGCTGCGCAACGGTTCGCAGCAGATGGGCTGGCCGACGTATTTTCAGGAAATCATCATCGGCCTCGTCATCATCGTGGCGGTGCTGGTCGACCGCCTGCGGCAGGGAAAGCAGGCGTAGGGCGGCGAAGGCTCGAGGTGGAGTGGCTTGTCCCCAAGCCGCTGGATTGAAGTTCAGAGCGGAGCGCGGGGGTGTTTCGCGAAAGCCCCACGCTTACGCATCAAGTCATACCAACGTCACATGAGATTTGGACTTCTCCGAGGGTAGGGCCCGACCTCCGGGCGGGCCGTCAGGATCTCCGCACGCCCACGGCCCGCCCGGAGGTCAGGCCCTACCGGCGCTGCTGCGCCAAAGTCAAAAACACCTCAGCCGTTGGTATCAGATCCCCAAACCAAGCGGCATGAGGTCAAGCCGCTCCACCCGCTGCGATCACGTTTTCCCGACCAGCACCCGCGCGCGCGCGACCGCCGCGTCGAGATCGCCGGCGATGTTGTCGGCCCCGAGACGCTCGAGAAAACCGGATTTCTCGAGGAGGAAGTAGGGCTGCGTGTGCGGACCGCTCAGGATCAGGTGCTTTTTGTGGTGGCGCAGCTTTTCGTAGAGCGTCTCCAGGGCGTTGAGCGCGGTCGCGTCGAGCGCGGTCACCGCGGCCATGTGGATGATGATGACGCGCGTATCCGCGCCGGTCCGACGGATGACGCTGTCGAGCTTGTCCGCCGCGCCGAAGAGCAGCGCGCCGAAGACGCGGTAGATGAGCACGCCGGCGGGGAGATCCCGCACCTGCTCGTGGCCCTGGCCGGGCGCGCCGGTCTCGTCGAGCGCGGAGACCTGCGTGGTGTCGGTGACGCGCTTGATGAACAGGCCCGCGGCGAGGATCATGCCGACCTCGATCGCGACCGTGAGATCGAAGAGCACCGTCAGCCCGAACGTGACGACGAAGACCGCCGCGTCGCTCTTGGTGTGCCGGCGCAGCACGCGAAACTCCTCCCAGTCGCCCATGTTGAGGGCGACGACGATCAGCACGGCCGCGAGGACGACGAGGGGGATGAACTTCGCGAACGGCGCGGCGACCAGGACGATCACCAGCAGCACGAGTGCGTGGACGATGCCGGCGATGGGCGAGGTGGCGCCGTTGCGGACGTTGGTGGCGGTGCGGGCGATGACGCCGGTCACGGGGATGCCGCCGAAGAACGGCACGGTGAAATTGGCGATGCCCTGGGCCATGAGTTCCTGGTTGGAGTCGTGGCGGTCGTCGATCATACCGTCGGAGACGACGGCGGACAGGAGCGACTCGATCGCGCCGAGCAGGGCGATGGCCACGGCGGGCCGCACGAGTTCGCCGAGGTGCTGCCAGTCGAACGCGAGCGGCGCGAATTTCGGCAGCTCGCTGGGGAAGGCGTCGCTGCCGAAGCGGCTGGAGATCGTTTCGACGGGGAGCCGCAGCACATACACGATCAACGTGCCCGCGATCACGGCGACGATCGACCCCGGCACAAAGGGGGCCCAGCGCTTGGGCCAGAGTTTGATCAGCGCGGCGGCGCCGAGACCCACCAGCAGTGTCGGCCAGCTGGCAGTCGGCAGGGCGGAGGCGAGAGCGCTGAGCTTGGCGAAGAATTCGGCCGGCACCGTTTCGAGCTGCAGGCCGAGAAAATCCTTCACCTGCGTCAAGATGATGGTGATCGCGATGCCGCAGGTGAACCCGGTCGTGACGGGGTGCGGGATGTATTTGATCAACGTGCCGAGCCGCATCGCGCCGAGCGCGAAGAGCAGCACGCCCGCCATCGCGGTGCAGACGAGGAGGTCCGCGAGGCCGTGCTCCGCGATGATGGCGTAGACGAGTCCGACGAACGCGCCCGCCGGCCCGCCAACCTGCACGCGCGAGCCGCCGAGCACGGAGACGAGGAAGCCGCCGATGATGGCCGTGTAGATCCCGGTGCTCGGCGAGACCCCGGAGGCGATGCCGAGGCCGATGGCCAGTGGCAGCGCGACGATGCCGACCGTCAGCCCGGCAAAGGCGTCGCCCGCGAGACGGGCTCGCGAGTAGTCGGTCAGGCACTCCAACAGTCTCGGCCGGAACGAGAGCACGCCGCCACGCTGACAGGTGCTGCGCGTCCGGCAAGAGACGAGATGGGCGGGACGGCTACGAACGCGCGGTGCAGGCAGGGACGGGCGGCTCGCCCGTCCGCGGACGCGCAGGCTGCGCGTCCCCATCTCGAGTCATGACCAGCCGTGCAGAAGAGTGGGATGCGCCCCGCCTGAGGCCGCGCCGACGGCCGCAGAGCCGCGGACTACGTGGAGCGCGGCGCCGGACGCTCGGCCGGACTGATCTCCGCCGCCGGCGGCAGCCGGAGAATCTCCCGCGCGCGCTCCAGCGAGGCCGCGATGTGCGGACAGACATTCTCGCGGCCGATCCGATCGATGAAGCCGGCGTTCTCCATCACCGCGAGCGGCTGCGTGTGCGGTCCGCTCAGGATGAGGTGCTTGCCCTTGGCGCGCAGCTTCGCGTGCAGATCCTCGAGCGC
>CAZENI010000805.1:0-2906 GCA_964513055.1 uncultured Opitutus sp.
ACGACGCGCATGGCGAACTTCGACGCCGCGCGCTACCTCTGCCAGTGGTCGCGCCTCGCGAAGACCGTGCAGATGCCGGCCGGCGCGCCGAAGACCGATCTGGTCAAGACCTCCGGCCGCTTCGTCATCTTCGACAAGTCCAACCGCAAGGAGCAGGGCCTCTTCCTTTACCGCGACGCCGACTCCGGCCTGCACCTGCAGGTGCCGTTGATCAGCTCCGGCTCGACCCTCACGAGCGACTCGCTCGCGTTCCCGCACTGCCCCGGGATCTTCGACTGGCCGAACAACGTCTACATCCCCGTCATGCTCCCCGAGCTGACGTTCGGCGAACAGGTCACGCTGCCGGCCTTCTACGGCAAGAACTGCGTCACCGGCCTCGGCCTGCGCAACAGTTTCTATTTCCGCTACGAGCAGCCCGAACTGATCAACCTCAAGGAGGAGTTCGTGAAGGGCATCGGCAGCGTGAAGGTGCAGTGGACCTTCACGGGCAACAAGATCAGCTGCGAGTTCGCCTACACGGTGAAGCAGCAGATCACGCTCGACAAGTTCCGCTACGCGCTCGCGATCGCCGCGCCGCATTCGAAATACCACGTGACCGGCGCACTCTCCCTCGGCGCGCAGGGCCACCGCTGCAGCGTCGCGAAGGATGACTTCCAGGCCAACTGGCGTGAGACGGAAGTCGTCAGTGCCGATCCGACCTACCGCACGAACTACGGCAAGATTCACTACCTCCAGTATCTCGTGCGCGATCACCCGCTGATCATGCGTCCGGGCCATGTCTACCGCATCGCGGTGAACTTCGAGCCGGACGTCACGCACATGGACGCGTGACGGGCACAGTGCGGCCAGTAATCAGTCGCAGAGTAATCAGTCCCGGAAGCAGATCGCAGATTGCCGATCACTGCTTACTGAACACTGATAACTGATTGCTTTCCGCCACCGATGCTCAGCCGACGAATCATTCCCTGCCTCGACGTCAACGCCGGGCGTGTCGTCAAAGGCGTGAAGTTCGAGCAGCTCCGCGATGCAGGCGATCCCGTGCAGTGCGCGAAGGCCTACGACGCCCAGGGCGCCGATGAACTCGTGTTCCTCGACATCACCGCGTCGAGCGACAACCGCGGCATCATGCACGAGGTCGTCGCCGCGACCGCCGAACAATGCTTCATGCCGCTGACGGTGGGCGGCGGACTCCGCACTGTCGCCGACATCGAAAAAATGCTTCGGAGCGGAGCCGACAAAGTCTCGCTCAACACCGCCGCGATCAAGGAACCCGATCTAATCCGCGCGTCGTCCGATCGCTTTGGCGCCCAATGCATCGTCGTCGCGATCGACGCGAAGCGCGAACCGGACGGGAAAGCCTGGCGCGTCTACACTCACGGCGGCCGCCACCGGACCGAGCTCGACGCCGTCGCGTGGGCGGAGCGCGCGGTCGCCCTCGGCGCCGGCGAGATTCTCCTCACGAGCATGGATGCCGATGGCACGCAGGCCGGCTACGATTGCGCGCTCACGCGCGCCGTGAGCGACGCTGTCTCCGTGCCCGTCATCGCCAGCGGTGGCGCGGGCACGTTGCGGCATTTTGCCGACGCGCTTCACGAGGGCCGCGCGAGCGCGGTGCTGGCGGCGAGTCTGTTTCACTTCGGCACGCTCACGATCCCACAGGTGAAAACCTATCTGGCTGCCGAGGGCGTGCCCGTTCGTCGTTGAACCCCGCGCGTGGGGCGGGCGGACCTCGGCCAATTCACCGGACTCACCGTGCTGACTGAGGCTCCGACTCCCGGACCCGCCGCGCCACCGCGACCCGGGCGACGCTGGTCCCGGACGGTCCTGCTTTCCGCGCTCGCCGCCATGCTGCTGTATGGCGCCTGGATGTGGCACCGGATCGGAAGCGACCCCGGCCTCACCTTCCTGACGCCAGCCGGCGACGGTCAGTGGCTCGTGCACGACGAAGCCGCCCGCTTGGAAACCCACGGGGCCGGCAACGTCACCCGCGGCTTCCGAATCATCTTTGACGTTTCCGCCGTCCCGCCGGAGGCAACGCTGCGCGTCCGCGCGCTCAAGCGGATGAACGTCCTGCTCGACGACAAGGTCCTCGCCGCCCCACCCGCCAGTCCGCGCGAGTGGAAGCTCGAGCGCATCGTGCCGCTCGCGCCGCATCTCACCCCCGGCCGGCACGAATTGAAGATCCTGGTGGAAAACGAAAACGGCCCCGCGGCCGTCTGCGCCACAGCCCCGGCGCTCGGTCTTCACACCGGCAGCACGTGGCAGAGCACGGCGGATGGCACGACTTGGACGAACGCCCGGCTGGCGAGCCACCGCCCGCCCACGCCACTGGCGTTGCAATTCAAGTCTCCGCCCGCGGCCCTCCGCGCGCGCTGGCCGGTTTTTGCCGGCATCTTCGGATTGGTCGTCGCCGCAAGCTTCGCGTGGCGCCGCCGGGCGCCCGCGGGACTGCCCCAAGTCTCAGCCGCGATGATCCGCTGGGTTGTGCTGGGCCTCTGGGCGATTCTCGCCGGCAACAACCTCTTCAAGCTCCCCGCGCCCGCCGGCTTCGATGTCGGCGGGCACCTCGAGTATGTTCAGTATCTGCTGCAGCACCACCGCGTGCCCCTCGCGACCGAGGGCTGGCAGATGTTTCAGTCACCCCTGAACTACCTCGTCAGCGCGCCGTTGCTGAGCGTCTGCCTGAAGCTCTTCACGCCGACGACGGCGGTTCTCTTGCTGCGCCTGCTTCCGCTCGCCTGCGGACTGATCCAGATCGAACTCTGCTATCGCGCGGCCCGCGTCGTTTTCGCCCAACGCCTGGACCTGCAGATCATCGTCACCGTGTTTGCCGGGATGCTGCCGATGAACCTCTACCTCTCCCACTACATCGGCAACGAGCCGCTCGCGGGCGTCCTCGCGGCAGG
>CAZENI010000806.1:0-2899 GCA_964513055.1 uncultured Opitutus sp.
CTCAAGGAGAGCGGACTGGAACTGCCGTTCATCCTGGTCTCGGGCACGGTGGGCGAGGATCTCGCCGTCGATGCGATGCGCGCAGGCGCACATGACTATGTGATGAAGGACAGGCTGGCGCGGCTGGTGCCCGCCGTGCGCCGCGAGCTGCGCGAGGTGATCGAGCGCCGCGAACGCCAGCGCGCGGAACAGGCCCTGCGCCTGCAGAGCGCCGCGCTCTCCGCCGCCGCCAACGCCATCGTGATTGCCGACCGCGACGGCACCATCGTGTGGGTCAACGACGCCTTCACCGGACTCACGGGTTACACGCTCGCCGAGGCGGTGGGCCACAATCCGCGCGAACTCGTAAAGTCCGGCCGACACGACGAGGCGGTCTATGAAAACTTGTGGAGCACGATCACCGCCGGCCGGGTCTGGCACGGCGAACTCCTCAACCGGCGCAAGGACGGCAGCCTCTATCCCGAGGAGCAGACCATCACCCCCGTGCGCGATGCCGCAGGCGGGATCACGCACTTCATCGCCATCAAGCAGGATCTCACCGAGAAACGATCGGTGGATGCGATGGTGCAGGCGAGCCGGCGGCAGTTTCAGACGGTGTTCGAGCAGGCGGCGGTCGGCATGGTGATCGCCGAAGGGCCCCAGGGGTTGCTGCGCAACGTCAACCGCCGCTTCTGCGAAATGGTCGGCTATTCCGCCGAAGAACTCCGGCACCTCTCGTCCCGCGACCTCACGCACCCGGACGATCTCGCGGCGGATTCGGAGCGCCTGAGTCGAATCGATTCCGGTGCCGACGCGAATTTCTCCCGGGAGAAGCGCTACCGGCGCAAGGATGGCTCGCTGGTGTGGGCGCGGGTCTTTGTCGCGCCGCTCGATCCTTCACAGCCGGGTTCCAGCCTGCGGATCGGCGTCATCGAGGACATCAGTGAGCGCAAGGCGATCGAGGATGAGCTGCGACGCGAGCGGCAGGCTTTCAAGGCGGTGGTCGAGAAATCCTCGGAGGGCGTCATGCTGGTGGAGCGGGATGGCCGTGTTCGCTACGGCAGTCCGGCCACGACGCGGGTGCTTGGCCGGGGGTTGGACGACATTCAGGGCAAGAGCGCATTTCGCCACGTCCATGCGGACGATGTCGCCATGGTGCAGGCGGCCTTCGCGGGATTGATGCGGCAGCCCACGGGCAGCGGCACGCTCAGGGAATTTCGGGTGCAGCACCAGGACGGATCGTGGCGATGGATCGAGGTCAACGGCACGAACCTCCTGGACGAGCCCGGCGTGGATGCGGTCGTGCTCAACTACCGTGACATCACCGAGCGCAAGGCCGCCGAGCGGCAGTTGCGCGAACAGAATGAAATCATCTCCCACGCCCGCGAAGGCGTGGTGATCGTCGATCTCGAGAACCTGGTGACGCTCTGGAACGGAGGCGCGGAGAAAATCTTCGGCTGGACAGAATCGGAGGCCCTCGGCCAGCCGCCCGAGAAGATGTTCGGGGTGCACGATGCGGCGTTCGTGTCGGGGCTCCGGCTGGCGGTCGAGCGCGACGGCTTCTGGCGCGGCGAGTTGCGGGGGCAGGCGAAAGACGGACGCAACCTGATCGTGGATTGCGGCGTGACGCAGGTGCGAGACGAGGCCGGCCGGCCGCGCGCCCGCTTGAATTTCCTTGTCGACGTCACCGAGAAGAAACTCCTCGAGCAGAAATTCCTCCACGCCCAGCGGCTCGAGAGCATCGGGATGCTCGCGGCCGGCATCGCGCACGATCTGAACAACGTGCTCGCGCCGATCGTCTTCGCCGCGCCGATGCTCCGCGACAGCCTCACCAGTGCGCGGGATCGCAAGATCCTCGACACGCTCGAGCACAGCGCGGCGCGCGGCGCCGGATTGGTGCAGCAGATCCTCGGCTTCACGCGCACGGCACACGGCGAGTTCCGGACCACGCAGGTCAAGCACCTCGCCCGCGATGTCGTCAGCGTCATCGAGGAGACCTTCCCCAAATCGATCCAACTGGAGCATCACGTGCCGTCCGAACTCTGGCCGGTGAACGGCAATGCGACGCAGATTCACCAGGTGCTGCTCAACCTCGTCGTCAATGCGCGGGATGCGATGCCGCGCGGTGGCGTGCTCACGTTGAGCCTAGCCAACCGCCGGCTCGAGGCGGCGGCGGCGGCGGCGATTCCTGGCGCCCGGCCCGGAGCCTGGCTCGTCCTCGAAGTGGCGGATACCGGCACGGGGATCCCGCCGGAGATTCTCGGCCGGATCTGGGATCCGTTCTTCACCACGAAGGAAACCGGCAAGGGCACCGGACTCGGACTCGCCACGGTGCGCGGCATTGTCGCCAGTCACGAGGGCTTCGTCGAACTGCAGACGGCTGCGGGCCGCGGCACGGTGTTTCGAGTCTATCTGCCGGCCCTTGCCAGCGATAATGTGGCGCCGGTTTCCGCCGCGCCGACGCACCTGGCGCGCGGGAGCGGGGAACTGGTGCTGGTGGTCGATGACGACTCTGGCATCCGCGAAATCATCGGCGCCATCCTCCGGAAGCACGACTACCGGGTGGTGATTTGCGCGGACGGCATCGAAGCCCTGGCGGAATTCACCCGACGGCCCAGCGGATTCTCCGCCGTGATCACCGATGTCGACATGCCACGGCTGGGTGGCGTCGCCCTTGCCCGCGCCCTGCTCAACCTGCGGCCGGAGATTCGCCTGCTGGCGATCAGCGGGTTGTCGCGCAACGAGGGTGGCACGTCGGATGTCCCGGCGGTGCGCGAACTCGTGCACGGCTTCCTGCTGAAGCCCTTCACGCCCGAGGAACTCCTGGGCGCCCTCGACCGCCTGCTTCATCCACCCGAAACCCCTGAAATGCCATGCACTCCATCCTGATCATCGAAGACGACGAACTGTTCCGCGAGGC
>CAZENI010000807.1:0-2863 GCA_964513055.1 uncultured Opitutus sp.
GATCTTTATCTCGCGCGGCTCGAAAAATCCGCCGTCCAGCGCGATGAAAACCGTATTGCGCTCACCACTGCGGAGCACGGCCATATCGGGCACAAGCACCGCGTCGTCGTTGAGCTGCGACTTGAAGCCCACCTCGACGAACATCCCAGGGCGCAGGAAACGTTCCGGATTCGGCAGCACGATGCGGGCGGCGACGGTGCGCGTCTGGTCTTCCACCTGCGGCAGCAGCAATTGCACCGTGCCGTCGAATTTCCGCTCCGGCCCATAGCTGGTGCTGACAACGGCCGCCTGACCTTCCCGAATGAACGGGAGGTCCTTTTCATAAATCTGCGCTTGCACCCAGACGGTGGAAAGGTCTGCGAGCCGGTAAATGCGTTCGCCCGGTTTCATCATTTGACCGGCGACCGCCATCTTCTCGATGACCACGCCATCGGCCGGCGCACGAAACACCATCGTGCGGCGCACCTCGCCGCTTTGCTTCAACTCGTCGATGAAGTCCTTTGGCATGTCGAAGAGTTGCAGTCGCGCGAGGCCGGCGCGCGTGAGCGGGCCGCTCTTTTCGCCTTCGGCACGCAACGCGAGCACGTAGTTGAGCTGCGCGTTGTAGAGATCGGGCGAATAGATTTCGAAGAGCGGATCGCCGGCCTTGACGATGCTCCAAGTGGTGTTGACGTGCAGCTTCTCGATCCAGCCCTCGTATTTCGTGGTGATGTCGCGCAGCCCCTGCTCGTTGTAGGCGACGGTGCCGACCGTGCGGAGTTCACGGCGAACCGGTCCGTGTTCCACGAGCGCCGTCTTGAGGTTCATCCGCTGCGTTGTCGCCGCGTCGATTTGAATATTGTTTTCGGCCGACATGTCCTGGTCCTCGTAAACCGGCACCATGTCCATGCCCATCGAGTCCTTGCCGGGCGTGGGCTTCACTTCGCCGGGAATCATCGTGGACTTGTAGTATTTGACCTTGCGCTCGCCGCCTGCGGACGCGCCGCCAGCCTTGGCGGTATTGGCGCGAATCGGCGTGAGCTTCATCCCGCAAATCGGGCAATTGCCCGGTTTGTCCTTGATGATCTGCGGATGCATGCCGCAGGTCCAGAGCTGCTCGGCGGCGGCCAGAGCGACGCCGAGCAGGAGCGGAATGAAGATGTAGGCGAGATAGCGGACGGCTTTCATGGGTTGGAAATAAAATCGTTCAGGGTTGTGGAAGGTTGCCGGCGATGAGCGGCGCCCCGGCGGGCGCAATATCTGCGGTCATCAAGAAGAGATCGGTCACGGCAGTTTCGCGCTCGCGCAGGGCGGCGACGCGTTCAATGCGCATGACGAGCGCCATGAGCTGCGTCTCGGGAATCATGCCGGGGCTTGTCATGCCCGACTGATAACCGGCTGCGATGGTCTCGATCGCGCGCTCGAAGTTCGGGAGCGCCGTCTGCTCGATATAGGCGATCATGCGATCGGCTTCGCGCACCATGTAGAGCATCTGCGCAAGCTCGGCGGCGATGTTGAGCTGCTCCGCGGTGACCCGCGCGGCGCTGGCGTCGCGCCGCGCTTCCGCCGCGGCGATATTGGCCGCGATTTTTTCCTTCCAGATCGGCAGGGTGACCGTGGCCGTTGGCCGCAACATCAGTGGGACAGCCTTCAGGTCAGACATGCCGCCGATGGTAAAGTCAGGCGTGCGAGCCTTGCGCGCGACTTCGATGCTGGCGATCGCCATGTCGACCATCGCGCGCATCCGGCCGAGTTCGGGATTGGCCGACAAAGCGCGGCGCCAAAGTTCGTCCTCGCTGGGAAGCGCCGTCGGCGCGAGCGACGCCTGCGGCCAGGCCGGATCGCGATCCGTGGGCGCCAACCCCAGCGCGGACTTAAAGCGAGTGTGCACCGCCGTGCGGCGGTCGGCGAGGATCGCGAGGTCTGTCCGGATCTTCGCAATGTCGTTCGTCACGCGAATCTGGTTTGCGAGCGTGCCCATGCCTTTGCCCGTCGTGTAGTCGGTGTTCGCGATCTCGAGCGATTGCTCCAGCGCGCCGACCGAGCTTTCCCGCAGCCGGATCGCCTCGTCGATGAAGGCGAGCTCGATCCACGCTTTGCGCGCATCGGCTGCCACGCGCAGCACGGTCACGACGTAGGTGCGATACGCGACGACGCTTGTCGCGGTCATCTCGGCTGCCATCGCGGCGCGTTTGCCGCGCGTCATGAAATCGAACATCAGCCCCGGCATGAACGTCATCAGCGTGTCGGTGATGTCCGCCTCGAACGTGATCTGCGGATCGGGCAGCGCGCGCGTCGGCGCGATCGCCGAGACCGAAGCGCGCCAGTCGTGATACGCCGCCTCCACCTGCGGATGATTCAGCACGGCGAAGCGCACGAATTCGCCCACGGGAGAATCGGTGCGCAATTCCGGGAGCATCGGCTTCATTGCGGCGGGCCGAAGCGTGCTGCCGAGTTGGGCGACCTGCTCGCGCGCGGTTTTCTCCGCGGACGACGGCGCAAGCGTGCAGCCGGCAAGCGAAGCACCCAGCGCGAGAGCCAAACTGCAACGAAATGAGGGAGAGGACGGGATGAGTTTCATGAGTGATCCACCGACGCGCGCCGGAGTCAGGCGTGCGGGTTTGTTCGGAGCAGAGGATTGGGCGATGCGGCGGGTAGCCGTTGCTGGAGATTTCGAATTGGGACGAACAAAGAGAGGGAAAGTGAGATCACTTCGCGGCGACTTTTTGGCTGTTGCCGGTCGTGCAGCAGTTCGCGCGGGCCTCTGCGCAAATCGGGCAGTAATCCATCATCGCGTTATTGGTCTCGCCGCGGATGGTCGTGATTCTGCCGCCACACGAATCGCAGGTGTGCTTCGTGCCGACACCCGTGGTCCGTGTCACCC
>CAZENI010000808.1:0-2861 GCA_964513055.1 uncultured Opitutus sp.
ATCCGCGTGCGCCCGACTCATGGATAAGACTCTTCTGCCCATCCGGCTGGTGTTCATCGCCCTTTGCGCGGCGGCCGGCTGGCTCGTTTCCTATACCATTCTCGCCGGCGATCACTATCGCGGTGTCGCGCTCGGCGTCGGCTTCGGCATCGGCGTGTTGATCGTGCTGGTCGACGTGATGCTGAAGGGTTTTTCGTTGCGCGGGCTGTCGGCGGTGACGCTTGGCATCGGGGTGGGGGCGCTGATCGCGCACCTGATCGGCGGCTCGCCACTGCTGGAGAAATGGGGCGACGAACCGACCGTTTACCTCGTGCGCCTGGCGCTCTTTGTCATCTGCCCGTATCTCTCGGCCGTCATCGCGCTGCGGGGCAAGGACGAGTTCAACCTGATCATTCCCTACGTGCGGTTCGTGCCACACGATGTGGACGTGCCGCTCGTCGTCGTCGACACGAGTGTGCTGATCGACGGCCGCGTGGCACGCGTTTGCGAAACGGGCTTCCTGACCGCGGCGCTGGTGATCCCACGCTTCGTGCTGAACGAGCTGCGGGCGGTGGCCGACTCGTCCGACCCGCACAAGCAGGCGCGCGGCCGTCGCGGACTCGAGGTGCTGAATGAACTGCGCAAGATCAAGAACCTCGACATCCGGATCACGGAGAGCGAGGTGTCGAAGCGCGAGGACGTCGACGCGAAGCTGGTGTTCCTGGCGCAGTCGATGCGCGCCAAGCTGCTCACGACCGATTACAACCTCGCGAAGATGGCCGAGTTTCACGGCGTGTCCTGGCTCAATCTGAACTCCCTCGCGAAGTCGCTGCGGCCGGAGCTGATGCTGGGCGAGCGCCTCGACGTCGATCTGGTGAAGCCGGGCAAGGAGGAGGGGCAGGCGGTGGGCTACATCGAGGACGGCTCGATGGTGGTCGTGAATGGCGCCCGCCAGCACATCGGCCGCCGGGTGCAGGCCGAGATCATCAGCGTGCTGCCGACGGCCGGGGGAAAACTGATTTTTGCCAAGCACCTGGCCGACGTGGAATGAGCCGCGGAGCTGCCGCCCGGTGACGGCGTCCGCCGGAATCTGCGCGCAAAGAGGGCCCGGCTAAAAATTGGTGTTTACTTGAGCGCGGTGATTTCCCAATACCTCACCCCCCTCATGGGCCGGTAGCTCAGTTGATAGAGCGCGTCGTTCGCAACGACGAGGTCGTCGGTTTGATCCCGATCCGGTCCACCACTTCAGTCCGCGCCAGTCGTTTTGACCGCGGCGAAGTCGAAAACGGAGTGATAGCGGCAAACCGATGGCGCGGAGCGAGGGCTTCGTGGCCGGCGGACGGTGCGACGCACTGCGGAAGCGCCACCAAAAGCGTCGCAATTGCCTGTGCTGTGTGACTTTCTTGCGACCGGGAGGGCGGCGGCGTGAAATCATCGAGACGCGGCTGGTGCATTGGCCCCTCAACTGCTAAGGTCGTCGCTGAATATGGGGTTAGCCACACTCCGTTCACTTACTATGAGCGCACCAAAGAAGACCACGTCCAAATCCACCAAGTCGCCCGCCCCAGCGACCAAGTCCGTCGCACCGAAAGCGGTGACGAAGAAGAAAGCCGCCCCCGTGGCGGCCGCAAAGACTCCGGCTCCGGCGCCCGCTCCGGCCCCGGTGGTCGCCGTCGCCCCGAGCCCTGCGCCCGTGGCGGCGCCGAAGCTGAAACCAACCGTCACCAAGCCCGTCGCGACCACGATCGCGGCCCGCGTGGACGTGGGTTTCGGCAACGCGCTCTTCATCCGCGGCGAGGGTCCGGGCCTGAGCTGGGATACCGGGGTCGTGATGGAGTGTGTCGGCCCCGACCTCTGGCGCATCGTGCTCGGCGAGTCGGCGCGCGCCTACGCGTTCAAGTTTCTGGTGAACGATCTGAGCTGGAGCACCGGTCCCGATTTCTCGGCCGCCTCCGGATCGAGCGTCACCTTCACGCCGGAGTTCTGATGACCCGCCCGCGGGCGGTCACTCTCACGGGTGGCTGCCCGTTTCCTTTTCCGGCAGGTCCGGATTGAGGGCCACGAGGCGCTCGCGCAGCAGATCGAGCGCGCGGTCGCGATCGGCGAACTGCTCCGCCGTGAGCACCTCGCAGCGCATGCGGACGCGCGAGAAAGGCTTCGGAAGATAGAAACGGTCCCAACTCCGCAGCCGCCACGCGGACGAAAACTCGCCGCCGACGAGCAGCATGGGCGCGCGCGCGCGTCGCGCCACAATCACGCTGCCGGCCTTCAACTCGTAGCAGGGGCCCCGCGGACCATCCGGCGTGATACCGATGTCGTGACCCGCGCGCAACGTCTCGACGAGCGCGCTGGCGGCCTCGCGTCCGAGCCGGCTGCTCGAGCCGCGCACCGTGCGCATGCCGGCCAGGGAGAAAAAGGCGGTGAGCCAGGCCCCGTCCTGGCTCGCGCTGACGAGCGCATAGGCCGGACGGCCGACGCGGAATCGCCGCACGATTTCCGCCGCCAGGAAGAGCCGGTTGTGCCACAGCACGATCGCGACCGGTTCGTCCTTCTTGGTGTAGTTGCGCAGATCCTCGGCGGTGGTCTCGAACCGCAGGCTCATGCCCCAGAGCCGCAGCACGAGGCCGAAGGGCCACAACACGAGCCGGCGCCAGCCCGCGATCTCGTGCACATGGGCGGCAGGGCCCGGGGCGGGGGAGCCCAGAGGAGGCGCGGAATTGGAGGGCGAAGCGTGCAGGCGAGCGGTTGTCCTCGAAACGGCGCAGCCCGCCAAGCGAAACCACGCGCCGAGGGGCCGAGAGTTGACGGCCCACCGCTTCCCCTTCACCTAGTGTGGTTCGCCGCAAATCCTGGCACTTAACGACCAATCGGGTAGGGCGAGG
>CAZENI010000809.1:0-2848 GCA_964513055.1 uncultured Opitutus sp.
GCCCGCGCCGGCGCCTGGCCCCCGATGCTCTCGGCCGCGGCCACGGCGACTGTGAGCACGCCCAGCAGGGCGACGATCCGGTTAACGGTGCCCAAGGGTAGAAGCAGAGGTGGCAACACGACACTGCTCTACGCCGCCCCACCCGTCCCGCGCACCACTATTCTGTGTCGTAACCTCCCCGCCCCCGAGATCTCCCGGAGTCGGTCGCCGGAAATGGCAGGACCTGACTCGAAGCGGCTGCGGGTAGGGCGAGGCGTCCCCGCCGAGCCGTCGCGGCTTGAGGGTTACGAGACTCGGCGGGGACGCCTCGCCCTGCCGCTCGGGTCGTTAGGTTTCTGGCTTGGCGGCGGATCACACTACTCCCGCTTCGCCACCAGCGTCCGCCCCGGATGCCAGGTGCTCGTGAGCGAGAGCGAAACCGGCGTCGCCGGCACGCCGGTCTCGTTGCGCTCGATCATCGCGATCAGGAGGTCGATGCCCGCCGCGCCCATCGCCCGGCCGTCCTGCCGGCAGCCGCTCACCAGCCCGCCCGGGCCCTCCACGCACATCGACATCAGCCCCACCTCCGCCGGCACCTTCCAGCCGAGCGCGGCCAGGAGATCGGCGAGGTGCCGCTCCTCATTGTCGATCACCACATCCGGCCGGAACTGCCGTATCCAGCGATCGAGCACCGCGGCCTCCACCAGGCCTTCCGACACGGTCGGCGGCACCGGCTCCACCTCCGGCAGGTGCGACCACACCATGTGAAAGCCGCCTTCCATCCGCCGGTCGTGCGCCTTCGAGAATCCCTCGCGCACGGGAAACAGCGGCCGCCGGTATCCCAGCTCGTGGAGCTTCTGCGCCGCGCGCATCCCGACCTCGAAGTGATCGATCACCACGCGGTGCAGCATCGGCTCCACGCGCGCCGAACCGAGCCGCACCACCGACAGCCACTCCCAGTTGAGCGCCAGTTCGAGGTGCAGGTCGCTGCTCGGCCCCAGCACGACCCCATGGATTCCCCGCGCCCGCAGCATCGCGCTGAACCGCGCGTGCGACACGCCCGGCTCGTGCAGCCAGAACTCGCGCGTCTCGTAGCCGCGCGCCGCCGCCTGCGCCTTCGCGCCGACGAGCATCTGCCGCACCATCGTGGTGCGGTTGTCGCGCCACCCGTGCCGCCGCCGCTGCGTGTCGACGATGGCCAGCACCGGCGTCGCCAGGCCCGCCCGCGGCCGGCGCCGGCTGCGCATGTGCGCCGCCACGAACGGATGCGTCCGGTAGCCCATCGCCGCCGCCAGCGCCTGGACGCGCGCCCGTGTCGCCGCCGCCACCAGCGCGCTGTTGCGCAGCGCGAGCGACACCGTCGACGTGGACACTCCGGCGCGCTCCGCGACCTCCCGCATCGTCGCGGCACGGTTTTTCATCGAACGATGTGAAATTCAGGGCGCTTCCGCCGTCAACCGCCGTCCGCTAGTCCCGCCTTGAACTTCAAACTGCACCCGGCCTCCGCCGGCGGCGCGGACCCTTTCCGCTCCGCCGCGCGCCCGCCGGCACCCCATCCCATGCCCAACCTCCGCCCGCACGCCCGCGCGCGCCTCCTTCGCATCCTGCCCGCCGCCCTCATGCTGGTCGCCACGGCCGCCGCCCAGCCCGCCGCCGCTCCGGCCACCGCCCGCGACGACGCCGTCGTGCTCTCCCCCTTCACCGTCTCCACGGAAAAGGACAAAGGCTACATCGCCGCCGACTCCCTTCTCGCCGGCCGCCTCAGCACCGAGCTCATCAAGACGCCGAGCGACATCACCGTCCTCACGCGCGACTTCATCAACGACATCGGCGCCACCGACTACCTCGAGGCCTCCGCGTATCTCACCAACACCTACGCCACCATTCCCGCCGGCCAGGACTTCGGCGCGCAGAACAACTTCCGCGGCCTCGGCGGCGGCTTTCCCACCCGAAATTATTTCAAGCACAACAACACGCTCGATTTCTACAACGTCGAGCGCGTCGAGAGCGCCCGCGGCCCCAACGCCCTCCTCTTCGGCGACGGCATCGTCGGCGGCGTCATCAACACCGTCACCAAGCAGGCCAAGCCCGGCCGCCGCTTCGTCGAGCTCAGCCTCCGCGCCGACTCCGAAGGCTCCCTCCGCGGCACCGTCGACGCCAACTACTCCTTCAGCCGCGACGCCGCCGTCCGCGTCAATCTCGTGAAGTCCGGCGACCGCACCTGGATCGACACCTCGTTCCGCAATCTCGTCGGCGGCACCGTCGCCGCCACCTACCGCCCGTGGAAACGCGGCGAGTTCCGCCTCGAAGTCGAGACCGGCGACCTCAAACAGAACTACGCCCGCCAGAACTTCACCGACAGCCTTTCCCTCTGGAACGGCGTCGCCTGGCCCGGCGCGCAGCCCACCACGCCCGCCGGCGCCGTCGGCGTCAGCCGTTTCACCACCGACCGCCTCATCGATCTCCCCGGCGTCGGCCTCGTGAATCTCCTCAACTTCGGCCAGACGCAGGGCAGCAGCTTCACGATCGATCCGCGCAAGGCCGGTTACGTCGCCAACCTCCCTGTCATCCCGCGCGACCTCAGCCTCCAGCCCTCCAACGCCTACGGCGACACCCGCCGCCACCTCTTCGCCGGCTTCTACCAGCACCAGTGGGCGCCCGGCCTCTTCTCCGAGTTCGCGTCCCAGTTTGCCACCTACAAGCGCTTCACCTTCGCCCCCAGCTTCGGCACCCTCCAGCGCGACATCAACACCACGCTCCCCGGCGGCGCCGCCAATCCGAACTTCGGCAGACTCTACGCCGACGTCGGCCCCGCCACGGCCGATCAGGACAACCGCCACTACGACAACCGCCTCGTCACCGCCTACGA
>CAZENI010000810.1:0-2835 GCA_964513055.1 uncultured Opitutus sp.
GTGGTGCGCTGGTCGCCCGCCGCGTCGGGCGCGACCTGGGCCGATTCGACCGAGCTGCCCGGGCTGTCGATCGCCGGCGGCGCCTCCGAGGCGACGGTGCCGCTGCTCGCCGGGACCTATCTTGCCAAGGCGGCGGACAGCTCGGGCAACCTGTCGTCGGGCACCGCATCGGTCGCCACCACCTTGCCCGACCTGATCGGGATGAACGTGGTCCACCTGGTCGACGAGCTCGCCGCCGGCTTCCCCGGCACGAAATCGGGCACGGTGGCGATCGACGGCGTGCTGCAGCTCGACGCCGCCGCCACGGTCGACAGCTTCGCGTCGATCGACGCCATCCCGAGCTGGGACTACGAGGGCGGCGTCGCGTCGTCGGGCAGCTATGCCTTCGCCGCCACGGTCGATCTCGGCGCGGTCTATACCTGCCGGGTCGCGGCCGACCTCGCCGTCCAGGTGTTCAACTCGCTCGACACCTGGGACAGCCGCACCGCCAACATCGACGAGTGGGATTCGATCGACGGCGCGGTCGCCGACGCGGTGGCGCGCGCCGCGCTCGACATCCGCACCACGCAGGACGATCCCGCCGGCAGCCCGGCCTGGACGGCATGGGCGCCGTTCCTGGTCGGCAACCACGTCGCGCGCGGCTACCAGTTCCGGCTCCGCCTCGAAACCGACGACCCGGCCTACAACATCCGCGTCACCGCGCTCGCGGTGTCGATCGACGTGCCGGACAGCCGGCTCGCCGGCGCCGCGGCGAGCTCCGCGGTCGCCGACACCACGGTCACCTTCGCGTCGCGCTTCTGGGCGGCGCCCAGCATCGGCCACACCATCCAGTCCGGCGCGGCCGGCGACGAGTTCGAGCTGGTCAGCAAGTCGGCGACCGGCTTCGCCTTCAACGTCCGCAACGGCGGGGCGCGCGTCGTGCGCACCGTCGACTGGCAGGCCGCCGGCTACGGCCTCGGCGGCTGAGACATCACCGGGAGCATTCATGACCGCTGCGACATGGTGGGCGCGCCTCGCGTCCGACGGCACCCTGCTCGGCTTCAGCCGCACGAAGATCGAGGGCGCCCCCGAGGTGCCCGAACACTGCGACCTCGCGCCGGGCCGCTATGTCTGGAACGCGGCGGAGCGCCGCTTCGATCCGCGCGGCCGCGCGGTCAAGCCTGACCAGACCGCCGCCGCGCTCGACCTGATGATGCCGAAGGCGCTGGCGCTGACGATCCAGGCGCTCGCCCGCGGCGAGCCGCCGCCGGCCTGGTGCGTCGTGTGGGCGCGCGACTGGATGGCGAACCACGCGACGCAGTCGGTCGATGATGCGGTGTCCGGCGCTGGGCCGGGCGGCGAAGAAACGGGGATCTGATCCATGGCCCAGGCGACCGACTACAGCCTCGCCGACCAGTCCGGCGCGGCGTTCCGCGCCGAGCTCAACACGATCCTCGCCGCGATCGCGAGCCAGAACAGCGGCACGTCGGCGCCGTCGACGACCTATGCCAACATGTGGTGGGTCGACACGACGAACAGCCGCCTCAAGAAGCGCAACAACGGCAACACGGCGTGGATCGACCTCGGCCCGATGGACTCGTTCCTCGACGACGCCCGGCCGGTGTCGTCGAAATCCGCCGGCTACACCGCGGTGGCGGCGGACCGCGGCAAGCTGATCGACTTCACCGCCGCGGCGACGCTCGACCTCACCGCCGCCGCGACGCTCGGCGACGGCTGGTTCTGCGCGGTGCGCAACAGCCATGCCAGCGGCTCGGTCACGATCGACCCGAACTCGTCGGAGGTCATCAACGGCGCCGCGACGCTGGTGCTTGCCGCCAGCGAGTCCTGTCTCGTCATCTGCGACGGCTCCGGCTTCAAGACGGTCGGCCTTGAGCCGACGCTGGTCGGCGACAGCGGCTCCGGCGGGCGCCGGGGCCTGGTGCCGGCGCCGGCCGCCGGCGATGCGGCGGCGGGGAAGGTCCTCGGCGCCGACGGCACGTGGGCCGCGACAGGCCTGCCCCGCGGCCATCTCGCCGGGCTGACGCTGTCGAACAACGGCAGCGACGCCACCAACGACATCGACATCGCGGCCGGCGCGGCGCGGGACAGCACCAGCGCCGCCGACCTGGTGCTGGCCGCGGCACTCACGAAGCGGCTCGATGCGTCCTGGGCGGTCGGCACCAACCAAGGCGGCCTCGACACCGGGTCGATCGCCAACGACGTCTATCACGTCTGGCTGATCAAGCGCAGCGACACCGGCGTGGTCGACGCGCTGTTCAGCGCCTCGGCGTCGTCGCCGACCATGCCTGCGAACTACGACTACAAGCGCCGGATCGGTTCCATCATCCGCGCCAGCGGCGCGATCCGCCTGTTCGACCAGTTCGGCGACACGTTCATGCTCGATGCGCCGCCGCTCAGCATCGACGCGACGGCGCCCGGAACCTCGGCGGTGACGCGCACGCTCGACGTGCCGGACGGCATCGTCGTCGAGGCGATCATGAACGTGCTCGCCGGCGGCCAGTCCGCCACCTCGAACGCGCTGTACCTGTCGCCGCTGACCGCGACCGATTCGGCGGCGTCGCGCACGGCCGCACCGCTTGCCACGCTGTCGGTCAACACGGCGACCGGCGTAATCTTCGCGGGGCAGGTGCGGTGCATGACCAACACGTCGGGCCAGATCCGGTCGCGGCTCGAAACCAGCGACGGCACGACCGTGCTGCGCATCGCCACGCTGGGCTGGGTCGATCGCCGCGGGAGGGACGACTGATGGCGACGAAGGCCGAGACGCTCGCGACGCTTGACGCGGTGCGACTTCAACTGGAAGCTGTTCGCAATTGGGTTGCAGAACAGCCCGAT
>CAZENI010000811.1:0-2831 GCA_964513055.1 uncultured Opitutus sp.
TCGATCGAGTCGACTTTGGGTTTGTCGAGGAGCTCGAGGAACTGCCGGGTGTAGGCGCTGAAGGTCTCGACGTAGCGGCGCTGGCCCTCGGCGTGGAGGGTGTCGAAGACGAGCGAGGATTTGCCGGCGCCGCTGAGGCCGGTGACGACGATGTAGCGGCCGAGCGGCACATCGAGGTCGAAGCCCTTGAGGTTGTTCTGCCGCACGCCGCGGAGGCGGATGCACTCGGGCGGGGAAGAAGCGGTCACGGCGGCGGAAGAAATCACGGGCCCACGAAGTGAAGCGGGGACGGAAACGCAACTCAGGCGAAGGACGGAAGCGGGATTGCTGACATGACGCTGTCAGGAGCGGGTCAGGTGCGGGAGGCGCGGCGAGGCGCGTGTCGGCGGAGGCGGGACTACGAGCGGTCGGCGAGGGTGAGTTTCGCGCCGGCGGCGGCGATGGCCTTCTCGACTTCGGGGGCGGGGCTGGTGTCGGTGACGATGGTGATCTTGGGGCCGAAGGGGGCGGCGAGGCTGAGGGCCTTGCGGCCGAACTTGGTGGCGTCGAGCGCGAAGACGGTGCGCTCGGAGGCGGCGATCATCTTGCGCTGCGTGGCGGTGACGAGGGCGTTGTGGTTCCAGACTCCGTTCTCGGTGATGCCGGTGCCGCCGAGGATCGCGACGTCGGCGTGGAAGTGCTCGAAGGACGCCTCGCAGAGCGGCCCGACGAGGGTGCCGAGGCGGCCGAGGATGCTGCCGCCGGTGACGATGGTCTCGGCGTTGCCGACCTCGCCGAAGAGGCTGGCGACGGGGAGGGAGTTGGTGATGACCTGCACGCGTTTGTCGGCCAGGAGGCGGGCGACGGCGTAGGTGGTGGTGCCGCCGTCGAGGATGACGGTCGTGCCCGGGCGGACGTGCTCGGCGATGAGGCTGGCGATGGCGAATTTCCGATCCGCCTGGCGCTGGATGCGGAGGACGAAGTCGTGTTCCCGCGCGAGGGCGTCGGTCTCGATCAGGGACGCGCCGCCGTGGTGGCGGCGGACGATGCCGCGGCTCTCGAGCGAGTCGAGGGCGCGGCGCACGGTGGAGAGCGAGCCGCCGAAATGATCGGCGAGGGAATGGAGGTCGGCGTATTTGTGCTCGCGGATGTGGCGCTCGATGAGGTCGGTGCGCTGCTGGTTGGTCATGGCGCGGAGAAGCGGCGGAAGAGGGCGAGGTAGGCGGCCACCTGCCGCGCGGGATCGAAGGTCTCGCGGGCGAAAGCCCGGGCGCTCGCGGCGGCGGCGATCCGGGCGGTGGGCGATTCGTCGAGGCGGCGGAGGAGCGTCGCGCGGAACGCCTCGCGATCGTCGCGGGCGATCGGCCAGCCGGTGCGGCCGGGGATGAAACACTCGCGGATGCCCTGGGCTTCGTAGGCGACGGCGGGAAGGCCGTGGGCCTGGGCCTCGATCAGGAAATTGGAGAGCGCCTCGCTCCACGAGGCGTGGACGGCGAGATCGGCGGCGCGATAAAGCGGCGCGGGATCGCGGTGGAAGCCGAGGAACTTGACGCGGGCGCCGAGGTTCTTCGCGGCGGCGAGTTGCTCGCATCCAGCGCGAGCCGGGCCCTCGCCGGCCAGCCAGAGTTGCCAGTCGGCGCCGGCGGGCAGGCCGGCGACAATCTCGATCAGCTCGCGTTGGTTTTTCTCTGGTCGGAACATCGCGACGCAGAGAAACACGGTGGTCGCGGGCGTGGCGGCAAACTGGGCGCGCAAGGACAGCCGCGGAGAGGGTGGCGCGGCGCCGGCGGAGGTCGAAGCGGACGCGAAGGCGGAGGGCGAGTCCGTCGCGGCGGGAAACACGAGGGAGTTGTAGATGACGGAAATGCGCGCGACGGGCACGGCGTGGTCGCGGATTAGGGTGTCGCGGGCGTCGCGGCTGTTGGCGACAATGTGCCGGACGGTGCCGAGCGAGCGGCGAAACAGGCGGGGCAGGGGCTTGCCGGTGCGCATCGTCGCGAAGACGGACGCGGCGGGGAACGCCTGCTGGAGGCGGCCGCCGTAGCAGTTGGCCATCCGGCCCATGCAGAGGATGACATCGGGCGCGAGCCGGCGCACGGTGCCGACCAAGCCGGGAGCGAACCAGTCGAGCCGGAGATCGAAAGGCTGCAGGCAGCGGTGCGTGACGTCCGGGGCGAGCGTGGGTGCGAGCGCGCCGCCGGGGCGGAAGGTGACGAGCGACGTGGCGTGGCCGGCGGCGGCGAAGGCGTTGGCCAGCAGGATGGATTGCCGTTCGGTGCCGCCGCTGCGCAGGAAATCCTGGACGATGGTGATTTTCATTGCCCGGCGCGGGGTCGGGGCGAACGGTGGCGCCTCAAGCAATGAAATCTCCCTTCACGCAATTGCTCGTGCGGTGGCTGGTGGTGGCCCTCGGAGTGATGCTCGCGACGCGGATCGTGCCCGGCATCCGTTGCGACAATGGCATGACGCTCGTCGCCGTGGTGCTGGTGCTGAGCTTCTGCAACGCGATCCTGAAGCCGCTGCTGGTGCTGTTCACGTTGCCGTTCATTCTGGTGACGATGGGACTGGGCGTGCTGGTGATCAATGCCTTGTTGTTTCTCTTTGTCGGCTACCTGGTGGATGGCTTCGAGGTGGCGGGCTTCTGGTCGGCCTTCGGCGGCGCGCTCGTGGTGAGCATCACGAACCTGCTGGTGAGCGCGTTCACGCGGGGCGAGAAGCCGGAGCAGCGCAAGCCGGCGGAGCGGAAGCCGAAGAACGACGACGTAATCGACATCTGAGGGGGCGGGGCCGGCATGGTCGAGCGCCGTGCGCCGGGCACGCGGGTGGTTTCCAAATTGCATTTGACGCTCCCA
>CAZENI010000812.1:0-2823 GCA_964513055.1 uncultured Opitutus sp.
GCGCGCCGCCCAGCACGGCGCCGCCGAGCAGCAGCGCGGCGATGATGCCGAGCCAGAGCTTCGACAGGCCGAACATCAGCGGTCCAGCGCCCGCACCACGGCGGGAGCCACTGCGGCGCCGAGCACGGCGCAGGCGAGGCCGAGCGCCGAATGGCCGAACGCGGTGCCGACGCCGCCGCCGATCACCCCGGCGATCGCCGCGGCGGTCAGGTGATGGCGGTTGCGGATCGCGAACCGGCCGAGCCGCGTCTTCGCCTCGCGCGCGGCGCGCTCGGCCCGTGCTTCGATGTCCATGTCAGGCTCCCGGGTTGGGCGGCGTCGCGCGATCGGGGGCGCGGTCGGGGCCGCGCACGGTCTGCACCGCCGTCTCGGCCGTCGCCGCGCCGACATAGACGGTGAGCGTCCACTTGATCAAGTCGACCATCTGGCCGGTGAGGCCGAGCACCCGCGCGGTATCGGTGCCGTAGATCGCCTGGAACAGGATGACGGTGAAGGCGGCCAGCAGGATGGCGAGCGTGGTGCGCCGGCGCACCGCCCACGAGCGGTCTCCGACGGCGAGATAGCGGGTCAGCCGGTCGAGCATGGTCACGCCCCTGCGTTGATGAGCAGGTCGCCCTGCCGCTGGGCGTCCTCGATGCGCTTGCACGCGATGTCGAAATGCACCGGGTCGATTTCGCACCCGATGAATTTGCGCCCTTCCTGCATTGCAGCGACGCCAGTGCTGCCGCGCCCCATAAACGGGTCAAACACCGTCTCACCGGGAAGCGTGTGAAGACGAATGAAGTGCCGCGCTAAAGCTGGTGGCTTTGGCGTGGGATGATCGTCCGCGCTTGGGATAATCTTGCGGATGCCGTGCGCGCCGGGGCGAATAACGTTCTCAACCGCGCCGCTATCGTCGTGCCATTTGCACGGCCCGCCGCGTTTCTGTCCAACAAGCACCGTTTCGTAGGATCGGCGATAGTGCCAACCCATGCCCATCGGCCCCTTGTCCCATACAACCATCTGCTTAAAGTCGAGGTTCGCGTCCATCATTAGGGACCACCGCGCGAACTGCGGATCAGGGCCGCCGCCGCCGCCGCAGCAGCAGCAGCAGCAGCCGCCTTTTGCAAGCAGTCTTGGCGCTTCGATGAACAACCACTCCGCCAACTCATGCGCGCTTTCCGCGTCGTCGTTCGCAATCGGCCGCGCATCGCCGGGTTTCCCTCGCCCTAAAGCCTGTTCCCACTTTGAGATCAGATCACCGTCGTTATTGTTGTGCCCGTATGGCGGGTCCGTAAAAATCATGTCGGCGAAACCGCCATCTAAGCCGGCGGCTATCGACCTACAGTCGCCCAAGTAGAGCGTCGCGTTGCCGATGACGACTGGATCGGACACGGCGCGCGGTCACGCCCCCAGCACGCGCCGGGCGCGGGCGCGGAACTCGACCCGGGCCGACCAGCCGTTGAGGCCGCCGTTGATCGCCAGGGTCTGCGCCTCGAAGGCCGGCATGCGCTCGCCGCGCCACACCACGCTGCGCTCGCCGGCATCGGCGAACTGGTTGAGGTCGACCGGCGTGCCGTAGCGCCAGAACCAGCAGGCCGCCGTGGCGGCGACGTCGGGTTCGAGCAGCAGCGCCGGCCGGCTCACCACGTCGAGCCCGGTCGACTGGTAGAAGCGCTGATAGTTGTCGCGCAGCGACAGCTGGATGAAGCCGCGGCCGTGGAAGCCGCCATAGACCTCGGCGCTGATCGCGGCCCGGTCGCGCGCGATGCGCCGGGCGAGCGCGTTGGGCGGCCCGCCGCGCACGCCGGTCTCCGAGAACCGCGCCCACAGCTCGGCCAGGCGTTCGGCCGAATAGTCGAGGTTCTCCTCGAGCCGGCCGAAGCCGGCGCTCTCGTGCGCGCACTGCGCCAGGAAATCGGCGACGCGCGCCGGCGTGTCGATGCCGTATTCGGCGCAGACCGGGTCGAACGCATCGGCGACGAACTGCGCGCCGAGCCGCGGATAGGGCGCGATCGCGGCGATGATGGCGGGCGTGATTGGGATCGTCATGGGCTCACCACCATCCCAGCTTGCGCGCGACATAGCCGAGCATGCCGGACCCCGCGACGCCGCCGACCACGCCGCCGGTCGTGCTGATCGCGGTGTGGACGCCGCGGCTGCGCTGCGCCGCCGCCTCGTGCGCGTCGACCAGCGGTTCGATGCGGTCGACGCGCACGGTGAGGCTGACCAGGCCCTCCAGCTTCTCGGCGACGTCGGCGAGCCGGCGGTTCGTCTCCGCGCACTGCTCGTTGGCGACCCGCACCTCGGCGCGCAGCTCGCCGATCGCCTCCGAGACTTCGTGGAGCTCGCCGTTCATTGCGCCCGCCTCCCCTCAGAGAGAATTCCGTCGCGCCGCCCTCCCGAGGCGGCGCGGCGGATCGTCGTTGCGGTCGCGCTCAGCGCGCGCGTTGCGGTGCCGGCGTCATCCCAGCCGGATGTAGAGCTTGTTGTCGATCGCGCATGGCACGAGAATTTGAGCCCCGATGGCATCCATGAACGCTGGGTCGCGATGCGTCGCGATGCTGGCGACGCTGGCCCCGGTGATCACATTGATGCCTTGCAGGTAGTGGATGCGCGAACAGGTGACCCACAGCACGTCGCCGACGCGGCGGCCCTCGTGCAGGCCGGCGTTGGCCAGGACGCTCCACGTCCCAACAACCGTGTTCGTCGCGGGATCGATCACGGTGATGCTGTCGCCGCCGACGCCGTTCTGGCCGTAATTGAAGGCGTAGACCCGGCCGTTCACCGGATCGGTCGTGACGTTGCAGGTGAACGTGCCGGACGGGATGGCGATGGTGGCGA
>CAZENI010000813.1:0-2815 GCA_964513055.1 uncultured Opitutus sp.
CGGCCGCTGGACGCTGCTGGCTTCGGTGCCGATCATCTACCTCATGTGGCGCCAGTCGGATGTGCCCGGGAGCCATTGGCTCAACGCCGGCGTGAGCGGCACGGAATTCGGCCAGATCCGCGGGGCGATGGACCGCATCCGGCCGCCGGGTCCCTTCAGTTTCATCTCGGGGGTGGTTTATTTCTTCGCGCTGGCATCGGCCTATGTGTTCTACGGCTGGCTCCATCGCGGCGCGTTTCCGCGCTGGCTGATCTGGGTGGGCACCGCGGCGGTGGCGGCGGCGGTGCCGCTCTCGATCAGCCGCTCGCTGCTCTTCGTGGTGCTGGTGGTGGCGATGTTCGGGTTGGCCGTGGTGGCGCGGGATCTGCGTCGGATCCCGGCCTACCTCGGCCCGATCCTCGCGGTGGTCGCCGTGCTGATTCTGGCGGCGGACACGATCTATGTGGAAGCGTATCGGACGCGATGGGAGGAGTCGATCGAGTCCGGGAGCGGCGGGTTTTCCAACAATGTCCTGTCCCGCATGCTGGAGGAGTTCACGCAACCCTTCGAAGTGGCGAGCCGTGCCCCGATCTTCGGTCACGGCGTGGGCATGGGCACGCTGGCCGGCGCGCGGCTCACCACCGGCGAATACACGTTCCTGCTCGCCGAATCCGAACTCGCCCGGATGGTGCTCGAACTGGGGGCGGCGCTCGGGTTCGCGTTCATTGGCTGGCGCGCGTGGCTCGCGCTCTCGGTCGTCTGGGGCGCCTGGCGCAGCTACCTCGACCGGCACGATTCGCTGGCGTGGTTGCTGGCGGGAGCGAGCTTCCTGAACGTGCTCAACGGCCAGTGGGGGCCGTCGACCAATCTTGGCTTCGCCATCTTCGGCGCGGGGTTGTCACTGGCGGCCATCAATGAGGCGCCGGAGGACGCCGACGAGGCGGAAGAGGACGCCGGAGAAGAGGACGAGGAGGCGGACGGCGAGGACCGGGAGGAGGGGGAGCAGTCCACGGACGAGGAATGAAGATCCTGCTGGTGTGTAATTACGCGCCGGATGCGCAGCAGAGCATGCTCCGCTTCGGGGCGATGCTGCGGGAAGGGCTGCAGGCCCGCGGCTGCGAGGTGGCGGCCTGCGCGCCGGCCGAGCGGCTGCACCGGGCGGGCCGCCCCGGGGCGAAGTGGCTCGGCTACGTCGACAAATACGTGCTGTTTCCGTCGCGGCTCCGGCGCTGGGTGCAGCAGGAATCCCGGGCGGCGCCCGGCCGCACGGTCGTGCACATCGTGGATCATTCGAACGCGGTCTACGTGCCGGCCCGTGCGACGGTGCCGTGGGTGGTGACGTGCCACGATCTGCTGGCGGTGCGCGGCGCCCTGGGCGAGGACACGGACTGCCCGGCGTCGGCGCTCGGGCGGCGGTTGCAGCGCGCGATCGTGCGCGGGCTGGGCCGGGCGGCGGTGATCGCGGCGGACTCGACGAGCACGCTGCAGGATGTGGAGCGGCTCGTGCCGGCGGCGCGGCCGCAGGCGCGGCGCGTGATTCTGCTCGGGCTCAATCATCCGTATCGCCGCGTGGCGCCGGCGGAGGCGCGGGCGCGGCTCGCGGGCGCCGGCGGCGTGCCGTGGGACCGGCCGTTCGTGCTGCACGTCGGTTCCAATCTGCCCCGCAAGAACAAGGCGGGCGTGCTGCGGGTGTTTGCGCGGCTGGCGGCGGACTGGCCGGGGAACCTCGTCTTCGTCGGTGCGGAGTTGCCGGATACAGTGCGGAGCGCGGCGGCGGCGGCCGGGCTGGCGGGCCGTGTCTTCGCGGTGCCGCGGGCGGACAACGCGCAACTCGAGGCGGCCTACAGCCTCGCCCACGCGCTCCTCTATCCGTCGCGCTGGGAGGGATTCGGCTGGCCGATCATCGAGGCGCAGGCGTGCGGCTGTCCGGTGGTTTGCAGCGATCGGACCTCGCTGCCCGAGGTCGGAGGCGCCGCGGCGTGCGTGCACGCGCTGGAGGACGAGGGCGGCATGGCGGAATCGCTGCGCCGGCTCGGGGAGGGCGCGCCCCGCGCGGCCGCGATCGCGCGTGGCGAGGCGAACCTCGCGCGGTTCGCGACGGGGCGCATGCTGGACGACTATCTCGCACTCTATGCCGGTGCGCGCGGAGACGACCGATGACGAAGCGGCAGGAACGGCCGGACCTGGTGCTCAACGGGTATCCCCTGCTGCGGCGCGACAAGGGGGCGGGGGCCTACACCGCGCGCCTGATCCAGGGGCTGGTCCAGCGGGCGCCGGAGCGGCGCTTTCGCGTGCTGTTGCCGGCGCCGCTGCGCGGGACCGCGACGGCGGGATTGCCGGCGGAGGTTTTCGAGTATGTCGAGGGCGTCCCGCCGATCGCGCGCGCCGTCGCCGAGGACATCTACTGGCACTCGCGCGTTGCGTGGCAGGCCGTGCGGCACCACCGCGGCGCGGTGTTTCACTCGCCGGTCGAGCTGTGGGCGGGCGTGCGGCCGCGGCGGACGGTCGTGACGATGTTCGACTGCATCTACCGTCATTTCCCGCGGCTGCAGGGCGGGCGGGTGCGGCGCTGGTGGTGGCGGGCGACGGAGCGGTTCGGGCGCGGCGCCGATGCCGTCATCACCATCTCCCAGCATTCACGGCGCGAGCTCATCGGTCAGGCCGGCATATCCGCGGATCGGATTCGCGTGGTGTATCCGTGGGTGGATGGCTTCCCGGCCGAGGCGGCCGGAGCCGGGGCGGCCGGGGACGTGGCGGCGCGCTACGGGCTGCCGGCGGACTACGTGCTCTATGTCGGCGGCTACAACGACAACAAGAACGTGGGCCGCCTGATCGC
>CAZENI010000814.1:0-2809 GCA_964513055.1 uncultured Opitutus sp.
GCCGCCCGAATTCGTGCAGGCCTGCGCGATCGCCGATGCGGCGGCGCGGCTGCCCGAGCTCGCCGGCGACGCGGCGGTCGACTGGCTCGGCGCGCAGCTCGGCGTCGACTTCGCCGCGCATCCGGCGCGCGCGCTCGGCGTCACGGTCGGGCGGATCTTTCCGATCGACGCGGAGGGCCGGCGTCGGCAGTTCGACTGGGCGCCGGCGGCGCGGCGGGCGGACGAGCGCACCGGGACGCGCGCCATCCTGATCCCGACCCTGGGCGACGTCGTCGCGATCGACGCGGGCGATCCGCGGCGGTGCTGGTCGCTCAGCGGCGATCTCGACCCGCTCGGCGGCGACGAGCCGGCGCTCGACGACGCGCTCGCCGGCGAGGCGCCGCAGGTCGGGCTGTGCGAGGACGCGCTGTCGTGGCTCGCGCACCTGACCTGCGACGAGGCGGGCGGCATCCGCGCCGTGCTGCGCCACGGGCCGGGCGACGGCGACACCGCCCCGGCGGTCGCGGTGCTGGACTGGCGCAGCGCCTGGGTCGACCGGCTGCTGCGCCGCGACGGCGTGACCCTGATCGCCGAGTCCGAGGGCCACGCCGAGCAGGTCGAGCGCGCGATCGACGCCTGGCGCAAGCGCCAGGTGCCGCGCCACCGGCCCGAGATCCTGGTCGCCGAGGCGCCGGCCCGCGAAGGGGCGGCGATGGAGATGGACGCTTGACCGCCCCCGTCGTCATCGGCAACGCGACGCTGTATCTCGGCGACTGCCGCGACATCCTGCCGACGCTGGGCAAGGTGGACGCGGTGATCACCGATCCGCCGTATGGGATACCGCACGCCTTCGGGGTTCAGAAAGGTTCGTCGCGTAAGGGCGCGCGCCGGCTGCAATTCACGTGGGATCGCCCCGGCATCACGGAGGCGGTGCTTGAGGCGGTGGCGAGCGCGGCTACACTGGCAAATAGCCAAATGTGGTTCTGCGGCCTGCATCAAGCATCATACATTGCTGATCTTCTACTTGATGCCGGGATGACGCCAAAGCCGGCCGCGTGGGTAAAGGAGTGCCCCGCGCCGGCTGGCCTTGGCAACTGGTGGCCAAGTGCTTACGAGATTGCCGTCTATGCTTATCGCTCGGGTGCTTGGTTCGGCGACACGAATCCCAAGCGCTCCAACGTATTCTTTGCTGACAGCTATCGTTTTGGCCAGCCCGGTAAGGTTGATCATCCGACGCAGAAGCCGCTTGGGTTAATCTCGCGGCTTGTCTCTGCACTGGTGCCAGAGCAGGGCAAGGCGCTGGATTGCTTCATGGGCAGCGGGACGACCGGCGTCGCGTGCATGAAGCTCGGCCGCAAGTTCATCGGCATCGAGATCGATCCCAAATATTTCGACATCGCCTGTAAAAGAATCGAGGACGCCCAGCGGCAGGGCCGCCTTGACATCGGGATGCCGGCCTGATGGCGAAGCCGGCCAGGACCACCAAGACCGCGCGGCGCCGCGCGAAGTCGACCGACGCGGTGGTCGGCGACATCCTCGCCGCGCATGCGTTCCAGGCCCGCGACGGGTCGAGCCATGACGGCTTCGCCCAGGACGCCGGCGGTGCCACCTACCAGTATAACGGGCGGTTCTGGGAGCAGATCAGCGACGCCACCCTGTCGGCGATCGCGCTCGAGCACGACCCGACCCCGCGCGCGGCGCGGCTGCGCGAGATCCGCGACCTGCTCAAGGCGCGGGTGCATCGCCGCGACCTCGAATTCGGCCGCGTCGCCGACCACGAGGTGCCGTGCGAGTCGGGCGTCGTCGACGTGCTGAGCGGGCGGGTCCGGCCGCACGCGATCGACGACTACATCGATTCGGTGATCCCGTGGGATTACGAGCCGGCGGCGTCCTGCACCGACTGGCTCGACACCCTCATCTCGTGGTTCGGCGACGCCGACGAGGCCGACACCCGGGCCGCCGCGCTGCAGGAGTTCTTCGGGTATGTCGTGCTGCCGCACGCCAAGGCCAAGAAGGCGCTGGTGCTGGTCGGGCCGTCGAACTGCGGCAAGTCGATCGTGCCGCTGGCGGCGAAGGCGCTGGTCGGCTCGGCCTTCACCTGCTCGCTGCCGGTCAGCGACATGGAGGACCCGGTCAAGCGCTGGGTGATCAAGCACAAGCGCCTCAACATCATGACCGAGCTGCCGGCCGAGGCGATGATCGCCGACGGCGGCTTCAAGACGCTGGTCAGCGCCGAGGACCCGATCTTCATCAACGGCAAGTACGAGATGCCGATGATGGTGGTGCCGACCGCCAAGCACATCATCGCCACCAACGTGATGCCGAAGATGACCGACCGCACCGAGGCGACGATCAACCGCCTGCTGGTGATGCCGTTCGAGCGCGTCTTCGCCGAGGCCGAGCAGGACGAGACGCTGCTGGCGCGGCTCACCGCGGCGCCGGCGATGCGCGGGCTGTTCGCCTGGGCGGTCGCCGGGGCGAAACGGCTGGTCGAGCGGCGGCTCAAATTCACCGCCGTGGCCAAGGGCGCGGCGCTGCTCGCCGAGATGCGCGAGGACGCCAACCCGTTCATCGCCTTCGCGCGCGAGCGCCTGGTGCGCGAGGCGAAGGCGGGGGTGCCGCTCGGCCAGCTCGTCGCCGCGTTCAACAAGTGGACCGGCGGGCGCAAGGCCGATGCGCGGCGCGTCGCCAAATGGGCGCGCGATGCCGGCTTCGACTGGGGCTCGGTGTGGGTCGGCAAGGCCGATGGCGGTCAGGAGCGCTCGTCGAAGGGGCTGCGCGGCTGGCGTCTGGTCGCCGACACCGACCTCTCGACGGGATGGAGCGAGCC
>CAZENI010000815.1:0-2804 GCA_964513055.1 uncultured Opitutus sp.
GAGCAGCGCACCGTGGACACCATCGGCCGCAAGACCGCGCAGAACGCGCGCGATGCCGGGGTCAAGGACCCGCAGGAGATCGCCCGCCTCCAGAACGAGTCCGAGCGCAACGAGGAGATCCGCTTCCTCAGGCACCACGTGAAGCTGATCGACGCCGACCGCAGGAAGCTCCACACCCGCAAGGGCAAGGCCCTGCGCGAGATCGCCCGCCTCAAGACGCTCAAGCGGATGAAGCCGGGCGAGAAGCGCAAGCTCATCGCGGCGCTCCGGCGGGAGCTGCGCAACATCACCGCCGAGATGGAGGACCTCGTCGAGCAGCGCGCGGAGGTCAATGCCCGCCTCATGGAGATCGGCGAGCAGATCGCCGCCGAGATCGACCAGGCCTCGTACGACGCCGAGCAGGAGAAGAAGAACGCGTCCGAGGGGTCGAGTGACGCGGAAGCCGCCGCTCCCACCGCCGATCAGCAGGCGCTCCTCGACCAGGCCAACGCGCGCGCCGACGCCGCCAGCCGCTCGGCCGCCATCGGCGCCTCCTTCGTGCGGACGATCCTCGGCTCCGGGTCGATCGACCCGGGCTCGGGCGGGCTGACGATCAACTTCAACTCCCTGCACCCCGGCGACCCTCAGATCCAGGCGGAGCTCGCGAGCTGGACCGTCGGGGCGCTGGGCGGGCAGGGCTCGGTGCCCGCGACCTCCTTCGCGAGCGCCGCGTGATCCTGACCCTGCAGTCGAACGCGCCCGCCGCGGCGCGGCTCACGGTCCTCAGCGAGACCGTGGACACCGGATATGCCCTCCTGTCGGGCGCCGATTTCGGCTCGCCGGTCTGGGATCATTCCTTCTCGGCGCCGCGCGGTACCCAGGGCGCGCGCGCCGCGCAGGGCAAGCTGCCCAACCGCCAGGTCACGCTGCCGATCCGCGTGGCGGGCGCGACGAAGGACGCCATGGCGACGGCCATGGGCCGCACGCTGGCGGCCACCGTGGACGACATGCGCCGTTTCGGCGGCACCTGCCGGATGCGCTCCAAGGGCCAGACCCGCTACCAGAGCTTCGACGTGCTCACCGCCTCGGTGAACCTGCCGAGCTGGGACAACCGGCTCGAGCAGCGGTTCCGGGGCGTGGTGGTCGTCACGCTGATCTGCGGGCCCTACGTGCTCGGCGACCCGATGGACGTCTGGGACGACTTCGCCACCGACAACGTGAACGGCGGCGACGCCAACTACTCGGCCGACGGCGGCGCCCTGACGAACGTCTCGGTGACCGGCGGGCGCATGACCGCGGCCGCGAATCTCGCCACCGAGAACCGCCTGATCTACACCGGCAACGGCTACACGTACTCGGACCATGAGGCCACGGTCCGCTTCGCGCCGGCGGCCACGATCGCGAGCTTCAAGGCCGGCGTCGTCTTCAACCGCGTCGACGCCTCCAACTACCTCGTGGTCTACGTGGACGACACCGGGGCGGCATCGCGCCTGCGGATCGACAAGGTGGTGGCGGGCGTGCCCACCAACCTCGCCTCGACGAACCTCGGCGCGCGGATCGTGAACGGCCGCTGGGCCTGGTGCCGCGGCCGGATCGAGGGGAACGTCGTCTACGCCGAGCACTTCATCGACACCGACGTCCCCAACCCGGTCCTCACTCCGACCACCTCGACCAGCTACACGCTGTCGACCGCCGAGGCGGCGACCTTCGGCGCGGGCATCGAGGGCAAGGCGGGCATCGTCTTCACGCCCCAGGCCGCGGGCGCGTACATCGAGGACTTCCAGGTCCTCCCCTTCACGTACCGGACGCCCCCCACCGGCTACGTGCTCGACTGCTACGGCGCGGTCCCGGGCGACGCCACCGCGCTCTGCGAGGCGCGCGTGGCGCCCACCGTCAACACGAACGGCGTCTGGGGAATGCTCGCCTGGGCCCCTCGTCCGCTCGCCTGGAACCAGATGCCCGACGGCGACTTCGAGATCGCCATGGGCCAGTGGGGCGTGGCGGCCGTCGCGGGCGTCACGGGAGCCGCGACGAGCATCTCGCAGGTGACCGACACCACCCTGGGCGTCGGCGCCCGCTACGGGGAGACGCTGGCCCAGATCGTGACGCCGGCGACCGCCAACACCGGCGCCACCCGCCCGCTCTACCGCCGCTTCCGCAAGGGCATCACGTACACCGCGACGGCCTGGGTGCGCGCGAGCGCCGGCACGACGACCGTGCGCTGCCGCCTGGGAGTGTCGGGCGACATCGCCTCGTCCACCGCCGTCGCGCTGTCGGGTACCTGGACCCAGCACACGGTGCAGTGGACGCCCGCCGCCGACGTGGACCTCGCCTACTTCGCGGTCGAGGTCACGGCGGCGACGGCCACCACCTTCCAGCTCGACGGCGTCGTGGTCTACCAGGGCTCGAGCGCGCCGGCGGCCGGCCGCCACCCCGAGGGCGCGGGCGCCGTGCCGCCCCTGGCGACCGGGCGCGCCGAGGAGTACGTCAGCGCAGGATCGGGCTTCCTCACCCGCACCGCCGACGCGAACGCGAACGGCGGCTTCTCGATGGCCGAAGCCAGCGTCCCGGCCGGCGGGCGCACCGGCGGCGTCTACTTCGCCCTCGTGGAGTATGTCGATCCCGGCCTCGCCGGCCCGGACGACTACTCGAAGGACACCGTCTCGATCGAGGTCTGGTCGCGGGTGATGCTCTCGGCCGCCTTCACCGGCGGGGTCACGGCGATCGCCTCGGCGATCCCCGACAATCAGGCCGGCGCGCGGCGCTACACCTCGGAGTTCGGCTCGACCGGCCGCGCTCTGGTGATGCCCTCCTCGGGCAACTCG
>CAZENI010000816.1:0-2787 GCA_964513055.1 uncultured Opitutus sp.
ACACTGGAGGAGTTGGACCGGCCATTTTCATCGGGAACAGCCAGGACTCAATGCCCCAGCGTGGACAGGAAATACCCCGCTGCGACCGCCGTGCCGATCACGCCGGCCACATTCGGCCCCATCGCGTGCATGAGCAGGTGATTCTGTTTGTTCCAGCGCTGGCCCTCGTTCTGCACCAGGCGCGCCGCCATCGGATAGGCGGAGATGCCGGCCGCGCCGAGCAGCGGGTTCACTTTGCCGCCGGACAGCAGATACCAGATCTTGCCGAGGGCGATGCCGCCGGCGGTGTCGACGATGATGGCGATCAGCCCGAGGCCGAAGACCATCAGCGTTTGCAGCTTCAGGAAATCGTGGCCGTTCATCGTGCCGCCGATGGCGAGGCCGAGGAAGAGCGTGGAGATGTTGGCGATTTCGTTCTCGCTCGCCTTGGTGAGGCGCGTCACGACGCCGGAGACCTTCATGAAATTGCCGAGCATGATCATGCCCATCAGCGGCAGGCCCTTCGGCGCGATCAGGCCGGTGAGCGCGGTGACGACGAGGGGAAACACGATCAGCGCGGAGCGCGAGACCTTGCCCTGCACGCTGGGCATCTTCACCGCGCGCTCCTTCTCCGTCGTGAGCAGCCGCATGATCGGCGGCTGCAGGATGGGCACGAGCGCCATGTAGGAATACGCCGCCACCGCCAGCGCGCCGACCATCGCGGTCGGGATCTTGTGCAGGTCGGCGAACATGTTCGAGACGTAGATGACCGTCGGGCCGTCGCATGCCCCGATCATCGCGACCGACACCGCCTCCTCCTTCGAGAAGCCGAGCAGCAGCGCGAGAATCAGCGTGAAGAAAATCCCGAGCTGGCCCGCCGCGCCGAACAGCAGCAGCCGCGGGTTGGCGAGCAGCGGCGTGAAGTCCGTCATCGAGCCGATGCCGACGAAGATCAGCAGCGGGAACAGTTCGTTGCCGATGCCGAATTCGTAGAGGGTGCGCAGCACGCCGTGCTCCGCCATCATCTCGCTCAGCGGCAGGTTGGCGAGGAAGCAGCCGAACGCGATCGGCAGGAGCAGCAACGGCTCCACTTCCTTCGCGATCGCGAGGTAGAACATCACGCCCGCGATCGCGATCATGATGAGGTTGGGCCCGGTGAAGTGGAGGGCGCCGGCGGCGAGCCCCCGGAGGCCGGAGAGGAGTGCGTCAATCATGGGAGGAGGTCGTTTCGGTTTTCGCGCCGGCCGCCTTCGGGCGGACGGGAAACAACACGGTCACGGCGCGAATCAGCAGCGTCAGGACGAAGAGCGTCAGCAGGGTTCCGCCCATCCCGACGATGAGCAGCGTGAGGCCGAAGGTGAAGTTGTTCATGGGTGCGGAGCAGGTTGGCGAAGCAGGGAAGTCAGGCGGCGCGGTCGACGATCTCGGGCAGGTCGTCCGGCCGTTTCTCGCCGGGGTCGCGGTCGCGGGTCCGGCGATCGTGCCAGATCGAGAGGAGGATCGAGCCGAGCAGCAGGCCGCCGATGACCAGGAGGGACACGGCGTTGTGGTCGCGGAACCAGGCGTCGATCGGCGGGTAGGCGCCGGCGAGCATCTTCCCGCCGATGAAGAGCAGGATCACGCTCACGCCGTGCTTGAGGAACTTGAACATCCCGATGACTCCGCGCACCGCGAAGAACAGGGCGTTGAGGCCGGTCACCGCGAAGACGTTCGAGGTGATGGCGACAAACGGATCCGTCGTGATGCCCATGATCGCAGGGATCGAGTCGATCGCGAAAACGACGTCGATGCTGCCGATGACCAGCAGCGCAAGGAACAACGGCGTCATGCACAACCGGCCCCCGTGCCGCGTGAACAGCCGGAGCTGCGCCTGATCCTCGGCGTGCACCGGCAGGAACTTCGAGGCCGCGAGGTAGAGCAGGTTCTTTTCCGGGTGCACCTGTTCCTCCTCATGGGAAACGAGCATCTTCCACGCGGTCCAGACGAGGAGCGCGCCGAGCGCGTAGATGAGCCAGTGGAATTTGCTCACCAGCGCGAGGCCGAAGACGATGAACGCGATGCGCAGCGCGATCGACAGGTAGATGCGAAGCTTGATCAGCTTGGGTTGCGCGACCTCCTGCACGCCCATCACCGAGAACGTGAGGATGAACACGAAGAGGTTGTCCACCGAGAGCGAATACTCGGTGAGATATCCGGCCACGAACTGCATCGCCACCGTGCTGCCGCCGGGATGCAGGAAGTAGATCACGACGGCGTAGCTCAGCGCGACGCTGATCCACAGGCCGGTCCAATACAGCGCCAGCTTCACCCCGTTCGCGCACCTCGTGTGTGTCACCACGAAGAGATCGATCGCCGAAACGACGATGAACATTGTCCAGAAGATGAGCCAGAGCAGGGTGAGCGATTGCATACGAGAAAGGTGCGCCGCCCCCGGGATGGGCGCCCGGAGAAACAAAGAGGGCCGCCGGAAGTGGCGCGGCGCGATTGGCCGCGAGGATGGCGTGGATCGGGGTATGCAGGTTCATGTGACGGAAGTCGGTCGGCCGCCGAGACAGGACGGCGGCGCGCCGGCGGCGTGGACGGGGCGCGAGGCACGGGCCGGCGTCGTGCGTCCGTCCACCACCAACGCGAAGGCGCAGGCCCCGACCAGCGGGATCAGGCGCAGCGCCGCGGGGAGGGTTTCGATCGGCGATGGCCCGCCCGCCGGCGACAGGCCCTGGGCGATCAGGCCAAGCGCGGCGGTGGCCGGCACAATCCAGCAGCAGCAGCGGAGGACGGGGGAGAGTTTCATCGGAAAAAGAGCAGGCA
>CAZENI010000817.1:0-2785 GCA_964513055.1 uncultured Opitutus sp.
AGGAGAACTGACCCAGCATGTGATTCGGCACGACAAAGAGCGGCTTCCGCGCGAGGCCGAGCCGCTTCAACTCCATCGCGGCGGCGACCATCGTGTAGGTCTTGCCGGCACCGACCACGTGGCCGAGGAGCACATTCCACGACTGCACGATGCGCCACACGGCGGCCTTCTGGTGGGCGCGGAGCGTGATCGTCGGGCTCGCGCCGGGCAGCGTGAGGTGATCGCCGGTGAACGTGCGCAGCCGATGGTGGTTGAATTCGCGGTTGTAGAACGCGACCAGGCGTTCCCGGCGTTCGTCGTCCTGCCAGATCCATTCGGAAAACCGGTCCTTGATCTTTTGCTGTTTCTCGCGGGCGCCTTCAGTGGCGCCCGGATTAATCCTCGGCTTACCTTCGTCGTCGGAATCATAGACGGTCGGTGTTCGCAGGTTCAGCGCGTCCTCGATCAACTCGTGGGCCGGCACGCGTTCGGTGCCCCATTCACTGCGATTTGCGACGCTGGCCTTCGTCGCGTAGCCGACATCCACCGACCACAATCCGAGTGAGGGGACATGACGGACTTTCAGCTCATGCGCGTTGCGGACGGAGAGACGAAGCAGATCACGGGCGAACGCGGCGACATCGTCGGCCGGAATCCAGACGGCGCCCAGCCGGGCGTCGATTTCCGTGGCCTTGAGATCGGTCGGTTGGACCGCGCGCAGCGCCTCCACGTGAAGGCGAAAACTCGGATCGGACTCCGCCATGCGCTCGGCGACGGCAAGTTTTTCGCGGACGTTGCCAGACAGGTATTCGTCGTCGGTCTCCCATTGGCGCGACAAGGGATTGAGGAAGATAGCCCCGGCCAGCTCCGGCAGAAACTCCGCCGGGGGCTTTCCGAGCAACCGGCCGATGTTCTCCAGATCGACGCGGCCCTTCTCGCTCAACGTGACGAGCAGCGCCTCTTTCGCCCCGGCCGCCTGGGCGACCGGGACGCGAGGGTGGATTGTGCGTTCGTGAAAGATCGCCGTCTTCGTCGCCGTGTTGGTGTCCTCGTGGTAGTTCTCCAGCGAGAGCAGCAGCGGGAGATCGGGATCGCCGGCAAACGTCCGCACATTGGTCGCATCGGAGATGGGACCGAATTGCCCCGTGAAATAGTCGTAGTCTTGATTGAGCCGAAAGCGCGCCGCCGCGATTTCGGCGTCGCTGCGATTCTCGACCTGCGTGCGGAGGCATTCGCGCGCAGCGTCGCGCACATGAATCAGGCGACGAATCCGGCGCGCGGTCTGCACCGACACATCGGTGAGCAGGATCAACTCGTCGCCTTCGCGCCGCGCGACGCCCCCGCCCCCCTCTTCGGTCAGCACGTAGGCATTGGGCTTCACCCCCGGCGGCGCGGGAATCGCCCGGCGCACCTTGGCGGACTGCTCGGCGGTGAGCGCTTGATATAGGCCGGACGGCATCGCTGCGACGGCGGCCCTCAGGGCTTCGCCGAGATCGCGGCCGTCGTCCGCCAGGCGCACCTCCTCGCGGCCATACATGCCATGGTCCGCGCGCTCCATGCGGCCGAGCAACATCGCCGGATTAGCGTGGTAGTATTCGTTGAGAAAGATCGGACTCCCTTCCGACATCGGTCGGCTCTCGCGCCAGGCGGGCCCGGACTCGGGCTCGCCCGGCGCGCGCTTCTGGAGAATCACAATATCCGTCGTGACCTCCGTGTTGGCGTTTTTCTTGAATGCGGTGTTGGGCAGCCGGATCGCCGCGACGAGATTCGCCGATTTGGCGACGGCATCCCGCAGGTGGGGATACTGCTTGTCCATCGTGCCGCGCGAGGTAACGAACGCCACCAATCCGCCGGGGCGCACGCGCTCCAACGCCGCGACAAAGTAGTAGTCGTGGATGTGGAATTTCCGGGCGTTGAGTTTGGGATCGTGCGGGGCGTAGTCGCCGAACGGGACGTTCGAAATCGCGAGGTCGAACGAGTTGGTGGGCAGCGGGGTGTCCTCGAATGCCCGGGCGCGAATCTCCGCGTCGGGATAGAGCATCCGGGCGAGCCGCGCGGTGAGCGGGTCAATCTCGACACCGGTGAGCCGTGAGCGGGCACGGATTCCTTCCGGCATCAACCCGAAGAAATGTCCGAGACCGCACGCCGGTTCGAGTATCCGTCCGTGCGTAAAACCGAGACGGGCGACCGCCGCATACATCGCACGAATCACCGTCGGCGAGGTGTAGTGCGCGTTCAGGACCGTCGCACGCGCCGCCTGCAATTCCTCGGGCAGAAGCAGTTCTTTCAGGGCTTGCTGCGCCGATTTCCATTTCGGCGCCTCATCCGGCGTGGCGAATACCTGCGGCAGGCCGCCCCAACCGGTGTATTTTACCAACACCGATTTCTGCTCCGGGGTCGCGACGCGGGTGTCCGCCTCGATTTCGCGCAGGAGCCGGATCGCCGCAACGTTTTGCTCGAACTTCCGCCGCAGGGACCCTTCGCCGAGTTCATCGGCGTCGGTGATCCGATAGCTGAACTGATTTCGCGGCGGCTCTACGGCGCCGGCATTTCCGGTGGAATCAGGATGTATCGCTCCCGCACCAGCTCCCACGCTTGGTCGTGCGCCTGTTGGGGATTCAGTCCCTGCCGGCGGAAGTCCCTCATCATGCTTTCCATTTCGTCCAGCGTCCGGGTCTGGGCTTCCAATAGTGACGTGGCCATTTGGCCCGTCCGCTCCAACTCGCGCACCATCCGCGGGCAATGCTCCCGCCAGTGCGCTTCCGCCATTCGGCCGTAGGTCAGGAGTTCGGTCATTTTGCGCAGG
>CAZENI010000818.1:0-2783 GCA_964513055.1 uncultured Opitutus sp.
GGGCTCGGGCGAGATCGGGTTCACGATCATGTCGATGACGCTCTCGCTCGTCGCGGTGTTCCTGCCGGTGCTGTTCATGAGTGGGCTGGTCGGGCGCCTGCTGCACGAGTTCGCGGTGACGATCACGGCCTCGATCCTGGTGTCGGGCCTGGTGTCGCTGACGTTGACGCCGATGTTGTGCAGCCGGTTCCTGAAGCCGCACACGCTGGCGGCGCACGGCGGCGAGCGTCACGGCCGCTTCTACCATGCGATGGAAGGCGTGTTCAACGCCATGGTGCGTTTCTACGAGCGCACGCTGCGCTTCACGATGCGGCACCGGGTGCCGACGGTGATCGTGGCGCTGGCGATGATCGGGCTGACCGTGATTGTGGGCCGCGCGCTGCCGACGGGCTTCATCCCGACTGACGACACGGGGCAGATCTTCGCGCCGACGGAGGGCGCGCAAGACGTGTCCTTCGCGGAGATGGTGCGGCACCAGCAGGCCGGCGCGGCGATCATCGCGAAGCACCCGGCGGTGGAGTCGTTCATGTCGTCGATCGGCGCCGGCGGATCGCTGACGGCGACCTCGAACCAGGGGCGCTACTTCATGAAGCTGAAGCCCCGGAACCAGCGGCCGCACGCCAACGTGGTGGTGCAGGACCTGCGGCGGCAGCTCGCGGTGATTCCAGGCTTCCGGGTCTTCCCGCAGGTGCTCCCGCCGATCCGGCTGGGCGGCACGATCTCGCGGGCGCTGTATCAGTTCACCTTGTTCGGGAGCGACCTGAAGGAACTCTACGCCGCCGCGCAGGCGATGGAGGCGAAGATGCGCGGGCTGGACGGACTGCAGGACGTGAACTCCGACCTGCAAATCTCGAACCCGCAGCTCCGCGTGGAGATCAAGCGCGACCGCGCGTCCGCGCTCGGCATCACGCCGCAGCAGATCGAGGACACGCTCTACAGCGCCTACGGTTCGCGGCAGGTGTCGACGATCTACACGCCGACGAACCAATACTTCGTGATCATGGAGATGGCGCCGGAGTTCCAGATGAACCCGGAGGCGCTGTCGCTGCTGTATCTGCGCAGCAAGGGCGGCAAGCCGGTGCCGCTCGACACCGTGGCGGAACTGAAGCGCGAAGTCGGGCCGCTCACCGTAAACCATCTCGGCCAAGTGCCGGCGGTGACGATCTCGTTCAATCTGCGGCCCGGCTTCTCGCTCGGCGAGGCGTCGGCGGCGGTCACGGAACTCGCGCGCAAGGAACTGCCGGCGACGATCAGCCACGGCTTCCAGGGCTCCGCGCAGGCCTTCGCCTCGTCCATGCAGGGGATGGGCCTGCTGCTCATCATGGCGGTGCTCGTGATCTACATCGTGCTCGGCATCCTGTATGAGGATTTCGTCCACCCGATCACGATCCTGTCGGGGCTGCCGGCGGCGAGCTTCGGCGCGCTGGCGACGCTCTGGCTCTTCAAGGAGGAGTTGAACGTGATGGGCTACGTGGGGATCATCCTGCTCATCGGGATCGTGAAGAAGAACGCGATCATGATGATCGACTTTGCGCTGGCGGCGCGGGCGGCCGGCGAGACCTCGCCGGAGAAGGCGATCGTCGAGGCCTGCCTGGTGCGCTTCCGGCCGATCATGATGACGACGTTTGCGGCGCTGGCGGCGGCGGTGCCGATCGCGCTCGGGCTGGGCGCCGGTGCCGATTCCCGCCGGCCGCGCGGCCGCGCGGGGGTGGGCGGGCTCGTGGTGTCGCAGTTGCTGACGCTCTACATCACGCCGGTGATCTACGTTTACCTCGACAAGTTCACGGCAAAGGCGCGCAAGCGGCTCGCGCACGGGGCTACGACTGGCACGGCGAACGAACCCGCGATGGCGAAGTAGGATTGGCGGCGGACGGGAGGTTTTCGGTTGGGACAGGAGGGACAGGAAGCGGAGACAGGAAGGACAGGAATTTCAATCTGACATGGGATGCCGTGCCGCTTCCCGATTCGGGTCGTTCCGTTCCTGAAAATGCTGGTTTTCCATCCTGTTAATCCGGTCGAAAACTGCCTTGGATGGAGGCTCGGTCGCGCCGCGTGCGGCCGAATACCCCTCATGAAATCGCGTTTTCTCCGTTTCGCGGTGCTTGGCTGCATCGCCGTCGTGTTCCTGTCGCCGGCGCGTTCGGCAGTGGCGGACCGTCCCAACATCATCGTCATCTACACCGACGATCTCGGCTATGGCGACGTCGGTTGCTACGGCGCGACCAAGGTCCGCACGCCGCACATCGACCGCCTCGCGCGCGAAGGCCGGCGGTTCACCGACGCGCACACGGCCTCGGCGGTCTGCACGCCGTCGCGCTATGCGCTGCTAACGGGCGAGTATCCGTTTCGCGTCAATCGCTGGAACGCGATCTTCTCCAAGGTCGGGCTCATCGTGGATCCCGCGAAGACGACGATCGCGGACTTGCTGAAGCGAAAAAACTACGCGACCGCCTGCATCGGCAAGTGGCACCTCGGCTTCGGCGAACGGACGCCCGACTGGAATGGCGACCTCAAGCCCGGCCCGCTCGAGCTCGGCTTCGACTACTACTTCGGCCTGCCGACGGTGAACAGCCATTCGCCATTCGTCCTCGTGGAAAATCACCGCGTCCTCGGGCTCGATCCGGCCGACCCGCTCGTGTTCGGCGGCACGCCGCCGTCGAAGCCGTATCCGGAAAAAATCTTCGCGCACGAGCCGGTGTCCGGCGGCAAGGCGGCGCACGCCCTCTATCAGGATGAGGAACTCGGCACGGCGCTGACCGCCAAGGCCGTGTCGTGGATCCGCG
>CAZENI010000819.1:0-2780 GCA_964513055.1 uncultured Opitutus sp.
GCGAGCGCGAGCGGCCCGCGCGGCGTCAGCACGTTGCCGAAGGCGCTGCGCGACGACGACGAGGAAACACCGGCGCTGCCGGCGCCGCCGCCGGCGCCGAAGATCTGGCCGACCGCCTGCTGCAGCACGTTGGCGAGCGGATTGGTCACGGCGAAGCGGATCGCCATGCGGGCGAGGTCGGACAGGATGCCGCCGAGCACGGAGCGCAGCGACTCGCCCTTGACGATCGCGCTTTCGAACGCCGATTCGAAGGTGAGGCCGAGATCGCGCGCGGCCTGGTTGATGTCGCGCATCCGGTCCGACGAGCGCTCAGTCGACTCGCCGAGCGCGTCGGCGCCCTTGACCGCCTCGTTGTAGCGCGCGGCCAGGCGCTCGACCATCTCGCCGTGCTGTTCGGCCGAGATCGTGCCTGAATTGAAGCGTTCGTCGAGGATCGCCTGGGCGTCCTCGAATTCGCGGATCGCCCGGTAGGCCGGGTCGATCGAGCGCTGCAGCCGTTCGAACGCCTCCGCCTCGCGGTCGGCCGCGGCGGCGCGGCCGCGGCCGGCCTGCGTCGGGGTCGTTGATACCACGGGCGGGTTGGATACGCCGGCCGGCGGCGGGGGGCGCAGGGCGTTGAGCCGCGCCTCCGCCGCGGCGAGCTGCTCCTCCAGGACACGGATGTTTTCGCGGCGCTGCTCGATTCGCGAGAAAAGGTTCTGTTGCTCGTCGGCCGGGCGGTTCGTGAGGCCGCCGAGGATCCACCGCTCGTCGCGGAGATTCTGGCGCAGGCCGGTGATGCGGTCGGTGAGATCCTGAATTTCGGAGATCGACCCTCCGCGGACGATGATGTCGATCATCTGGACGCCGCGGGCAGCCCACTGCATGGCTTGAGCGAAGCGCTCGAACGCGGGCGTCGCGACGATCGCCGCGATGTTGGTGAGCTGAGAGCTGATCGCGGCCCAGGCGTCGGCCAGGCGCTTCGTGCGGTCGACGATGTCGGTGCTGACGACCTGGCCGGCGCGATCCGCCGCCGCGCGCATCTGGTCGTAGCCACCAGCAAGATCGGCGAGCATCGGGATGAGGCGCGCGCCGCTGCGGCCGAAAAGGTCGTTAGCGGCGGCCGTGCGCTGCGCGGGGGCCTCGATCGCCGTGATGGCGCGGGCGATGTCGGCGAAGATCGCTTCGGTCGGGCGCAGATTGCCGGCGGCGTCGAGGATGTTGACGCCGAGGCGGGAGAACGACGCGATGGCCTCGCCGTTCCCGCGGGCCGCGTTGCCCACCGTGTCGTTGAGCTTGATCAGCGCCGTCTCGAGTTGTTCCGCCGACGACCCGCCGGTGAGCGCTGCATAGCGGAAGACCTGGAGCGCCTCGGCGGTGATGCCGAGCTGCGCGGCGACGTCGCCGAGCGCGCCGACCGCGGCGACCGACCGGCGGCTGAACTCGACGAGCGCGCCGACCGACAGCGAGACGCCCAGTGCGCCGGCCACCCGGTTTATTCCCGCGAATGCGGTCTGCATCCGCGCCGACATCGCCTCGACGTTGCGCCCGAGCCGCTCGGTCGCGGTGCGCGCCTTCTCCATCTCGGCGATGAACGCCGCCGAGTTGGCGCGCAGATCGACGACCAGGCTGCCGACATTCGCCATCGTCTAGTCCTTTCGCTTCGCGCCGCGCAGCGCCGCTTCCAGTTCGGCCGCCGGCCGCGCCGCCGTCTTCGGCGCCGTGGGCCGGCGGCGGTCGGCGGGATCGGGCGCCAGCGGGCCGTCGGCAAGCGGCATGAAGTCGCCGGGCCGGAACGGCGGCTCGTCCTTGTCGAGATGGCCGTTGCGGAGCAGCGCCGCGATCGCGGCGAGAGCAAGGCCGGTGCGTTCGGCCGGCCAGCCGTGCAGCCGTTCGTAGGCGAGCAGCTCGGTGATCTCGGCCGAGGTCAGGCCGCGGAGGAGTTCACGCGGGGTTCGGCCGAGGGCGAGTCCGAGCCGGATGATCGACCGCCGCCATCCGGCCCCGCGGAGTTTCCCGCGGCAGCCGCCAGCGCCGCGTCGCCGGTGCCGCTGAGCCGCTGCGCCACCGCGAAGACGCGGTCGAGGCCGGCCGCGTCGAGCTCGCCGAGCGCGGCGATGTCGGCGTCGGCGAAGACGCGCTCGCCGTTCTCGTGGACCACGGAGAGCGCCACCATCAGCGCGCGCGGGTTGAAGCGGCCGTCGCGGCGGCCTTCGTAGATCGCCATCTCGTAGCGGTCGCGGTCGTCGCCCGAGAGCGAGCGGACCCGCACCGCGATGCCGCCCCATTCGGGGACGGTGACCGTTTCGGCGCGGCGCGCCCCGGCCTTGAGGATGTCGTGCTTGAGCGCCACGCCTTACGCCTCCGTGATCGCGCCGGAGATGCGGATCGTCGCCTTGCCCTTGATCACGTCGTCGGGCGCGCCGGAGTACGGGAACTCCATGACGTAGCCGGCGAAGCTCATCACCGTGCCGTTCGGGAAGGTGACCTTGAAGTTCGAGATCGTGCGCGCGACCCACAGCGCGCGCATGCGCTGCTGGCCGGTGTCGGAGAAATAGCGGTTGAAGTCGACCGAGAACGAGCGGCCGTCATAGAGGCCGAGGCGGAATTCCCGCGCGGTCGAGCGCAGGTTGGTGATGTCGATCTCCTTCGACGGCGCGCCGGGGCCCTGCCAGCTCAGGAACTCGCCGACCTCGACATAGACGCCGGCGGAGGCGCTCTCGACCTCGAGGATCGTGCCCTGCGTCAGGACGGTGTTTGCAGTCATGGGTCTCTACTCCCGTTATCGCGCGGTCGAAGGT
>CAZENI010000820.1:0-2776 GCA_964513055.1 uncultured Opitutus sp.
CAGAACAGACCGCCCGGCTCGGGCTTGAAGGTGCGGTAGTTGATCGTCTCCGGATTCTTGACCTCGCCCTTGGACCATTTGCGGATGGTCTCGGGTGAAGCGACCGTGATGGACACGCAATCGAACGCGGCGGCCTCGTCACCAATGGCTTCGCGAGCCTCGTTGCGGGCGCCGGAAGTGTCGTTGGGTTGAATCATTATAGTGTCTCCCTGAATGGATGTGAAAAGGTGAAGCGATGTTGGATACGTCGGGCGCCGGTTAGGAACCGTAGCTCAGCGCGTCCCGCTTCTGGAGTTTGATATCAAGGCCCAGCGACTGGATTTCCTTGATGAGCACATTGAACGATTCGGGCGTGCCGGCCTGGAGCGTGTTGTCGCCCTTGACGAGCGACTCGTAGATCTTCGTGCGGCCCTGCACGTCGTCGGACTTGACGGTGAGGAGTTCCTGGAGCGTGTGCGCCGCGCCGTAGGCCTCGAGCGCCCACACTTCCATTTCGCCGAAACGCTGGCCGCCGTATTGGGCTTTGCCACCCAGGGGCTGCTGCGTGACGAGCGAGTAAGGACCGACCGCGCGCGCGTGAATCTTGTGCGACACGAGATGGTTCAGCTTCATCATGTAGATGTAGCCGACGACGACTTCCTGGTCGATCTTCTCGCCGGTGCGGCCGTCGAGGAGCGGGCTCTTGCCGGTGGAGGGCAGCTTCGCGTCACGGAGGTATTCGCGGACTTTCTTTTCCGGAATGCCGTCGAACACAGGCGTCGCCACCTTGATACCGAGCTTTTTGCAGGCCCAGCCCAAGTGCGTCTCGAGCACCTGACCCACGTTCATACGGCTGGGTACGCCGAGGGGGTTGAGCAGAATGTCGACCGGGGTGCCATCAGCGAGGAACGGCATGTCTTCCTCGGGCACGATCTTGGAGATCACGCCCTTGTTGCCGTGACGGCCGGCCATCTTGTCACCGACCTCGAGCTTCTGCTTCGTGGCGATGTAGACCTTGACCTGCTTGATCGCGCCATCGGCCGAGCCTTCGCCCGCCTCGATGGAACCGATCTTGCGCTCACGGTCGGTCTCGAGCTCGTCGAACTTCGTCTGATACGAGCCGATGATCTCCATGATCTTGATCCGGACCGGAGAAGGATCGATCTGAACGTGCTTCGAGACGGCGGCGAGTTTGCGCAAGAGCGTCTTCGTAATCTTGCGGTTGGCCGGGATGATGATTTCGCCGGTCTCGCCGTTGATCACGTCGAGCGGAATCTTTTCGCCGAGGAGGATGTTGGAGAGGGCCTCGGTGAGACCTTCGCGCAACTTGTCCATCTGCGTCTTGTATTCCTCCTGGATCTGCTTCGCCTGGCGACGACGGTCCGAGGGGGAGAGCTTCTCCTCCTGATTGTCGATGCGCGACGAAACCTTCACGTCCATGATGATGCCGGTGACACCGGACGGGACGATGAGCGACGTGTCCTTCACGTCGGCGGCCTTCTCGCCGAAGATGGCGCGGAGGAGCTTTTCCTCGGGCGCGAGCTCGGTCTCGGACTTCGGGGTGATTTTGCCGACGAGGATGTCGCCGGGCTTCACTTCCGCGCCGATGCGGATGACGCCGTTGTGATCGAGGTTCTTGAGGGCCTCTTCACCGACGTTCGGGATGTCACGCGTGATTTCTTCCGGCCCGAGCTTGGTGTCACGCGCGGTGACCTCGAATTCCTGGATGTGGATCGAGGTGAAGATGTCTTCGCGGAGAACCTTCTCGGAGATGAGGATGGCGTCCTCGAAGTTGTAGCCGTTCCACGGCATGAAAGCGACGAGCACGTTGCGGCCGAGGGCCATCTCGCCCTTGTCGGTCGAGGGACCGTCGGCGATGATCTGGCCGGCCTTGATCTTCTGGCCGATCTGGACGATCGGCTTCTGGTTGAAGCAGGTGCCCGCATTCGAGCGCATGAATTTCCGCAGCTCGTAGACGTAGGTGTGCGTCTTGGGCTCGGTCTTCAGGTTGCGCGGGAGTTCGCCGTCCTTGGTGACGACGATGCGTTTGGCGTCGACGGAAGCGACGATGCCCGCCTCCTCGGCGACCACGACGATCTTCGAGTCGCGGGCGACGCACTCTTCCATGCCGGTGCCGACGAACGGCGCCTCGGCCTGGAGCAGCGGCACGCCCTGGCGTTGCATGTTGGCGCCCATGAGCGCGCGATTGGCATCGTCGTGCTCGAGGAAGGGAATCATGCCCGCGGCGATCGAGATGACCTGCTTCGGCGAGACGTCCATGAGGTGGACTTCGCCGGCGGCGACCTCGAGGAAGTTGCCGTCCTGGCGGACGGTGACCTTGCCGACGAAGTGGTTCTTGTCGTCGAGTTCGGAGTTGGCCTGGGCGATGACCTTGCCCTCCTCCTGGTCGGCGGTGAGATACTCGATCTTGTCGGTGACACGGCCGTCCTTGGCGGTCCGATACGGCGTCTCGATGAAGCCGAATTCGTTCACGCGGGCGTAGGTCGAGAGGGAGTTGATGAGGCCGATGTTCGGACCTTCGGGCGTCTCGATGGGGCAGATGCGGCCGTAGTGCGAAGGATGCACGTCGCGGACTTCGAAGCCGGCGCGCTCGCGGTTGAGACCGCCCGGCCCGAGCGCGGAGAGACGACGCTTGTGCGTGACCTCGGCGAGCGGGTTGATCTGATCCATGAACTGCGAGAGCTGCGAACGCGCGAAGAAATCGCGGATGACGGTCGTGAGGGCCTTCGGGTTGATCAGCTTCTGCGGCGTGATCGAGTCGACCGACTGGTCGTAC
>CAZENI010000821.1:0-2767 GCA_964513055.1 uncultured Opitutus sp.
CGCGGTGTCGAGCGCGGCGTCGGCGACATCCCAGAGCTGCAGCTCGCGCATGCCGGGCGTGTCGATGACGAGCACGCCGGAGGGCGCGACGATCAACTCGCGTTGCGTCGTGGTGTGGCGGCCCTTGCCGACGGCGTCGCTGAGCGCGCCGGTGGCCTGGCGGGCGGCGCCGAGGAGTCGGTTGATCAGCGTGGACTTGCCGACGCCGGAGGAGCCGAGCAGCGCGAGCGTGCGGCCGGGCACGAGCCACGGCGCGAGGGCGTCGAGATCGTCGCCGTGGGCCGCGCTGAGCGCGACGACGGGGGCGCCGGCGGCGATGGCGGCGACGTCGGCCTGCGCGGCGGACGGGTCGGCGTGCAGATCGGATTTGTTGAGGACGACGACGGGTTGCGCGCCGCTTTCCCAGGCGACGGCGAGGTAGCGTTCGATCCGGCGCAGGTTGAAGTTCTGGTCGAGCGCGGTGACGAGGAGCACGGTGTCGACGTTGGCGGCGACGATCTGCTCGACGGCGGCGTCGCCGGCGGCGCGGCGGGAGAATTTGGTGCGGCGCGGGAGGATGGCGTGGAGGTCGGCGCGGGCTTCGCCGGGGCGGAGGCGGGCGACGACCCAGTCGCCGACGGCCGGGAGATCGGCGCGGGCGGCCGCGGTGTGCAGGAGTCTGCCGGTGCATTCGGCGGTGAGGGCGCCGGCGGGCGTGAGGAGTTCGTAGGCGTGCTTGTGCTCGAGGGCGACGCGCGCGGGCACGAGGTCGGAGGCAGCGTAGGGCTGGAAGGCGGACGCGAAGGCGTCGGTCCAGCCGAGAGCGGAGAGAGACATGGAAGTGAAGAATGCCGAGTGACGAAGGTCGAATGACTGACGGGGAGAACGCGCGCCGATGGCGGGCGGAATCCGCCGAAGCCCCGGGCATCAGCGGACGGGAAACGAAAAAGGCCGCCCGGGCGGGCGGCCTGCGTCTCAGGGAAGAGCGGGATGCGCGTGCGTCAGCAGCGCGCGACGGGGCCAACCGGCGGGAGCGAAGAATGCGTGAGGACAATCTCGGTCATCGTGTTTTCGGGTTGGCGGTTGGAGGTGAGCCTCTCGCGAGGCGGACGAGGGAAAAAGAGGCGGACGCGGGCGGCGGAGTCAAGGCGGCGGATGACGACGGATGACGACGGATGAGGGAGCCGGATGACGGAATGACCACTGATGGATTTCGCCAAGGGGCGAAATCTCGGGAAGCGCTGCGGCTAATCGCCTTCGCGGCAAAGAAGGGTCTGCCAATGGCAGACGGCGTGCCGGCCATTGGCGGCCCGGTTATGAGGCGGAGGCGATGGGCCGGAGCGCAATTGGGAGGTTCGCCGATGGGCGAACCTCATCCTTGGTTCAAGACCTGCGCGAACACGGCGGCGTCGACGTTGCCGCCGGTGCAGACGACGCCGATGCGGCGGCCGGCGACCGAGGCGCGCTCCTGCAGGACGGCGGCGAGGCCGGCGCCAGCGGCGCCCTCGGCGACGTTGTGCGTATCGGAAAAGTAGGCACGCAGGCCGGCCGCGACCTCGTCGTCGGAGACGGTCACGATGCGCTCCACGCCCTGGAGGATGTGGGCGAGCGCCTCGGGATGGGGCGTCGAGCAGGCGAGGCCGTCGGCGAGGCGGGTCGTGGCCGGGTGGGTGCGCAGGGCGCGCGCGGCAAAAGAGAGGGCGAGGCCGGGGGCGCCGGCGGAGACGACGCCGACGATTTTCGTCGGGAGGCCGAGGGCGTCGCGGGCGGCGAGCATGGCGCCGATGCCGGAGCCAAGGCCGATCGGCACGTAGACGCGGTCGAGCGCGGGGGTGTGGCGCAGGAAGGCGAGGGCGGAGACGGCGTTGCCGAGGACGAGGTCGGCGTGGAAGGACGGCACGGCGTGCAGGCCGCGGGCGGCGGCGAGGACGCGGGAGTGTTCGAGGGCGGCCTGAAAATCGTCGCCGTGCTCGATCAACTCGGCGCCGTGGGCGCGCATCGCGCGGTTCTTTTCGACGCTGTTGCCGAAGGGCACGACGATCGTTGCGGTCAGGCCGTGGCGGCGCGCGGCAAACGCGACCGCCTGGCCGTGGTTGCCGCGGGTGGCCGCGATCACGCCGCGCGTGCCGGGCGCGCGCGCAGTGAGGCGGGCGAAGTAGAGGAGCAGGCCGCGCATCTTGAAGGACCCGAGGGCGGTGTGGTTCTCGTGTTTCACCCAGAGCTCGCAACCGGTGCGTTCGTTCAGCAGCGGCCAGGAATACTGCGGCGTGGGCGGCACGATCGCGTCGATGAGGGGTGCGGCTGAATCGATCTCGGCGAGCGTGGGCAGCGGTGACATGCCGGGCGAGCGTGCGCGGGGGCGCGCGACGGGCAAGCGGGGCGCGGGCTGTGCCGGGAGGTCGCGTGAGCGACTGATGCGGCCGGTCCCTGCGCTCACGCGCCGGGCGACACGACGCGCTGCGGCGACCATACGCAGGTATGCGTATTCCCGAAGGGTGGGCGGATGGGGCACACTCCGGAGGCTTCAGCTTCCGTTTCATCCTCCCCGTTCCCATGAAGACTTCCGCGTTTTCCTCCGGCTGGCTTACGCTCTGCCTCCTCGCCTCCGTCGCGTCCGGCGCGCCCGCGAAACAACTCTGGACCACCCCGCTCGGCGCCGACGCCAAGTGGCACTCGCTCACCGCCCTCGGCACGCTGCTGATCGGCACCAACGACGCGCTGGTCGGTATCACGCCCGAGGACGGCAAGGTCGCGTGGAAGCGCGACGACATCAAGAAATCGAACCGCA
>CAZENI010000822.1:0-2759 GCA_964513055.1 uncultured Opitutus sp.
GATCGGCGTGGCCGGGATCGGCGCGGACGTATCGTTGCCGGAGGTTTTCAACGCCGCGGAGGACTGCGCCGTCCCGCTCGTGCGCGAGGGCGGCCGTCTCTGGTTCCTCGATACCGGCGTGCCTCGCGCCGGCCCCGGCACCCCGCCACCGGCCGCCCGCACGCCGGTCGAGGCCGGAGATCGGCTCACCATCCGCTGCGGCACGGTTTCGGCCGATGTGCTCTTCGCCCACTGCCCGGCGGCCAACGGCTCGCGCGCGCACGACTGATCGACGCCCCGCGTCCCGCGTTCCTCCATGTCGATCGCCCACAAGCGCCGCGAGACCGAGGTCTTCAGCCTCGCCTTCCTGGACTGCATTTGCTGCGGCTTCGGCGCGGTGATCCTGGTCTTCATCCTGACGGTCTCGCAGAAGACCAGCGTCGACAAATCCGACGTCGACGCCGCCCGCGAACGCCTCCGCGCCACCCAGAGCTCCGTCGCCCTCACACAGGAGGAACTCGACCGCCTCGCGCGCGTCCTCGCCGCCGCGCAGCTCGAGTTGCAGGACATCAACGCTAAGAGCACGCAGGACCAGCTCAGGCTCTCGGACCGCCGGAAGGAACTGCTCCTCATGCTGCAGCAGACCGGCGCGCTCAAGGACGCCCTGCACTCGCTGCTCGGCGAAAAGAAGGCGCTGCCGACCGAGGACGTCGCCCCGCCCATTCCCATTCCCAACGTCGATCGCCGCCAGTATCTCACCGGCGTGAAACTGCAGGGCGAATTCGTCGTGTTCCTCGTCCGCACGTCCGGCTCGATGCTCGACGACACCATCGACGGCGCGTCGGCCCGCCTCGGCGACTCCGACGACAAGAAACGCGAGGCGCCGAAGTGGCAACGTGTGATCCAGTCCCTCGAGTGGATGCTCGCCTCACTCGAGGCCGAGACGCACTTCCAAATCCTGTTCTTCGCCGAGGAGACCGCCTCCATCATCCCGACGCGCGGCGAGGAGTGGTTCAGCACGACCGATCGGAAGACGATGACCGAGATCATCAGCCGGCTGCACAAGGTCGTGCCCAAGGGCGCGGCCAACCTCGAGCGGGCCTTCACCGCCGTGCGCTTCCTGCCGCGCCTGCCGGACAGCATCGTCCTGCTCACGGACGGCCTGCCGACGCGGAGCGACTCGCTGCCGATGGACGGCGACATCGAGGAGGCGCATCGTATCCGGTTTTTTGAGATTGCAACCAAGCAGCTCCCACCGCGCATCCCGGTCAGCACGATCCTGTTCCCCATGCTCACCGGCGATCCCGGCGCCCCCGGTCTCTACTGGGAGCTCGCCAACGCCACCCGCGGCGCCCTCGTGAGCCCCGCCAAGACCTGGCCCGACACATGATCCGCCGCCGCCAGACCCAGGTCTTCAGCCTCGCGTTCCTCGACTGCATTTGCTGCGGCTTCGGCGCCGTCATCCTGATCTTCGTGCTCAGCGTCGACTCGCAGGAGAAGGAGAAACTGCAGGCGCTGATCGACGTAAACCGCGCGCTCGCCGAGCAGGCGGCGAAGCTCACGCAGCTCAAGGTCAGCAAGGAGGATCTCGAGAAGAGCAACGCCCGCATCGCCACCCTCGTCACCGACGCCCGCCTCCGCAACGACTCGATCCACGGCCTGATCGACGAACTCGACAAGGGCCTGCAGCGCGAGAAGCGCGGCCAGGAGGCGCTGCTGGTCGACATCGACGATCTGAAGAAGGAGATCGCTGCCCGCCAGAAGAAGCCCGACTACGACCTGGTGCTGAAGGATGTGAAGCCGGCGCCGGTCGGCCTGCCCGTCGGAAGCAATTACATCGCGTTCGTGATCGACACCTCCGGCTCGATGCGCGACCCGAACCACGGCGGCCTCTGGCCCATCGCCATCCGCACGGTCGAGACGGTGCTCGATTCCTATCCGGAGATCGACGGCATCCAGCTCCTCGACGGCGACGGCCGTTTCGTCCTCGGCCGCCGCGGCAACGCCACCGCGGCCTGGCTGCCCGACAACCGCGACACCCGCGACTCCATCAAGCGCGTCCTGCGTCGTTACGAACAGGATACCGTCAGCAATCCCGTGCCCGGCATCTACAACGCGATGCGTTTCCTCTACGACAAGGACAACCCGAAGATGCGCATGGGCATCTTCGTTTTCGGCGACGAGTTCAACTCGAGCGACTCCGCCGATGTCGTCATCCGCCGGCTCGAGGAACTGAATCCGGCCGACGAGAACGGCAACCGCAAGGTGACGATCAACGCGGTCGGTTTCCCGACGACGATCCGCTATCAGTTTTCCATGGGCAACACGGGCCTGCGCTTCGCGAATCTCATGCGCACCGTGTGCTACCTGCACGGCGGCGCGTTCATCGCACTGCAGGATCTGTAGGCCGCACGGCGGCTCAGCGCGCCGGCTTCTTCGGCGGCGCGACCTTCGTGCGGAAGACCGGCACCGGGCGCGGCGCCGACGGCTGGCCGCCCGTATCCTCGAAACGCGTCCAGCCGGCATTGCCGATGAAAAAGAAATCCCCGCCCGTCCCGATGCAGCCGAGCGACGGGGCCGCCATGGTGAGGTGCCCCGACTCAAGCACGGTGACCGCCATGATCGCCTCCGCCGTGTCGTCGAGCACGATCCGGAGCACGCGGTTCGGCCGCAGTCCATTTTGAATCGCAATGACGTGCCCCTCGGCAGTAAGCGCCAGGCCGTCGAGTCCGATCAACGTGGTGTCGGGCGGAGACTCGAGCCGGCGCACGGCCCCACCC
>CAZENI010000823.1:0-2758 GCA_964513055.1 uncultured Opitutus sp.
GCGTCGAAGCCGAAGCGCTCCGATTCGTGCGCGCCCTGCGCCACGCCCGGCCGCTCGATGCGGACCACCTTGCCGCCGAGCGCCCGCACGGCGGCGGCCTCGTTGGCGAAGCGCAGATCCTCGACGACGATGCGGCCGACGCCGCCCGCGATCAGCGCCTGCGCGCCCGCGGTCCAGAGCCCGGCCCAGAAATCCTCGCCCATGTGCGCGCGGCCCCATTCCGTGCCGAGCGTCTGCATCGCCAGCCGCGGCGTGCGGCCGCCGAGGGCGGGGCAGGGAACCTCCTTCAGGTCGCCCTCGACCATGCGCTCGATCTCGCGGTCCAGAAACCCCGCGTTGAGGAGCAGCACGCGCAGCATGTTCTTGAGCGGCGCCGCGAACCGCGTGCGGGCAAAGCCGCAGCGGCGGGCGAGGATCTCCGCCACGGTCGACTTGCCGCAGGCGATCGGGCCCGAGAGTCCGATCACCACCGGCGTCGCCGCCGGCAGCGTCGCGACGGGTTTCGGCGGAAACGGGATGACGTGCGCGGTCATGCCTGGGCCTTTCGGATGAAATCGATCAAAGCGGGATTGTCGGCGAGCAGCGAGCAGACCGGCGCTTCCAGCGCGGCGCAGACGCGCTCCTCGAGATCGGCGAGGACGGGATCGGCCGAGAGGCCCGATTCCTCGAACGCCGCGTGCAGCGCCTCATGCACCAGCGTGCGCGCCGCGACGGCGGGCGAGAGGCGCGGCGCGAGCGCGATGCGCCGGCGCACGCAATCGATCTCGCCATAGACGTCGCGCGGCGCCCGGCTCTTTCGCGTGGCGACGCGATAGACCGAGCCGCCGATGCGGAGGCTTCGCGGGCGTTTCAGCGGAGAAGCGCCCATGCGAGCCATGCGACCAGCGAAATTGCTGCGGCGGATGGAACACGCATCGCAAGGCCGAGCGCCGCGCCAAGGCCATCAAACATCTGACCAGTAGGACGTTCATGCGCGCGCTGCGGCAGAGCCCAGGCGAAGGCGCCGATCGTGATGACGAGCGGAAGCAGCCACCACGATAAGACGATGTGAAACGTCACCCCGCTCTCCCCTTGTAGATCGAGCCCTCGGCCGGATCGCCGACGCGCACCTCCCACACCCGCGCGAACGGGCCGTGGCCGGGATGCACGGTGAGCATCCATTGCGAGGCGGGGTGCGAGCGCATGCGGCCGGCGCGCGAATATTCGCTCGGCCCGACGATGCTGTTGTTGACTAAGCCCTGTTCGAGCCGCAGCGGCGCGTGAAAATGGCCGATCACGCAGGCGTCGATCACCTGGCCCTCGGCGGCGTAATCCTGGATCAGGCGCTGCATGCCGCGCGCCGCCGTCGCGGCCGGGCCGATCATCCCCATGCCGCCGCGCGAGCCGATGCGGTCGCCATGCGTGAAGAGGATGTTCCAGCCGTGAATCGCGATCAGCGCGTCGCCGGAGGCCGGCGCCGAGAAGGTGACGCGCTTCTCGCCGCGCGCGGCGTAGTGGCGCTCGACGCACCACGCGACCAGCGTGTCGTAACTGTTGACCGCGTGGCCCTTCGATTCCGGCTTCTTCGTCGTGCGGCCGTGATTGCCGGGCAGGGCGACGACCCGGATGTCGCAGGCGAAGCTTTTCAGCAGCAGATCGATGCCGGAAACAAGGCACTCCGCGAGATCGCGCACCGCGGGAATGGCGAGCAGATCGTTGGTCTTCGCCAGCTCCTCGTGAATTTCGCCGGCGATGAGGTCGCCGAGCAGCACGAGATAGATCACGGCCGGATCAGGGCCCGACCAGTGGCGCGTGCCGAGATGCACCACGCGCGAAAAATAGCGCTCCAGCCGTTTGCGCGCGATCGCGTTGTTGTAGCTGTTGCGCCCATCCATCGCGTCGCGGTCGACGACTTCGCCCATGTGGATGTCGGACAGCGGCAGCACGATCGCCTCGCGATGCTTGCCCGTGGCGGCGTCGAGCGGCGCGGAGAAGCCAGGCGGGCGCAGGGGCTCCGCCGTGAGCCGGAACACCGCTGCGCGGAGGTTTTCGCTGTGCGCGGCGCGGCGGGCGAGATCGGCATGCTCCGCGATGAGCCGGGCCTGCGCATCCTTCGCGACGCGCGCCGCGACGGGATCGGGCGCGGCCTTCGCCGGCGCTGGCTTCGGCTCCAGATTGAACAGGCGCTTCGCCGTGCGCAGGCGCGACCGCAGCGTGGCGGGATGCATCTGGATCGACGCGGCGGCGTGATTGACCACGCCCTTCGCGCGATCGACAGCGCGCACCGCGGCTTTCGCCTCGGCCCGCGTGAGCGGGGTCTGCGCCATCAGGCGCCGGTCCCGAGATATTTCCGGATCAGCCGCTCGATCGGCGGCCCCTCGACCGCGACGAGGCACAGCACGCCGGCGCGCTCGGGCGGGGACACGAAGGCGTAGACGCGGGCGCCATCGTCGGCGAGCAGGATGCGCTCCGGCGCGGGATAGTTCGTCTCCGGCGGAATGGCGTTAAAGGCGGCCGTGAATTCCGCGCGCTGGCCCGCGTCGAGGTCGACCGTGCGCTGCGCGGCGAAGATGCGGACGACCGCTTCCGCCGGCGCGCAGCGCGCCTGCGCCGCGACCTGGGCGTGCGAGAACATCAGGAGGGCGGCCAGGACTGACATGGCGAACAGCCAGCCGAGCGCGATCGCGCGCGAGAGCATGCGCATGGGAATCTCCGGAGATGTTGAGATTGCGCGGGACCGCCGCGCGCGGGTTGCGTGCGGCTATTTCGCGAACTGCGA
>CAZENI010000824.1:0-2750 GCA_964513055.1 uncultured Opitutus sp.
AACGTCACGCTCCAGAACCTCGTCGTCGTCCCCGTCCGCGCCTACGTGGTCGTCACCGGCTCCGGCGCGCCCACCACCGTAACCATCAACGGCGGCAGCGGCGGCGGCACCTATCCCGCCGGCACCCGCGTCGACCTGATGGCCGATGCCCCCGCCGCCGGCCAGGTCTTCGATCGCTGGACCGGCGACACCGCCGTCCTCGGCACCGCCGCCCTCGCCCCCTTCCTCAGCCGCACGATCATTACCGTGCCCGCCACCCCGGTCACACTCACCGCGACCTACAAGGCCGCCCCCGCGTGGACTCCGACCACCGTCACCGCCTTCAACCCCCAGACCCAGGCCGGCCCCAACAACACCAGCACCACCGTCTCCACCACGCTGGTCTATCACGTCCCGACCGCCGCCGCCGGCCTCGTCTTCCTCCTCCACGACACCGGCGGCAGCACCGCCGACTGGTTCACCCGCCCCGCCTCCCTCCTCCTCGTGCGCGATCTCGTCGCCGCCGGCTACGGCGTCGCCGCCCTCAACAGCCTCAACCGCACCCAGGGCTCCTGGGCCGCTCAGGCCGTCCTCGCCAACAACCTCGACGCCCGCAACCACGCCGCCGCCCTCGACCGCCTCGTCCGCGACGCCGGCCTCGCCGACACCCGGCCCGTCTTCTTCCTCGGCGCGGCCGCCGGCGCCAACGCCGCCGCCCGCTTCGCCGACCTCCTCGCCACCGCCACCCCCGCCCGCCCCGTCAAGGGCGCCGTCCTCTACCTCTCCGCCGGCGTCGACACCCTCGCCGTCACCTCCCGCGTCCCGCAGTTCTTCGCCCTCGCCGCCAATGACGAGGTCCTCGGCGACGCCGGCCTCGCCGACGCCCGCGACAACGCCGAGTTGCTCACCGGCCGCGGCGTCGCGAACAACATCTTCAACAACGCCGTCTCCCCCGTGCACGCGAACCGCTTCCGCACGCTCAGCGTCAGCACGCCCGCCTTCACCGCCGCCGACGCCCAGGCCGTCTGGACCGCCGTCAAGACCGCCGGCCTCCTCGACGCCAACAACTACCCGAAGTCCACCCCGACCGCCGCCACGGTCACCGCCGCCACCGTCACCGCCGCGCTCCCCGCCGCCTACCAGGCCCGCGCCGCCGACGTCGCCGCCGAACTCACCGTCGCCGCCGCCGGCCGCGAACTCTACGCCGATGCCAACGCCCGCGTCATCGCGTTCCTCAACAACCGCGCCGCCGACGCCCCCGTCCCCGCCCCCGGCCGCCTCGTCAACCTCTCGACCCGCACGCGCCTCACCTACCTCGGCGACACCTTCGCCCTCGGCTTCAACATCTCCGGCACGCAGCGCGCCACCCTCCTCATCCGCGGCATCGGCCCCGCCCTCACGAAATTCGGCCTCAGCGGCGCCCTCGCCGCCCCGCGCCTTGTGGTCAACCGCGGCTCCACCGTCGTCGCCTCCAACGAAGGCTGGGATCGGCCCGCCGCCGGCGCCGCCACCGCCGCGCAGATCGCCGCCGCCGCCGCCGCCGTCGGCGCCTTCCCGCTCACCGCCGGCGATGCCGACACCGCCGTCCTCCTCCAGCTCGACCCCGGCACCTACACCGCCAACCTCACCGGCCTCAACGGCACCACCGGCGATGTCCTCGCCGAGATCTACGACATCAGCCGCAACGGCACCCGCCTCACCAACCTCTCGACCCTCGCGCGCATCACCACCGACGGCGAGTTCCTCATCCCCGGCATCGTCATCGCCGGCAACAACCCGCGCACCCTCGTCGTCCGCGCCGTCGCGCAGGGCCTCACCGAGTTCGGCCTCTCCGCCGACAGCCTGCTCGGCGACCCGCGTATCTCCATTCTCACGACGGTCAACGGCAACAGCCAGACGGTCGCGACGAACAACAACTGGGCCCAGGGCGGCACCGCCACGCTAACCGCCGCGTTTCCCGCCGTCGGCGCCTTCCCGCTCCGCGCCGCCAACGACGCCGCCCTCCTCAACGCCCTCGCCCCCGGCAGCTACACGCTCCAGGCCGGCGCCCAGCCCCTCGCCGTCGTCCCACCCGGCACCCAGGCCCCGACCGTCGTCACGCCCAACCAGACCGGCTCCCTCCTCGTCGAAGTTTACGAAGTCCCGTAAGCCCCGCCGCAGCCTCGTCCTCGTTTAGCTGGGAGAGCGCAGTTGCAGCGCTCTCCCATTGGAGAGAGCCCCAACCGAAAGGTGGAGCCCGATGTCCTCATCGGGCCCTGTTTGCCGCGCTCACACTCCACGCGCCCCGGTCCCGCGGATCGCCCCGCCGCGCTCCGCCGCCCGCACGCCTTCTCCCACCCGTGCAATCCGCGCCATCCGTGGTCAAAACTCCGCTGCCTCACGCTCACGACCCTCCGTCGCTCCCGCGTCGCACCCGCGCACGATCATGTCGACTCCTTTGACTACCGGAATCCCGGTAGTCGAGACCGTCGCATCCCACTTTCGACCGCCCATAGAATGAGGCTGAAAACCTGCTTCATGCTTCACTTCACCCGTCTTGAACAAGGCCGCCGAACCCCTTCCTTCTCCGGCCTTACGTCCTCCCTCGGGCTGAGTCGCGGCTGCCGCGCCTCGCTCCGTCGCCTCATGGCGACCCTCGCCTGCGCCACGGTCGCGGCCTTCGGCCAGCCGGTCGCCAACGTGCCGGGCGAGCTGACAGCCCGGGAGATCCAGCAGGGCTACAGCGACCGCACGTTCCTCGCCCAGGCGCGCGACACCCTCGGCGAGACCGC
>CAZENI010000825.1:0-2741 GCA_964513055.1 uncultured Opitutus sp.
GGCCCTACCTTCCTGGCGTCAACTGTAGTCAAGAAATCATCAGCCGTTGGTATTAGGATGCCGGCGGCGCGTCGGGGGTCTCGGGATTGGCGGCGGCCTGCTGCTCGTCGGTCTCGACGATGCGGGCGATGCTGAGGAGCTTGTCGCCGGGCTCGAGGGTGACGAGGCGGACGCCTTTCGCGCCGCGGCCCGTTTCCCGAATATCGCGCACGGGACAGCGGATGCTCTGGCCCTTGGCGGTGAGCAGCATGACCTCGTCGGTGTCGCGCACACTGAGCGCGCCCGCGAGCCGGATGGAGCCGTCCTCGGGCAGATCAATCGCCCAGACGCCGCTGCCGCCACGGTTGATGAGACGGTAATCTTCGAAACGCGTGCGGACGCCGAGGCCGGCTTCGCTCGCGACGAGGAATTTCGCATTGTGATCGACGACCTCGATCGCCTGGAGGGAATCGCTCGCGAGCTTGAAGCGCATGCCGGTGACGCCACCGGTGGCGCGGCCGGTGGGGCGGAAGAGATCGTCGCCGGACTCCTGATCGCGTTCGCGGAAGCGGACGGCGAGGCCTTGATTCGAGACGAGGATCAGCTCGTCGTTGCCCGTGGTGAGAACGCTGCCGATCACGACGTCTTTTTCGGCGAGATTGATGCCGATGAGACCGCCGTCGCGCGTGCAGTTGGCATAGTCGGCGAGGGAGCTCTTCTTGATGACGCCGCTCTTCGTCGCCATGACGAGGTAGCGATCCTCGGCGAAATCCTTCACGCAGAGCATGGCGGCGATCTTCTCGCCGTCGGCGAGCCGGAGGAAGGAGGAGACGGATTTGCCCTTTGAGGCACGCGTGCCCTCGGGGACATCGTAGACCTTCTTCGCATGGCATTGGCCGATGCTGGTGAGGAAGAGGATGTAGTCGTGCGTGGAGGCCGTGAAGAGGTTCTCCACAAAATCCTCCTCATAGGTCTCGGCGCCGATCACGCCCTTGCCGCCGCGCTTCTGCGAGCGGTAGTCGGCGACGGGGGTGCGCTTGATGAAGCCGAGGTGCGAGACGGTGATGACGCAGCCCTCGTTGGGGATGACGTCCTCCATGCGGAAGTCGCCGATGGCCGCCTCGATGATGGTGCGGCGGGGCGAGGTGTATTTCTCCTTCATCTCGCCGAGCTCCTTTTTGATCAAGGCCATCAGCACGGCGTCGGACTCGAGGATGGCGCGCAGTTCGGCGATGAGCTTCATCAGCTCGAGGTATTCGGCCTCGATCTTGCCGCGCTCGAGCCCGGTCAGTTGATACAGGCGGAGTTCGAGGATGGCGTCGGTCTGGCGCTCGGAGAGCGGATACTTCGCCATCAACCGCTGCTTGGCCTCCTCGCGATTCTGCGAGGCGCGGATGATTTTGACGAAGTCGTCGAGGTTATCGAGGGCGATGATGTAGCCCTCGAGGATGTGCGCGCGATCGAGGGCCTGGTTCAGGCGATACTTGGTGCGGCGGGTGACGACATCGCGGCGGTGCTCGATGTAGCACTCGATGAGCTCCTTGATGTTCATCTGCTTCGGCCGCTTCTTGTCGAGGGCGAGGAGCGTGACACCGAAGGAGGATTCGAGGGCGGTCTTCTGGAAGAGCTGGTTGATGACGACTTTCGCCTGCTCGCCGCGCTTCAGCTCGATGACGATGCGGGTGTTCTCGTCGGACTCGTCGCGCAGGTCGCGGATGCCGTCGATCTCCTTCTCGCCGACGAGCTCGGCGATGCGGGTGACGAGGGTGTTCCGGTTCACGTTATACGGGATCTCCGTGATGACGATCTGCTCCATGCCGCCCTTGAGCTCCTCGGTGTGCGCCTTGCCGCGGGTGCGGACGATGCCCTTGCCGGTCTTCAGATAACTGAGAATGCCTTCGCGGCCCGAGATGATGCCGCCGGTGGGGAAGTCGGGGCCCTTGACGATGGTGCAGAGCTCGTCGACGGAGATGCGCGGGTTGTCGATGATGGCGAACGCGGCGTCGATGATCTCGTCGAGGTTGTGCGGCGGGATGTTCGTCGTCATGCCGACGGCGATACCGGTCGAGCCGTTCATCAGCAGGTTCGGCAGCGCGGCAGGGAGGACGGTGGGCTCGGTGGTCGACTCCTTGTAATTGGGGATGAAGTCGACGGTGTCCTCCTCGATGTCCTTGAGCAGGTCCTCGGCGATGGCGTTGAGGCGCGCCTCGGTGTAGCGATACGCCGCGGGCGGATCACCGTCGACGGAGCCGAAATTGCCCTGGGGATCGATCAGCGGGTAGCGCATGACCCACGGCTGGGCCATGCGGACGAGGGTGTCGTAAACGGAGGAGTCGCCGTGGGGGTGGTAGTTTTTGAGCACTTCACCGACGACGCCGGCGCACTTGTCGAAGGGCCGGTTGTGGAGCAGGCCCTCGCGGAGCATGGCGTAGAGGATGCGGCGCTGGACGGGCTTGAGGCCGTCGCGCGCATCCGGCAGCGCCCGCGAGATGATGACCGACATCGAGTAATCGATGTAGGCCGTCTGCATGATGTCGGTGATGTTGGCCGAGGAGAGTTTTTCGCTCGCTGTATACATTCGGAAATTTTTTGAACCGCGAAGACGGGGCTAATTCAGAAGCCAGAAAGCCATGAAACGGAGATCGGGTTGATTCCTGGTTTCCTGGCTTCTGAATTTCTCAGATCAGACGTCGAGGTATTGCACGTTCAGCGCGTTGTCCTCGATGAACTGGCGGCGGGGGGGGACTTCGTCGCCCATGAGG
>CAZENI010000826.1:0-2737 GCA_964513055.1 uncultured Opitutus sp.
CCGCCGCCGTGCGATGGCCGATTTCGTTGATGATGTTGTTCGGCACCGTGTAGTTGAACGTTGCGCTGACCCCGAGGTTGTTTTTTCCGCCGAACACGCTGTGGACGTCCGAATAGTTCACATCGAGCAGGTAGAGCTCGAAGGGATTGGTGAACGGCACGCTGCTGTGCTGGTAGTCCTTCGTATACGAGTAGCCGGTCGTGAGCGTGATGGCGCTGGAAGAGTTGTTGTTCGCGAGGACTTCCTGGAAATAGCTCGTGTAGCCGGGGCGGAAGTTGGCCACGGCGGCGGTCGTGCCGAGCACCATGGCGCGGGTGTCGTTCGTCTCGTGGAACCAGTTGTAGGCGGTGTTCAACGAGAGGACGGTCGTCTCGCTGAGCTTGTATTCGAGCTTGGCGCCGGTCGCGAGGCGGGTGCGGGGCGCGCCGGCGGGCCGCGGCACGGTGATGTTCTGGGTGTAGTAGGGCTCGACCAACGCACCCTGGTAGGTGGCGAGCGCGGCCGTGTCGCCGCCGGGCTGCGAGTGGTAGGTGAAGTTGAGCGAGACGCCGATCCGCTTCTCCGCGCCGAGGCGGTCGGCGTAGGAGAAATTCAAGGACGGGCCGATGTTCTTGACCGGCTCGCGCAGCCAGGTGTCGGAGCGCGTGAAGTATTTCGGGCGCCAGACGCCGCCGATCGAGTAGTTGAAGACGCGGGGCTGGTTGCGGTCGAAGGCGCTCTTCGAGACGATGTTCACGTTGCCGCCGATCGAGTCGGCGTCCATGTCGGGCGTCGGCGCCTTCGTGACCTCGATCGTCTCGATGTTGTTGAGCGAAGCCTGCTCGAACTCGAAGGTGCGGCCGGCACCGGCGGACTGCGAGCTGGCCATGCGGTCGCCGTCCATCGTCACGGAATTGAGCGCGCCGTCGATGCCGCGGATCTGCACCGAGCGCACGTCGGCGCCGACGTAGACCGCGGTGATGCCCGGGAGCTGCTGGAGCAGGTCGCCGATGTTGCCGTCGGCGATGTTGCCGAAGCTGTCGGAGGCGACGACGTTCTTCACGTTGGGCGCCTCGCGCTGCCGGGTGATGGCGGCGGCGCTACCCTCGCGCGGACCGGAAACCTTGAAGGCCTCGAGCTTGTAGGTGCCGGAATTCATCGCGAAATCCCGCACGAGCCGGGCGCCCGGGCGGACGTCGACGGTCGCCTTCTCCGGCTCGAGCCCGGTGTAGCGCACGACGAGCGTCGCCACGCCCGGCGGCAGCGAGAGCTCGTAGCGGCCCTCGCGATCGGTGAGCGCGGTGCTGCCGCTGCCCTCGACCGCCACCTCCGCACCCTCGAGAAAGGCGCCGGTGGCGGCGTTGCTCACCTGGCCGGTGAGCGGCACGGGGGCCTGGGCGCGAAGGATTGGAGCGAACAGCAGCGCGGCCACGCCGGCCCAGCGGGCGACGAGACGGCGGAGCGAAGGGACGTGGGAAGGGACGGAGTGCATGGCGGGTCGGGGTGAGCAGGCCGGATGCCGTTTGTAACTGTAAAGTTACCGTTCGCGCCTGCGGTCAAACGGAAACCGGGTGCACGTTTACCGGCGGCGCCAGCGGAACCGAATCGGGATTGCTTTCGCCGGGCGCCGTCACGTTACTGCGCCGCGCCCATGGAACGACGCACGTTTCTCACCTCGGCGGCGGTCGCCGCGGCCGCCACGGCCGGACTCCGGGCTGCCGCTCCCGGTCCCGCCGTCGGCGAGTTCATCGACACCAACGTCTCCTTCTCCCACTGGGCCGTGCGCCGCTCCTGGATCGAGCATCCGGGCCAGCTCGCCGACAAGCTCCACCGCCACGGCGTGACCTCCGCGTGGGTCGGGAACTTCGAGGGCGTGCTGCACAGCGACCTCGCGGCCGCGAACGCGCGCCTGGCCGCCGCCTGCGCCCGGCCCGACACGCGCGGCCTGCTCCGGGCGTTCGGCACGATCAACCCGACCTTTCCCGATTGGGAGGAGGACCTGCGACGCTGCCACGAGGTGCACGGCATGCGCGGCGTGCGGCTGTATCCGAATTATCATGGCTACGCGCTCGACGATCCCCGTTTCGCTCGGCTGCTGGAAATCGCCGCGCAGCGGCGCGTGCTCGTGCAGATCGCGCTGGGGATCGAGGACGAGCGCTCGCAGAACCCCGTCCTCACGGCGCTTCCGGTCCCGGCGGCGCCACTCGTCGAGTTGCTGGCGAAGCTTCCCGCCGCGCGCGTCATGCTGCTCAACGCCGGCTCGCGCGTCCTGGGCCCCGCCAATCCCCTGCTCCAGCGGCTCACGGCAGCCGGCGTCGCCCTCGAGGTCGCCACGCTCGAAGGCGTGGCGGGCATCGAGGGGATCCTGCGCGCGCAGCCCGGCACACGGCTCTGCTTCGGCTCGCACACGCCATATTTCTATTTCGAATCGGCGTTGTTGAAACTGCAGGAATCGGCACTCACGCCGGCCCAGCTCGCGGCGCTGCGGGGCGGCCACGCGCGGACGCTCCTGGGCCCCGCCTGACTATGAACCGCCGCGCCTTCCTTCAGTCTGCGCCCCTGCTGGCTGCCACCTCCGTGTCCGCGGCGTCCGCCGCTTCCGCCGCCGGCACGCCCGAGCCCGCCGCCACTGCCTGGTCGAGCGCGGACCTGCGCCGGCTCGGCTGCTGGGACATCCATGCGCATGTCGGCACGCCGGGCGCGACGCCGGCGAAACGCATGGAGGCGCTCGTGCGGAGCGCGGACCGTGTGGGCGTCG
>CAZENI010000827.1:0-2726 GCA_964513055.1 uncultured Opitutus sp.
TCGCCAAGGCGAGCTGCCCTTTCACGACCAGGCTTGTTTCCGTCTCAATCCCGCTTTCTGGCAGGCGTTCGAGCGAAAATTCCAACGCGCCAACGAAGCCGGACTCGCGATGGCACTGGTCGGTTTGATGGAGCCGGTGCGTCGCCGCTTTCCCTCGACGGCGGCGGCGACCCTGTTCGCGCAGCACATCGTGGCGCGGCTCTTTGGCAATTTCGTGATCTTCTCGCCGAGTTTCGACAGTGACTTCACGCCGCTGGCCAACGAAGTGGGCTGGGCCACGCGGGGCGCCACCGCGGTCCACCTGATCACGCAGCATCCGGGCACACCGTCACGGGAGCCGACGCCGACGATCACGATGAAGTATTACGATCAGTCTTATCTCGACATCGCCGGTGTCCAGTCGGGCCACAACCAAGGGAACCGCGAACGATGCGCGCATCATGCCAGCGAATGGATCCTCCACGCCTATCGCCATCAGCCTCACAAGCCGGTGATCAACCTCGAGGCGATGTATGACGGTCAGGGCGACAAGACTTGGCAGGCGGTCGATGCCCGGTCTGCGGCGTGGCGGTCCTGGCTCAGCGGCGCGATGGGCTACACCTACGGCGCGGGGGATGTGCCGCCCAAAGTCCCGCAGGGCAACGGCGGTCTCTGGAAGTGGGTCATCGACCCGGAGAAACCCGACTACTGGCGGAAGGCGCTCCAGTGGGAAAGTGCCGCGCAGATGCGATACCTGCACGATTTTCTGGCCGCTATCGAGTGGTGGCGGCTGGAACCCGCGCCTGAACTCATCCGACATCAGCCCGAGGTGTGGACCCGCCGCATGGTTCTCGCCCGCATCCCGGCCCGCGATCAGGCCGTCGCCTACCTGCCCGACAACGAATGGATCGATGTGGATCTGTCGGCGTTTTCCGGTCCGTTGTCGGTCCGCTGGTTCGATCCGGTGCTCGGACGTTACGATCCGGTGCAGGGCATCGCTGCGAGCCAAGGCGTCGAACGGCTCACGCCGCCGGTCAAGGGTGAATGGGTCCTCGTCCTAGGGCTGCAGATTCCTTCCGGCCGGAAGCCATGATTGTCCGGATTCCTCGCCCAAATCTTCGAACCGATGAACACACCAAGACACTGTTTCACGATTTCCGCCACATTGGCCGCCTTCCTTTTCGGAGGCTGTGCGTCTGTTTCAAATGAAGAACCACCGCGGCAGTCCACCGGACCGCTGCGTGTGCATCCGACGAATCCGCGCTACTTCACGGACGGCTCGGGGAAAGCCATCTACCTAACGGGTTCCCATCCGTGGCACACGATTCAGGACATGGGCCTCGTGCAGCCTCCGCCGGCGTTCGATTTCGACGGCTTCCTCGATTTCCTCGCGCAGCACGGCCACAACTTCGTCCGCCTCTGGCGATACGAGCTGAGCCACTGGACGGGCTGGAACGAAAAGCAGCCGCCCGTGCGCTACACTGCCCAGCACCCGTGGAAGCGCACGGGGGCCGGCATGGCGCTCGACGGCCTGCCGAAATTCGATTTCGCGCAGTGGGACGAGGCGCATTTCGAGCGGCTGCGGTCGCGCGTGCAGGCGGCGCAGCGCCGCGGAATCTACGTCTCGATCATGCTCTTCGAGGGCTGGTGCCTGCGCATCACCCCTTCCTCGTGGGCCGGGCACCTCATGAATGCCGCCAACAATGTCAACGGCATCGACGGCGATCCCAACGCCGACGGCCAAGGACTCGAAGTGCAGATGCTCAAAGTCCCCGCGATTACGGAACTGCAGCGCGCCTACATTCGCCGGGTCGTGGACCTCGTGAACGAGTTCGACAACGTGCTCTACGAAATCTCAAACGAGAGCCTCTATCATCCCGACATCCTCGCTTGGCAGCGGGAGATGGTCCGCTATGTGAACGAGTATCAGGCCCGCAAGCCAAAGCAGCATGCCGTCGGGATGACGACTCTCGTGGCCGGGAATCAGAAGGACAAGATCGCGGCGAACGAGGCCCTGTTTGCCAGCGCGGTGGGCTGGGTCTCGCCCGGAGCAACCGTGTGGGGCGCCGGCGATCTCTATTCGTCCAATCCGCCCGCCACGACCGGAAAGAAAATCGAGATTCTCGACACCGACCACACTTGGAACAACGCCTGCATGACGCGCACCAGCCAGTTGCGCGCTGATCAAGCGTGGGTGTGGAAGAGTTTTCTGCGCGGCTACCATCCCATCTACATGGACCCGCTCGACCTCACGCAGCCGGACGGCGTGATGATGTTTGCGAAAGACAATGCCTATGCCATCGTCCTTGCGCGGCCCGCGATGGGCCACACGCGCGCCTATGCGGAGCGAATGAATCTCGCCGCCATGACGCCACGCAACGAGCTCGCCTCGACGCAGTATTGCCTGGCCAATCCGGCGCGCGAATACCTCGTCTATCTGCCCGACGGCGGCGAGGTCACGGTGGATCTCTCCGCCGCGGCCGGCGCGATGACCATCGAGTGGTTCAATCCGAGAACGGCCGACAAACATGCCGGCGACAAAGTGAACGGTGGCGCGAGGCGTCCGTTCCGAGCGCCCTTCACGGGCGATGCCGTGCTCTATCTTCGCGCGGAGTAATCGTTCGAGCGACTCTTGAAATGAAAATGACGAGTCCCATGCGATTCAACCGCACGACATCTGTGGTCGCACTGACGGTCGGCCTGCTGGCGTTGTCCGTTGAGGCGTGGCCGGCTCGAGTCTTGGCAGC
>CAZENI010000828.1:0-2718 GCA_964513055.1 uncultured Opitutus sp.
ATGACGGTGATCGTGTAGGTGTTCGTGAGCTGCCAGTTGGCGCTGATGGCCTGGATTTTGATTTTGTCGCCCCAGGTGCTCGCGTTCACGGTCGCGCCGCTGGTCGACTGGTTGCTGTTGATCGCGAGGTGGCCGGCGGGGTCGGCGAGCGTGGCCGTGAGCGGGAGGTTGCCGGCCTCGGGCGCGGCCTTGAGCGTGTAGCTCGTGACGGCGGGGCTGAAGGCGGGGGAGAGGCCGGACAGGCCGGTGACGTTGAGGGCCGAGAGGGCCGGCGCGGCGACGGCGAGTTCCGTGAGGACGGCGCTGACGATGAGGGTGAGGACGAGGACGCGTGACCAATAGCGCAAACGACCAAGGGTCGGTAGGGTGAGAGCGGAGCCGGAGGAGGGAATCATGATGATAAACGGGAGCGGCCGACGAGGCCGTGCCACCTTCGCTACAATCCGGAAACGCCGGCGGAAATTACAGGGGGACGGCGGAAATCGCACCAGAACGCGTGCGGGCGGTTCGGGCGGGCGAACGCCGGGCCGGGAGCCGGGCGGGCCGGCGAGACGGGGCGAGAGGACGAGGCGGACGAGGCGGGCGGCGGGAGTAGCGTTGACCCGTGGGGCGCGCCCGCATGGCATGGCGCGCGAGGTTCCACGCTTCCACCCATGCGCTACCCGTTCCAGATCGACGGCCTAGAGGGCGAGAGATTCGAGGTGGAGGTGCCGCCGCTGTTCGGCGCCCCGAAGCTCCTCGTCAACGGCCGGCCGGCGCCGGCGGGCAGTCAGCTGCGGGAGTTCCTTGTCACCGGCCCCGATGGCAGCCAGGTGGCCGTGCGCCTGGTGTTCGCGAAGCTGGGCACCGAGTTGTCGGTCGCGATCGGCGACGAGACGGTGCCGCTCACGCCGCCCTTCACGTGGTATGAATGGGGGTGGAACGGCCTGCCGCTCCTGCTCGTGGCGGCCGGTGGACTGGTGGGCGGCCTCTTCGGCGGGATGGCAGCGATGGTGAACGTGCGGGTGTTCCGTTCCGGAGCGCACCCGTTCGCCCGCTATGCGCTGACCGCGGCGGTCTCCCTCGCGGCGCTGCTGGCCTACGCCGGGGTGGTGGCGGGAATTCACCGGGCCACCGGTCAGGCTGCCGCGGATACGCTGGCGTCACCGGAGCGGGCGGCGGCGGCGAAGGCGGCACCGGCGGCGAAGGTGGCGAAGGCGCGCGCGCTCGTCCTGCCCGGCGACTGGCCTGTCCTGCAGGAGCTCTGCGGGGCGGAGATCACGGGTGCGGATGCGCACGAGCGGCTGACGCTGCGCCTGGGCCGCGTCCCGGAGAATCTCGCGATCACGGTGCCCGTGGGCCTGCTCCTGCGGCCGGCGCGGCCCGAGACGCCGGCGGGCGCGTGCCTGACCAGCCAGCCGGCGGTCCTGAACGCCGCGGCGGGGGCGGCGGGGAATTCGTTTAACCTGCCGGTCGTCAACGCCGAGGCGGCCCGCTGGGAGCTGCCGCGCAAGACCGACACCTTTGCCGTCGCCGGCGTGGAGGCGTCGGCGGATTGGTTGAAGTTCATGCAGCAGGCGCACGCGGAGAAACTGCACCATTACCTGATGCAGACCGGGACGTGGGTGCTGAAGGAGAACATCACGGCCGCGCAGTTTTCAAAAAACCGGCTGGTGACGAACATCTACGACGTCGATCGGGGGGCGCACCGGACGACGACGCTGACCGGCTACGCGGGCATCCGGCAGCTCCGCCTCTGCATCCAGAAGCTGGGGACGGACCCGATGGCCTTCCGGCTGTTTCAGGATTTCCGGGCGGAGTTCGAAAAGGCGCTGCAGCGGATGAGCTTTGAGAGTCCGCAGACGAACTGGGACACGATGCTGGCGAACGGGACGCTGGAAACCTACGCGGGCGAGCCGGAGACCGAGGCGCTGCTCCTGAAATACGCGACGCGCCACGCCAGTCTCGCGCACCGCGAGCACGCGATCCGCAGCCTGCTGAAAATCGGACTCGGCGGCGAGCCGGCGGCGCTGCTGCAGCAGATGCTGACAACGACCAGCCGCGAGCATCGCCTGCTGGCGGCCCACGCGCTGATCGCGGCCGGCGACAGGCGGGGACAACCGGTGCTGGCAACCTTCGCCGAGGATCCGTCGCTCGGAAAGCTGATCGCCGGACCGATCCAGTCTCTCCGGGAAAAAACCAAGCTGGCGCCGCTGCCGGGCGAGACGGCGCTCGCGCTGTGGGAGCGGGCCGGCGGCTGGGACGCGTTGAAGCAACAGCATGGAGACGTGGAAGCCCTCCGCGCGCTGGTCAGCCGGCGGGAGGCGGCGGCGGACCCGTGGCTGGATGAGTTTGTCGGGAAGATCAAAGGCGCGTCGGATCAGGAAACGTCGACGTTGCTCCGCACGCTCCAGAGCCGCTACCAGAACAATCCCAAGGCCTACGCGGCGGTGCGGAGCGTGCTGCTGACCCACCCGAAGTGGCAGGTGCGCCAGGCCGCCGGTCGCTCACTGGTGGACGGCTGGAAGCAATCGGACGAACTTCGCGGGACGCTGCGCGAGGTCCTGGAGAAGGAGGCGGATCACCAGGTGACGGCGGATCTCCTCCGGCATGCGGTGGTGTTCGGGAAGCTCTCCGAGCCGGCCCCGTTGATCGAGGCCGCGCTGCGGCACCGGCTGCCGGAAGTCCGGGTCGCGGCGCTGGCGATGCTGCAACGCGATCGAAGAACGCTCGGCGAAG
>CAZENI010000829.1:0-2717 GCA_964513055.1 uncultured Opitutus sp.
GCGCCACCCGGCGTTGGGTCCGCGCGCTGACGGTCGTCCTCGCGGACGGCGCCGATCAGGTTGAGGCGGCCCTTGAAGAGCTTGGCGTTGAGCGTGGCCTGCAGGTAGTCGAAGTTCTGGTCCGTGTAGATGGTTTCGGTCGGCCGGCCGGTATCGATGGTGTAGGCCGTCGGCAGGTTGCGCGTGGTGCCGGCGACCGGATCGACGACGCTGATGCTGCCGAGATTGTGCATAGGGCGGTCCTTTTCCGCGAGGTAGTAGTAGCGCCAGGAGACGAGCGTGCTCGAAGCCCAGAGACGGGCGTCAACCGCCGGATCGGAAACGGCGTAACGGTATTTCTCGCGGGAGTTGATCAGGGTCTCGTGGCCGATTTCGCCGTTGAGACGGAAATCGCCGAAGCGGGTGTTATTGAAGACCAGCGCGGCGGTGCCGCGGAACTGCTCCGACTTGGTGTTCACCTGGTCGAAATCGTTCGTCGATTGGATGTAAGGCTGGAGGAAATACGGATTCACGGCGCCGGTGGGCAGGACGCGGTTGATGTCGATCTGGATGCCGTCCTTGATGCCGCGGGCGCCGGCGAAATTGGTCCCGCGCAGGCCCTCGGACTTGTTCGCCGAGCCCTGGAGGAAAAGGTGCCGGCCGACCTGCTGGTCGAGGGTCGCGACCACGTTGTAGTAGTCGTTGAGGTAGGCCACGTCATCGACCGCGCCGGAAAACTCGCGGCCGGGGAGCTTGAAACCGGACGCGGCTGTGGCGCCGAGGAAATTCTCCGGCACGTTGATGCGGTGGTGCAGGGCCTCGGGGATGAATCCGGGGTTGATGTTGCCGGCGACGGGCGTCCGGCCGGGGCCGTAGAGCGAGCCCGTTTGATGCGAGGTGGCCGTCATGCCCATCGCGGCCCAGTTGACGACGTTGTTCCCGATGGCGCTGCCGCCCGGCACGTAGATGTAGGATACACCGGCACCCGGGTTGCCGATGCGTTGAACGCCGGTGGTGACGGCCGGCAGCGGCGCCGTCCCGGTGACCGGGCCCGCCCACATGGTGGTGCCATCCCACGTCGAGAGCCGATCACCGAGGGTCGTGGTGCCGTAGCTGCGGCGGACTTTGCCCTTGTCGCCGACGACGACGATTTTGGTTTTCTCCCAGGGCCGGAACAGGAAATGCAGGGAGGCGGCCTCGCGCTTCTGCCACTCGCGATCGCGCCAGGTGCCGTTGTCCTGCCAGAGGATGTTGGCGCGGAGGGCGGCCTGCTTGTTGATCGGCTGGTTCACGTCGAACGTCGCGCGGTAGTATTCCCAGGAGCCGGCGCGCAACGAGACGTCGCGGATCGCCTTGTCGGTGCGGGCCTCCTTGTAGAGGCCGTTGGCCGAGCCGCCGACGGAACCGGTGCCAAAGAGAATGGAGTTGGGGCCGCGGGCGAAATCGAAACGCTCCAGGTTGTAGCTGTCGTAGTCGAAGTGAACCGGGAAGAAATTGACCTGTGCGCGATTTGCCGGGACGCCGCGGAAGGTGACGAGGTCATTGAACCCAACGCGGCCGAACTGCGTGGAGCGGCCGTCGTCTTTCGCGAAGCTGGCGTTCGTGGTCCACTGCGCGGCCTCGGTGACGTCCGACACGCCGAGCGCGTCGATGAACTCGCGGGTGAGGACGGAGTAGGCGACGGGCGTGTCCTTGAGATCGGTGGAAAGGCGTCCGCCCGCCAGGGCGCTGGCCGCGACGAAGCCGACGTCGCGTTGCGCGTCGACCGTGAACGGCGTGAGCACGATCGTGTCGGCGGTGGGCCGGGCGGGGGCGGGGGCGGTCTGGGCCGAGCCGATCGCGAGCGAGCCGCACGCCAGGAGCGCGCAGAGGCCGGGCCGAAGGGAAACGCAGGGGGTTGAATGCATCGGACGGGTTGGGTTGGGGGTGAGCCGTCGCGTCGAGGGCCGCGACGGCAGCGCGGTCTGGGAACACGCAAGAGAACGAGCGCGTGCGAAGTGAGACCAGCTAACGGACAGTCTAGCGTAAACTACGCGACGGCTTTTGCCCCGCGTAACGTGATCTTAACCGGAGGCTCAGCGCGGCGCGAGGACCTCGGCCACGGGCGCCGCCGCGGCGGGAAACGCCTGCGCGAATTCCGTCTCGCCGAGCAACGCGGCCACGGTGGCGGCCACCTGGGCCTGGTGGACCTCGGCGGTGTTGCGGCGCTCGCCGCGGGCAGGGGTGTCGGGGCCGAAGGCGGCGAACCACGTTTCCGCGGAGCGCGGAATCTTCTTCCCGTGGCTGGTCCAGTCCTCGGGTGCGATGCCACGGCCGTGGTCTGGCGAGAGCACGATGCTGGTGGTGTCGCGATATTGGGGCAGCGCCTGAAGCTTCTCCCAGAGCTGCCGGAGGAAGCGGTCGCATCGCTGGATCGAATACAGGTAGCGATCGTAGCGGCGGGCGTGCGCCCATTCGTCGGGTTCGCCGAGCGCGAACAGGAAGACGCGGGGCTTCAGGGTGTCGAACATGTCGACGGCCGCGTGATAGGCGAACGCGTCGAAACTCTCCGACGGGGTTATCGGCGGAATGTCGGCCATCCAGCGTTCGATCTCGGCGATGCGCGGCGTGGCCGTGCCCGGGGTCGATTGCTGCTGCGTGACAAACAACGGCAGCCGGCTGCGGCCGATATTGAGGATCGGCACGAAGACATTCCACGCGGCAGCGGCGGCGACGCGGCCTCGGAAAGCGGGGCGGCC
>CAZENI010000830.1:0-2707 GCA_964513055.1 uncultured Opitutus sp.
CCGGCCGGGGTTTGCCGAGGCGCATCTGAATCTCGCGACGTGGCTCGCCGCCCGCGAGCGCTTCGCGGAGGCGGCGCCGGCCTTCGAGGCGGGACTGCGTCTCGCACCGACGGTGCGCGAGGCGCGGCGCGATTACGCGGTGGTCCTGCTCAAGCTGAAGCGCGCGGCGGATGCGGTCGCGCAGTTGGAGCCGGTCGTGGCGGCGCGTCCCGAGGACGCGGACGCCCGCGCGCTGCTGGCCCTCGCGCTCGCGGAGGCGGGCCGGCTGGCCGAGGCGATCGCGCAGTGCGAGGAAGTCCTGCGGCGTTCGCCCGACCACGCGGCGGCGCAGCGTTATCTCGCCCATTTCCGGACGCTGCCGCCGGCCCCGCCGAAATGAGCTTCGCCGCCGCGCTGCCACCTGTTCTCATCGCTCGCGCGGTCGACGCACCCTCGCGTCTCCCGCCCCGCCGCCCTTCCTCGTCCCCATGAAGATCACCGAAATGCACATCACGCCGATCGCGCTCGGCGATCCGCCCCTGCTCAACGCCGCCGGGCTGCACGCCCCGTATTGCCTGCGCACGGTCGTCGAGCTCAAGACCGACACCGGGCTTAATGGCCTCGCCGAGGTGCCCGGCAGCGTGGCGGTCGATCGCGCGCTGGCCGCGGTGCGCGACGTCGTGATCGGTTCCGACCCGCTCAACTGGCACGCGCTCCGGGCGCGGATCGCGGAGCAGTGCACGCCGGAGCTCTCGGTGGCGCGCGGCGACAAGCCGTGGGATGGCCGGACGCGCGTGCAGGTCTACAGCGCGCTCGACGTGGCGTGCCTCGATCTGCAGGGCAAGGCCTACGGCCAGCCCGTGGCGAATCTCCTCGGCGGCATCGTGCGCGAGTGCGTGCCCTATTCGGCCTATCTGTTCTACAAATACGAGGGCGCGGGCGGCGAGCTGGCCTTCGGCACCGACCCGCGGGCGACGGGCTGGGCCGCGGCCCGCCAGCAGGCCGCGCTCGATCCCGACGGCGTCGTGGCGCAGGCGGAGGCGATGGTGGCCGAGTTCGGCTTCGAGTCGATCAAGCTCAAGGGCGGCTGCTTCGAGCCGGCGCAGGAGGTCGCGGCGATGAAGGCGTTGCACAAACGCTTCGGCCCCGGCGTGCCGCTGCGGCTGGATCCCAACGCGCTCTGGACGGTCGAGACGTCGATCCAGGCCGGCCGCGAACTGGAGGGGATTCTCGAATACCTCGAGGACCCGTGCCGCACGCAGGAAGGCATGGCGGCGGTCCGGCGCGCGCTGAAGACGCCGCTCGCGACGAACATGTGCACGACCTCGTTCGACGATCTGCCCGGCAGCGCGAAGCACGGCTCCGAGGACATCATCCTGACCGATCATCATTTCTGGGGCGGGCTGCACGCGTCGATGGAGCTGGCCGCGCACTGCCGGACGTTCAGCCGCGGCGTCTCGATGCACTCGAACAACCACGCCGGCATCTCGCTCGCCGCGATGACGCACCTCGGCGCCGCGATGCCGAACCTGAGCTACGCGCTCGACACGCATTACCCGTGGCAGTGGGAGGAAATCATCGTGGGCGGCCGCATGACGATCGAGGGCGGTTGCGTGACGCTCCCGAAGGGCCCCGGCCTCGGCGTCGAGCTCGATCGCGCGGCGCTGGCGAAGGCGCACGAGAACTACCGCCGCTGCGGTTTCACCGAGCGCAACGACGAGATCGAGATGCAGAAGAAAGTCCCCGGCTGGAAATTCGCGCAGACGCGCTGGTGAGCCGCCGCGGGCGCGCCCCACTGTCAGGCGCGCCCCCGCTCGATTCACGCCCGCCGCACCCGCACCGTCCTTCCATGTTCCGGCTGCCTGGCCTACTTGGCGGTATCATCATGCTGGTGGCGGCCGCGGCCGCCCAGTCGCCGGGCGCGCTGCGCCTGACGCCGAACCTGGTCGACAACATCGAGCGGCCGCTGCGCTACCGGCCGGACGGCGCAGACTTCGTGATCGAGAACGGCGCGGAGTTTTTCAACCGCCCGCTCTACGGCGGCAACACGGCCTTCCGCGTCGACGGCGGCGACAAGCCCGAATTCGTCCTCTATCTGCCCGGCCGCGGCGGCAACCTGCGGCTGGCGCTGCACTCTGCTCGGGGCACGAAGTGGCTGCACGACGCCGCGAAGATCGAGACGCGCTACCGGCCGGGCTCGTTGCTCTATACAATCCGCGATCCATTGCTCGGGCCCGACGGCGTGCTCCGCGTGAGCGCGGTCGCCTTCCACCAGACCGAGGGGCTCGCGCTGCGCGTGGAAGGGGAACGCCTTCCCGCCGGACTCGAGCTCGCGTGGGCCTACGGCGGCGTGAACGGCCAGCGCGGCGCGCGCGATGGCGACATCGGCACGGAGCGCGTGCCGATCAGCGAGTGGTTCCAGCTCAAGCCTGAGTTCTGCCGCGAGAACGTGATCACGCCCGGCGCTGGCGGCTTCGCGCTCACGGCCAAGGCCGCGACGCTCCTCGGCCACGCCCCCGCCGGTGCCGTGGTGCGCGTCGCGGACGCGTTGCTTTGGGCGGACGCAGCGGCCCTGTTCGCCGCGCCGGATTTGCCGACGTCACTGCAGCCCGTGGTCGTCGGTCGCGTTGCGCTCGCGGCTGGCCAGCCGGTGCTGCTCGCGTTGCAGCACGTCCCCGCGGCCGTGGCGGCGGCGCCCGCGGGCGAACTCGCGACGTATCAGGCCGGC
>CAZENI010000831.1:0-2701 GCA_964513055.1 uncultured Opitutus sp.
GACGGGCAGCACGACTTCGGCTATCCCTGCTTCATGCCGGCGACGGTCATCATCGACGGACTGGTCATCGACGACCGTCAGCACCCGAAGGACTATCAGGGCCCCTATCTCTTCACGGACCCGGACGGCCCGAGGACCGGCGCGGCGGCGCGGCCGTTTCCCTACCGGCTGACCGAGCACGTGAGTATCCGCAACCTCACCACGACCAGTGGAAAAAAACTCCGGACCTCGCCGGACGCCGAGTTCGCCGCGCGCGTGCGGGTGATCGAGACGAACTGAGCCGGAAGCGCGCAGGCCGGGGCGGAGCGGCTTTGCGTAAGGTCAGGCCGGCATGGCGCCTAGGGAATGCCGGGCAGCAGTGACTCGACCCTCGTTCCTGTCCTGCGCAATCGCCGTCGTTCTGTCCTGACCGACCTCGGATTGGCCTGAACGCGAGGCGTGGCCCGGGTTTTTTCGGATCCGGCGTCAAGGAAGTGTAAGACGAACCGGCGCGGCTGTGGGGCTGAATATTCCGTTGCCGCTCTCGTCCGATTCGCCTCTCTACCTCGACCCCCTCCGCGAATGAGCAAACGCTCGAGTTTGATGATTGCGCTGTCGTTGCTGGCGGGGCTGATCCCCTCGCAGGCGGGCGAACCGCTCTATTTCACGACACCGGAAACGTCGGTGCCGCGCATCACCGAACTGCTCCGCGCCCGCGACTGGCCCACGCTGGCGCGCTACTACGATTTGTCGTCCGCGAACGTGGCGCGCGACGACCTGGTGAGCGGCGCGTTCTTCGTGCGCGCGACTCCACCGGCGGACGCGCATCCCTCCGGAACGTGGCGTTATCGGCATCCTTTCGCGCCGGGCCACAAATTCCTCCACGCCGAGCCGCCGAATCCTGCGGACCTCGTCGTGGTCCACGTGGAACTGGCGATCGCGCAGGGGGGCGGTCCGCTGCAACGCGTGCGCACTGCCTACCTGTTGCGGAAGTCGGCGGCGGGTTACCAACTGGTCCCACCTGACGTAAGTGAGGGCGCAAATTCCAGCGCTGGGGCGGGCGATCCGGCCTACGCGGCGACCGGCGGCATCTCGCGCACCGAGGCGGCGCGCCGGCTCGGTCTCGACGAAAATTCGCGCGCCTGGCACGCGGTGTATTCGGCGGCGCTGAGCACCTGGTTCTTCAGTGCGGCGGACGCGCCGGCCTGGGCGCTCGAGCGCGTCGCGGTATCCGATCCTCCGCTACCGCCCAAGGCGCCGCCGGGCTTCGAGCCGCGGCCGTGGCGTTGGACGCCGCGCGCGCTGCCAGCGGTCGATGTGATCGCGACGGATGAACTCGGCAACGCTCCCGGTGGTGCGACGCGGCTACGGCTCGCGCCGGCCCTATTCGCCGACCTGCTGCCGGGACTCGTTTCGGACCAGGACCCGATCGACGTGCCGAAGGAGAAAATCTGGAGCGTGCTCGACCGCGCGCGCGAACGTGGGCTGCGGCTGCGCGTCTACACGGCGGATCCGGCCAGACCGGAAGCGCGCGCCGTGTTGGTGCTGCGGCCCTGAGTGGCCGACCGATCGCCTGCGCACCGTGCGTCTCGATTTTCCCGTTTCCCAGCAGTCCTCCTGCCGAAGCCCGTCACCCCAAGCCAAGGATTGTATCATGATTCCCACTCGACTCCGTCTCGCCTTCAGTGTCGTCGCGCTTTTCGCCTTTTCCGTCCGCGCCTGGAGCCAACCCCGACCGCCCCTGCCGGAGATGCGCGTGCCTGCCGCGGTCCTCGATCAAGTGGAGGGAAACTGGGAGGTCACGACGACCGATCCCCGCACGCCCGGAAAAACCACCGTCACCCAGGTTCCGATCTGGAAGGAGCGGAAGCTCGTCAACAACGGCTCGACGACCCATCCCTACGGCAACTTCGCACCGGGGGCTCCGCCCAACCAATGGAGTTGGCGGCGGCTCAATGATTCGGCTTGGGTCGGGCTCCCGCGCAATATCCTGAGCTATTCCGTCGACGGGACGTTTTCCCTCAAAGGATATGGGAAGCGAGTGACGATCCTCCGGCCCACTCGCGGCGAGGTGATGCGTGGTCGATGGACCGACGGCGAAGCCAGCGGTGAGGAAACCTGGCGCCGGCTCGTCCCGCGGATCACCGCAATCGAGTTTGTCGGCCGCACCACCGACCGCGTCGTGCCGGGCGGGCGCCCGGGGCGGCTGCATGTCGACTACGATGGGAGCGACGGCATGCGCGGCAACAAACGGGCATTTACGATCAACATCATCGGAGAGAACCTGGGGGGCGTGCACTACGCCTGGCTGGAGGCCGATGACGTCGAAGGCCATGACCTCCGCTATATCCGGACGAAAAAATCCGGCGAATCCTACACGCAGATGATGGACTTCGGCGGCGCCGATCCGGTCACCGGCCGCTATATTACCGGCTATGTCTGGTCGGGGGCCACGCCGGGAATAAAACGGCTGCATTTTGACGACATCACGATCCTGTTCCGGCTCGATCTGGAAGGGATGCCCAAGGCCGCCCCGAAGCCGCGCGCCGGACCACGTGACTCGCTCGCGCTCGACGGCGAGGAGGTCGTTGCCATTTCCACCGATCCCAAGACCGGCGTCATGCGCATCGTCCGGCGCAACGCGGACGGTTCCACGACGGTCACGCACGGACAGCGCGCCCTCGCGGCGGACGGCACCGAGCACATCGTCGAGCTGGACGAG
>CAZENI010000832.1:0-2686 GCA_964513055.1 uncultured Opitutus sp.
GTAGGGCCCCGACCTCCGGGCGGGCCGCTCGACGAGTGCACGCGGAACCTGTCGCTACCCTCTGAAAAGTCCAAATATCATGAGTCGTGGGTATCAGACCAATCGCACCGGGGCCGTTGGACTGTAGGCCCGGCCGTTGGCCGGGCTTCAACCGGCTCATTTCCTGAATTCCTGATTTCTACATCTGCTTTGCTCAGAGGGCGTCGAAAAGGGGGCTTTTCCGGTAGCGGAAGCCGTGAGGCTTTCGTGGCTGTGCGTCGCGGCGTCGGACGAAACGCTCACGCGTTTCGCTACCGATGAGAACCGAGCCCCACCTTTTTCGACGCCCTCTCAGAACTTCGCGTTCGAAGATCACACCGCTCGACCATCGGGCCGGGCTTGGACGCGCTTCACCAGCCGATCGGCCGGCCTTTGTTCTGCGCTTCGAGCCAGGTCATCAACGGCTGGAAATACGCGATGATCGCCGCGCCATCCATTTCGCGTTTGCCGGTGAACGCCTCGAGCGCGTCCGGCCACGGCTTGGAGGCGCCCATCGCCAGCATCGTGTTCAGCCGCGTGCCCACGGCTTTGCTGCCGTAGAACGAACCGCGATGCAGGGGCCCCTTCCAGCCGGTCTGCTCGCAGGCCGACTGGAAGAACTGGAACTGCAGGATCGCCGCCAGAAAGTAGCGCGCATACGGCGTGTTGCCGGGGATGTGGAACTTGGCCCCCGGGTCGAAGGCCGTCGCCGGCCGCTCCACGGGCGGGACGATCCCCTGATATTGCAGGCGCAACGCATTCCACTCGGCTTCATAGCGGTCGGGCTTCACGGCGCCGCTGAAGACGCCCCACCGCCATTTGTCCATCAACAGGCCGAACGGCAGGAACGCCACCTTGTCCAGCGCCTGCCGCAACAGCAGCCCGATGTCCTTGTCCGCGCTCGGGACCTGGTCGCGGTCGAGCAGCCCGATCTGCACGAGGTATTCCGGCGTGACCGACAGCGCGATGAAATCGCCGATCGCCTCGTGGAAGCCATCGTTCGCTCCGTTGAGATAGATGAACGGCTGGTGTTTATAGGCGCGCTGATAGTAGTTGTGGCCGAGCTCGTGGTGGATCGTCACGAAGTCGTCGGCGTTTATCTTGATGCACATCTTGATTCGCAGATCGTCGCGGTTGTCGATGTCCCACGCCGACGCGTGGCAGACCACTTCGCGCCCCGGCGGCTTCGTGAATTGCGAGCGCTCCCAGAATGTGGCGGGCAACGGGTCCAGGCCGAGCGACGTATAAAACGCCTCGCCGGCCTTCACCATCTTGATCGCATCATAGCCCTTCGCGTTGAGGAGCTTGGTCAGGTCATAGCCCACGTCGCCGGCGCCGGGCGGAGCCACGAGATCGTAGATTTCGGCCCAGCGCTGCGCCCACATGTTGCCGAGCAGGTCCGCGCGGATCGGGCCGGTCGCGCCCTGGACCTTGGCGCCGTAGTGCGCATGCAGCCGCGCGCGCACATAGCAATGGAGCTGATCGTAGAGCGGCTTCACCTGGAGCCACAGGCGATCCATCGTGCGCGCAAATTCGTCGGCCGGCATGTCGTAGCCGGAGCGCCACATGGCGCCGACGTCGCTGAATCCCAGCTCCTTCGCACCCTCGTTGGCGATGACGACCAGCCGGGAATAGTCCTCGCGCATCGGGGTGCCGACCTGGTCGTGCCAGCTCGTCCACATTTCCTTCAGCTTCTCGGGATCGCGCACGTCGCCCATGGCCTCCTCGATGTCGGAGCCGTTGATCGGCTTCCCGTCGCGGGTGCCCTTGCCCTTGCCGTAGGTCGACTGGAGCCGGGTGGCGATGACGTTGAGTTCGGTGGCCGCGCCGGGCCGCTCGGGGGCGGGGAGCACGATGCCCTGTTTGAGGATTTCGAGTTTGCGGCGGGTGTCGAAGGAGAGCCCCTCGGCGCCATCGAAGCGGGCGGCGCCCTTGGCGAGGCGGACGCTGAGTTCCGTGGTGCGCGCGCCAAATTCCGCGGCGAGGGAGTCGGTGTCGTCGTTGAGATAAGTGGTGTTGATCCACTGGGCGCGATTGGTCAGCACCGACAACTCCGCGAGTTCCTTTTCGGCCTGCGTGACAAACGAGTCCGCATCAGCCGGAGCGAGGGCGGCCCGCGCGAGCGCGCCGCCGAGGAGACCGAGAACCGATACAAGGGCGAATCGCCGGAGAACAGTGCGCATGCCGCGACGCTGCGCCGAGGGTGCGGGCGGCGCAAGTTTGCAGCGGCGCGCCGCTCGCGGACGGGAGCGGGGTGGGCGTCCGCGGGGAGGGGATGCGTTACGAGGGCAAAGGGCAGAGTTCGACTCCGTTTGGCCCGCCGGGGCAACCAAGGCTTCTCTTCGCTGGCGTGGCACGCGCTACCTGGGCCGTAGAATGACGGCTACTGGCGACCACAGAGGTTCGGGGCTGACACTGTGGTATCGACCCTGTGGTATCGACCGCCCTGTGCACACACGGCCGCCGCCGGCCCGAAATCGGGCACGAGTTTCGCCGTGCAATTCATAACCGCCTCGCGCACCGTCCCCTCGCGATGAGTTACGATCTCCGTCACGCCGCGTCGCCCGGTTTCCACCACCTTGGCAAAGCTCAACTGAGTTGGTGCCAATAACGCTGTTCGGCAAAAATGAGTATCCCTCGTCCTCATCGTCGCAACTGTCGGCAATTC
>CAZENI010000833.1:0-2682 GCA_964513055.1 uncultured Opitutus sp.
GGAATTCCCGTGGCGCCCGGCGGAGGTCAGCGCAACTGGGCCTGTTCGGGCAGGTCGCACCGGTAGCTTCGGGCGGAGCAGCCCTCCAGAATCAGCGCAATCGCGCGCACGCGGACCGCGGGCCGGGCGCTGGGGCCCTCGTGGACGAGGACGATGGTGCCGGGGGAGAGTGCGCGGAGGACGCGCGCAGCGACGCGGCGGGGATCGCCCGTGACGCAGTCGCCGCTGCGCACGGTCCAGCCCACGCAGTCGAGCCCGCGGGCGGCGAGGGCGGTCGCCAGACCGAGGTGCTTGATGCCGGCCGGGGCGCGAAACCAGCGGGGGCGCACCCCGGCGGCGGCGAAGACGGCGGCGGCCCGATCGAGCTCCGCCCGCAGGCGGGCGGGCGAGGCGCACCAGAAGGTGACCGCCGGGTGGGTGTGGGTGTGGTGGCCGATGTCGTGGCCGCGTCGCAGGATTTCGGAGACGAGCGCCGGGTGACGGGCGGCGCGTTCGCCGATCAGGAAAAAGGTGGCGCGCGCGGCGTGGCGGTCGAGCAGGTCGAGGATCTGCGGGGTGTCGACGGGATCCGGGCCGTCGTCGATCGTGAGCCAGAGTTCGCGCTTCGGCGTGGCGAAGCGCGTGAAAACGCGTCCGACGCCCTGGGCGGACGGCACGAAGAGCTGATACAGCACGAGGGCGTCGGGCGCGAGGAAGAGGGCCGCGGCGAGGCCGGCGCCGCCGCCGCCCCACCAGACGCCGGCGGCGGCCACCTTGGCGAGCAGGTTGACCAGCACGACCGGATGAAGCCGCGTGCCTAGAACGTCCACGCGTAGCCCACGGTGAAGCCGATGGCGTCGATGCCGGGGTTGGGCCGGGTCTGCCCGCCGTTCGACAGGTGCTGAAACAGGACGCCGGCCTGCCAGGAGCCACGAGCGGAAACGACGTGTTCCACGCCGAGCCGCGCCATCCAGTTCAACGTGAAGTCCTGGCCCTGCGCACCGGGGTGGGCCTGCGAATCGAGCCAGCCGAAACCGCCGCCCGCGCCGCCGTAGAGGCACCACGTGTCGCGGGCGTTCCACCATTCGATGGACGGCGACCCGATGAAGCCGACGTAGTGCGACTCGGGGCCCTGCTGCACATACGTGCCGAGCAAGGTGAGGCGGTGCCGCACGAGGAGTTTTGTCCCGTCGGTGAACGTGCGGCCGAATTTTCGCGCGGAGCGCCACGAGAGCTGCGTCGGCACGAGGCGATAGGAGAGCGGGGTGTTGTCGCCGACCTGCCAGAGGAGACCGGACTCGACGGAGAACGCGTCCTCCGCCCAAGGGGCCGGCGCCCCGGTCGTGACCGCCCCGTGAGAAAGCGGGGCGAGGAACGCGAACAGGACCAGCAGGGCGGGGAAACGCATCGGGGCTGGCAAGGTGCCCCGCCCCGCCGGGAGCGCAAGGGACCGGGCCCGATCGCGCGCGATCGCCGATCGGCTTCCTACCAGGCGCACAGCGCGGCCACGTGCGCGGCCGAGCCGTCGCGGGCCCAGCCGTCGAGCTGCGCCTGATCCTTGAGCTGCTGGCCGCGGGCGCGCGGCACCACGGCGAAGGCGTGGCGGCACTCGGAGAGCGCCGTCATGTCGCCCCAGAGCTTCTCGAATTGAGCGACCGGATACACGTCCTCCTGGCCGTGGCCCCAGCGCTTCTTGACGTCCTTGAGCGTCACATACGTCGGCACGCGCGCCGCCATCCCGCGGACGGCGGCGGCGGTGCGCTCCGGATCCGTGAGCTCGGCGCGGCTGAGGCCGAAGAGCGCCAGCAACCGGTCGATGTCCACCCAGCACGAGTTGGTGCTGTAGTAGGTGAGGCCGAACTCATCCTCCTCGCGCGGGAGCGCGAGGCCCTCGACGAGGCGCAGGCGGCCGTCGACGCGCGCGAGGCCGCCGCCGTGATCCTCGATGCGGCGGGGGATGACCTCCCAGCCGAGCGCGGCGCCGGAGGCCTGGAACCAGCCGGCGAGGAGGGGATCGAGCGTGGCGCCGAGGGTGTCGACGTTGTGCACGAGCAGCGTGCGGAGCTGCGGGCGGGCGGCGAGCAGGCGCGCGAGCGTGCCGTTCTTGAGGAGGTTCGGCAGCTCGAACCAGTGGCCGACGGGATGCAGGCACTGGCCGGGGACGTTGTCGGTGTAGTCGCTGCCCTCGCCGGCGCTGCGCGCCCAGTTGGTCAGCGCGGCGCGCACGCTCTCGCGCATCTTTTCCTTCTGCTCGTCGAGTTTCTGCTGCGCGGTCTCCTCCCAGGCGAACTGCAGATCGCGCACCGTGGGCACGAGGCGCAGGCCGATCGAGCGGCCGGGCGAAAGGAAGACGGTGCGCTCGTAGTCGGCGGCGTGTTCCGCGCGCAGGTGCCGCTCGATCGGATCGTGCGTGAGATAACTGGTGGTGAAAACGTGCGGCACGGCGGCGCCAAACGCGGCGCCCGTGCGGCGTGATTTCGCGAGGTGCACGTCGAGGAAACTGCGGTGACGGCCCGCGAACTTCGCGAACGGGTGCACGCCCTTCACGACGCCGGCGCCCTGCGTCCAGCGGCTGCCGACGCCGGCGGCATAGGTGACGACGGCGACTTCGCCGCGGCGGAGCGAGGCTTCGCCGGCGGCGCGCAGGTCGGCGTGGATGGGGCCCGGCGGCTCGCCCGGCTGCGGACGCGCAGCTTGCGCGTC
>CAZENI010000834.1:0-2679 GCA_964513055.1 uncultured Opitutus sp.
GAGCTTCACCGGTTCAGGTGCGGGCGCGGGCGCCGGGCGTGGGACGGGGGCGGGCGGCGCGGCGGGCGCGGGCTCCACGAAAATCCGCCGCGGCATCGTCACGCGGCGCGAGCCGTCCGCAAATGTCACGACGCCGTGGAAGGCCGCGTAGCCCGCGGTGCCGGCGTTTTGCTGCGCGCCGAAGCGCGCCTCGCCGGGCGTGAAGCGCGCGAGCGGGGTGGCGCCCTCGAAGATTTCCAGCGAGGTCCAGTTGCCCGCGGGCGCGTCGATGCGGTAGCCGATGATGCCGCCGCGCGGAGCGAAGGTGCCGCCGGGGCCGCCGGCGCCGAGGGAGGTCGGGTTGGCGCCGGCCTTCCGGTGGCTGGCGAACGCGCGGAAGAGCGCGGCGAGCCGCGCCGTGGGCAGCCAGCCGGCCGCGCTGCGGTTGCCCGCGAAATCCGGATACGCCGCGATCGCGCCGAAGCCGCGCGGGAAGGCGTCGGTCTCGACGAGCCAGCCACCCGCCTCGGCGAGGTCGCGCAGCGCCACCGGCCCGCGCCGCGGATCGGCGTCGGCCGGGAGGCGCAGGCGCACGCATTCCTCGGCGAACGGCCGGATGAGCGTCGCGGTCTCGCCCTCATCGTGGCCGATGCCCTCCTCCTCGGCCCAGGCCCAGAGCGCGCCGCGCGGGCGGTTGCCGGTGAAGAGATCGCGAATGTTGGTGCGGCGAAGCTCGGTGTCGGTCTGGCCGGCGATCAGCAGGCCGGGCGTGCGCAGGGCGGCGGCGGACGGGCGGGCGTTGGAGTAACAGCATCCCTTGGACACGACGACGGCGATGACCTTGTCGGGGCGCAGGACGTTGAGGCCATAGGACATCTGGCCGCCGTTGGAGTGCCCGAGCGGGAGCCAGGGGGCGTTGTTCAACTCGGGGCGGCCGCTGACGGCGGCGAGTTGCGCGAGGCCCGTGGTGAAGAGGCGGAACTCGGCCTGGCTGGCGTCGCTGAAGTTGCCCCACTGGCTGGTGGCAATCAGGCAGAAATCGAGCGAACGCGCGAACGCGACGAGTTCGGCGTCCTCGGCGAAGCGGCGCGCGTCGTCGCCGGAGCCGTTGCCCCAGATGAGGATTCCGCGGACGACGGCGGGCGCGTCGGGGACGTTGAGGCGGAGGGCGCGGTTGCTGCCGTCGTTGGCGGTGTAGTCGAAGATTGCCGCCGCCAGCGACAGCGAGCAGGCCCAACCGCAAAGGGCGGCGACCAGGAGGCGTCCGAGGAAAGGCGTGGTCGTCAAGCGGGGCGATGCCCGCAGAAGGCGCGCGCGGGGGCAAGCCCGGCGCGGATGGGGTGAGGAGCCCGGGTGGTTGACGCGAACCAAGGCCGGGCAACGCAGTCTGCCTCTGGGTATGAAAACCTACCTTATGCCCCGGGTGTCAGCCCTCGGCGGCGCCCTCGCGCTGCTGGCCGGCTGCGCCTCCGAGCCCGCCTCGGTCGTCGTTTCCGCGCCGCCGCCGCCGCCGCCTTCGGCCGCTGTCGCGCCCGCACCGGTCGTCTATTCCACGCCCGCTCCCGCCCAGAGCACCGTCTACACGAATTCCGCCGGCCAGCAGATGGCGGTGCCGGCGCCGGTGGGGGCGAGTTCGATTGTCGTGCTGCAGGCGCCCCCCGCCGCGCAGCAGGAAGTGCCCTCGACGCGGCCGAGCACGAATCACGTGTGGGTCGCCGGCAACTGGAGCTGGCGGAACAACCAGTATCAATGGATGGCCGGCCACTGGGAAGTCCCGCCGCGCGCGGGTGCCGCCTGGATCCCCTCGCGCTGGCAGCCCGAGGGCACGTCGTGGCGCTTCTACGAAGGCTACTGGGATTGAGCCGATCGGAATACTCTGAACGCTGACGGCAGCCGAACGGCGCGGAGCAGTCCGCGCCGTTTTTCTTTTCCGTTTTGCAGCAGGAAACCAGGAGACCAGGAAGCAGACTCGGAGCAGACCGGAGGGAATTCAGAAGCCAGGAAGCCAGGAACTCCGGAGAAGCGGATTTCTCTCCGAGGATCGATTCCTGGCTTTCTGGCTTCTGAATCAACCTCTGCCGGTGCTTTCCTGGTCTCCTGGTTTCCGGCTGCTTGCCGATAGCGGCGCTTACGGATCCGCCCGCGTCCTGGGAATCTGGGCGAGGGGGCGCGCCGTCGCGCGTGCGACGGGATTCGGATAGTGGCGGGCCTTCCACTGCGCGTGCAGCGCGAGCAGTTCGGCGACCTTCTCCGGATGCTGCGCCGCGAGGTCGCGCTCCTCGCCCGGATCGTCCTGGAGGCGGAACAGCAGCGGCTGCTCCAGCCAGAAGCGGTGCACGAGCTTCCAGTCGCCGGCGAGAACGCCGGCGTTGTATTGGTTTTCCCAATGCAGCGCGCCCGCCCGCGCGAACGGCTCGCCGCGCAGCAGCGGCAGGAGCGAGGTGCCATGGATCTCGTGGCCGGCCGCGGGCTGCACGCCGGCGGCGGCGAGGAGCGTGGGCAGGAGGTCCATGGTGATCGCGGGGGTGTCGCGCACGGCGCCGGCGGGAAGCTTGCCGGGCCAGCGGGCGAGGAAGGGCACGCGGAGGCCGCCCTCGGTGGTGCTGAACTTGAAGCCGCGCAGCGGGCCGTTGGAAAAATCGGCGCCTTCGGGGCCGTAGGAGGTGATCTCGGCGGACGGGCCGTTGTCGGAGGTGAAGA
>CAZENI010000835.1:0-2666 GCA_964513055.1 uncultured Opitutus sp.
GCGAGGAAGTCGTCGTCGCTCTGTGTTGCCGAAGCGCCGGGTTTCGCGCCAGTCTCGGGCGTCGGCTTCGACGTTGCCGCGGGTGGCGGCGGCGGGCTCGGGGTGAACGGGGCCGCACCGTTGGCCTCTGGCTTCGCGTCGGGCTTTGGGTCGGGAGCCGACGCGTTCGGCGGCGTGGTCGCGGCCTGCTTGGCGGCCAGATCGGCCAGCTTCCCGTTGAGTTCGTCGGTCTTGGTCGGCTCGGCCGCGGGATCTCCGTCGCCGTCGACATCACCATCGGGCTGGACGAACACAGATCCGTTCATCGTGTTGTAACACGCCGCTCGGAACTTCCGCTCGGCCTTGCCGAGGATCGCGTCGGCACCCATGGCCTTGTTGACTCGCACTGGGATCTTGCTGTCGAGGTGCGCAGCAACCCCGTTGACCATCCAGGATGCACGGCACACCACGACGGCGCCCCTGTCGCCGACCATGGTCGGAACTCCGAGGTCCTTAATGAAGTTGGTCAAGCCCGGGTACTCGGCGATCGCGCTGGTGTAGTACTCCTTGGTCAGGTAAGCACGACCAGACATGATGTTGAATTCGTTGCCGACGATGCGGGCACCGCGGATCAGGCCCTCGATCACAGCCTCGCGCACCTCATCCATCGAATACTGCTCGGGATAATGCTCGTTCGGACGATCGGTGCGAAAGCCCAGCGCCGTTCCCATGAGCGGCAACACCACCCGCACCATGATGCTTTCGGTGAGCGCCTCTCTCAAGGCCACGATTCCATCCGCCATAGCAATCGACTGCTGCAGCTGCGACATCCCGCGGATGTTCTCTAAGCTCAGCTGCTTGAGCTTCGCGTCCATCGAGAGGAAGCGTTCGAGCTCGTTCTGTGGGGCGGAGAACTTCGTCTCCGCGCCACGTCCCATTTGCGCCGTCATACTGCACCTCCTTGCCGCACCTTGGGCGGCGGCTGCACCGTGCTGGCGCGTGCTTGATTGCACGGCTTGCATGCCAGCACGAGGTTGTCGGACTGATTGCTCCCGCCCCGGCTGAGCGGAACGACGTGATCGACCGTCGCGGTCTTCATGTCGATCTGACATCTGCACCAGTGGCAGGTCCGCGTGCGTCGCAGCATCTGCTTCTTGACACGCTTGTACGACTTGCTGCGCGCGACCGTCTTGGGCTGAACCGGCGGGCCGTTGTTCGCGATCTTGATCGCCTCCGTGGCGTTGCCGGCGAATCCCTCGGCCATGCCGTTCACATAGATCTTGTTGGAGGTCGGGTAGAAGTTGACCGCGAACCGACCGCCGGTCAGACGCCAATGCGTCCCGCCCTGGTGCTGCGTGGCCGTCAGGCCGGCCGAGTACGCCTTGCGCTCGAAGTCGACGAACCTCATGGCTCACCTCGGACGATGAGCCTCAGCGCTTCGGCAATGGCCAGGAACGCGAGGACGACCAGTGTGAACGCCAGCGGGTGCGCGGCGGTCCAGAAGATCATGCGATCGAGCCAGGAGCGGCGCGGCTTCATGTCGCACCTCCAGCCTTTGGCGCCCTCTTGCTGAGTTGTTCAATCAGCGCGTCGGCGAACATGATGGCATTGCGCGCCGCGGCGTCGCAATCGCTACCGGCACCATGAGCGATGACTATTCCAGCCAGCACGCGTGATGCGATGTCCGCCCGCTGGGTGTCCTTTCGCTCACGATTAACTTCGTACACCAGAGCGCTGATGTCGCTGATCAGATTCTGGAGTTGATTGATGGTTCCCTGATCCATCACGCACCCCCCGCGGGTGCCGCTTCGTTCGCCACCGCACCGTCCTCAATGACGATCCGGCTCGGGCTTGTGTCGGTGACGCGCTCGACCCACAGCTGGGCGTCGTGCTTGGCCGCCAGCTCCTCGATGACCCGCATCGACTTCTCGTCGAGCAGCGCGGCGTCGCGCACCAGCATCACGCGGAGATTCGGGTTCTGCGCCAGCCCGATCGCGACGCTGGTTCGCAGTTGCTCGGCCGTCGAGGCCTGTGAGAGCGGAACGCCGTTGAGCGTCACGCCGTCCTGGTCGAACGCCAGCCCCGGGACGGGCATTTCCGCTTCGGAGATCTGGCCCGTCTTGCGCTCGTCGATCAGGTTGATCTTCGCGCTCAGGTCCGCGTACCGCTTCTCGCTGGCGTCGTGCTCGGCGGTGGCGCTCCGGTACTGATCGCGTTCCCGGATCTGCTGGTTGATCCGCTCCGCGTCCTTGATCCGCACAGTCAGGTCGGCGATCGCGGGCTCTGAATCCTCGATCGGCTTCACGCTCCGCATGCCGCGGAGATCCGCCTCCAGCTTCGCGAGTTCCGTTTCGAGCTGAGTCACGGCCTTGCGCGCCAGTTCGAGCCGGGCGTTCACATCCGCGACAAGCCGAGCCTTCGCGTCGATCGCGTCAAGGTGGCGCCTCCCCGCCGCACGCTCGTCGAGGAGCTCGGCCAACCGCTTGCTGGCCTCCGCGACATCGACCGGCTTCTCGGGCAGCTTGGCCCACTCGGGTTTGAAGCTCCCGGCCTTGGCGGCCAGCCGATCGCGCTCTCGCCCGACGAGCGTCCGCTCCTCGTAGAGCCTGCGGCGGGCTTCGTCGAGCGCGGCGAAGTCGAGACCGACGAGGCGCCGGAGCGTCTCGGCCTGCTGCTTCGGCTCCATG
>CAZENI010000836.1:0-2663 GCA_964513055.1 uncultured Opitutus sp.
GGCGGCGTGCTGTTCAACGACCAGCCCACGGTCGCCGGCATCGCGGCGATCGGCACGGCCGATGTCGATGGCGCGAAGCCTCCGTCGCTGGCCTTCCACTCCCTCCGGCACTATTTCTCGAATCTGCTGCGTCGAAACGGCGTCCCGCCGGAGGTGCGCCAGCTCGCGATGGCGCATCAGACGCCCGAAATGACCACCCAGGTCTACACCGAGGTCGAGGTCGCGGAACTGCTGGCACGGCTCGCGATGATCGGTCCGATGCAGAAAATTACCGCCGCCCCCGTCGATGCTCCGAAGTCCAGGCCCGAACGAGACTTGGACTGTGGAAACGGTGTGGAAAACCCGGACGGACCTGGAAAACCTCCGAAAAAGACCCGTAAGCGCTTGACATTCGACCGTCAATTATCCGAAAGTATGGGTGAACGAGGTCGATCTTCAGCGTGTGCTGCGGACGGCCGCGGAACTCGCCGCAACGAGCGAGGTCCGCCCAGGGACGACAACGCACAGGACGAGGTGAGCGGTTCGAATCCGCCCACCCCGATTGATGCGGGAATCGTCCCCGATTGGGTCGCGGAGGTCCTTGAGGCTTCCGCGGCCCTCATCAGGGCGGTTTCTCGATCGGTGCGGCACGGGAGTCTGACCCGTGCCAGCGACCCCACAGGGACTCCACGCCCCCAGCGTCCCCAACCACCAGAGTCCTGAACCGCACCCTGGCGACATCGAGGCGATCGATGCTGCCTCGAGCCTGAATCAGCAGGCGCTGATGACCTGGATCGGCAGCCGCGGCGGCCGGATGGAGTGCCCCGCCTGCGAAGGCCAAGGCTTCCCTGAAATTGCGTGCCCCGCTTGCGGCGATCGCGGGACGATCCCGATTGATCCGTCCAAGCGAATCAACAACCTCCACCGGCCGGAGTGCCGGTGCGATCTGTGCGCGCCAAGCCCGAAGCTCGCGCCGATCGTCGACCCGCGATACGAACTCAGCATCCAGATCGGGCTGCTCTCGCGCCGCGTCTCGTCGCTCACCGGCAACCTGTGCGACGCGGTCGCGAGGCTCGACACCGACGCCGAGTCGATCGATGCCGCGGCCGAGTTGATCGCCGTGACGGCCCAGAAGCTCGGCGACGTGGCGCTTCGCATCAAGACGCTGAGCGCCAAGGCAGAGCGCCTCGATCGATCTATCGCGGCAGGACGCCGCGCGTCCCTCGGTGCCCAGGAGAGGTGCGCTTGAGGATCAGACCCGGACTGCCGTGTTGGCCTCGCGTCAGCACGGCGGGACGGGACTGACCCTCGGCGCTTGTCGCTCCGAGCCAGTCATGGAGCTGAACCATGACGACAGAGACCACCAGCGGGAGGATCTCGCTCGACAAAGTGATGTCGGGCTTTGATCCCTGCCCCGCGCCCGGCATCCACGCCGGCGTGAGCTTCGAGAAATACAAGAAGTGGGCGGCGGTCAACAACTCGCTGCTGAGCAAGATCGCGCGGACGCCGCGGCACTGCCTCGAGGCGCTGCGCGCGATGAACGACGGCGACGAAGAGGAAACGACCGAAGCGAAGGTGTTTGGCGGCCAGTTCCACGCTGCGCTGCTCGAGCCCGAGCGTTTCTGGGACAACGTCATCCACGCCCCGACGAACCCCAAGACCGGCGGGAGCTACGGCCTTGAGACGAAGGCGTACGCGGAAGCGCTCGCCGCGACCCCGCCGGAGAAGTTCCTTGTCCGCATCGAAGACCAGGACCGCATCCGCGAGATGGTCGACAGCGTGATGGACTGCCCGAAGGCCGCGGCACTGATCCGCGCTCCGGGCCAGGTCGAGGTCGCGGCGGTGTGGGATCAGCCGATCGATGACCGCGGCACGATTCGCTGCAAGTGCCGGGTTGACAAGTTCGTCGCGGGTGAGTTCCGCCTCGAGGTCAAGACGACCAAGAACGCCAGCCCGGCCGCATTCGGGGCCGACGCGTACCGCTACGGCTACCACCGGGCCGCGACGTTCTACGACGCCGGATTCCGTGCCGCTTCGGGGGCGAACAGCGAGGGCGTGATTCTCGCGATCGAAAAGGAACCGCCGTTCGCGGTCGCGCTCTACCGCATGTCCGAGGAGGCCGTGGCGGTCGGCCGCGGCGAGGTGCGCGAGATGCTGCACCAGTTCGTCGACTGCGTGATCTCCGGCCGCTGGCCCGCCTATGGCGGCGACGTGATGGACCTCGAACTGCCCGCCTGGTGCTACGCCAGATTCAACGACGGCGAGTTCGGAGGTGGGCGATGAGTCGCATCCTCCAACTGACGGCCGACAACTTCAAGCGACTGACGGCCGTCCACATCACGCCCGAGGGGAACGTGATTCGGCTCGCGGGCGAGAACGGCGCGGGCAAGAGCAGCGTGCTCGACGCGATCGCGGCGGCGCTCGGGGGCGGCAAGGCCCAGCCCGAGATGCCGATCCGCAGGGGCGCGAAGAAGGCCCACGTGGTAGTCGAACTCACCGATTTGATCGTTGAGCGGACCTACACCGCGGCCGGCTCGAGCCTGGTGGTGCGGAACCGCGACGGGGCAGTGCAGAAGACCCCGCAGCAGATGCTCGATTCGCTTGTCGGCAACCTCGCGTTCGACCCGCTGGCCTTCACCCGCATGGAGCCGAAGCAGCAGGCCGAGACGCTCCGGCGCCTCGTC
>CAZENI010000837.1:0-2652 GCA_964513055.1 uncultured Opitutus sp.
GGGGTGACTCAACCGGCAAAGTGAATCGAAGCCCAAGATTTTCATCAGCGAAAATCAGCGAAGATTAGCGGTTTCGCCTTCTGCCGAATCCAGGCTGAGTGGCGCAACTTTCAGGCGCACAAAAAAGCCCGACGGAAACGTCGGGCTTTTTTATTGGGCAGGTGTGGCAGGGGCGGCGTCAGAACAGCCCGTTGGCCACGACGCCGACCGCCGTGATCGGGCCGCTGTCGCCGAGGCCGTCGAGGGCGCGGTCGGCCTTCTTCATGATGGCCTGCGCATCGCGGAGGAGGGAGTCGTCGTTGAGCAGCTTGCCGAGCGTGCCCTCGCCGCGGGCGATCTTGTCGGACACGGCGCGGACATTCGCGATCGAGGCCTTCAGGTCGTCGCCGGCCTTCTGGTCGAACACCAGCGCGCCGAGCGTGCCCTTGCCGGCCTTCACCTGATCGATGATCGACTGGGCGTTGGCCAGGAAGTTCTTGGCGTCGGCGGCGCCCTGCTTGATGTCGACGAGCGTGGCGACGAGGTCGTCGTGCAGCTTGGGATTGTTGATCAACTTGCCGAGCGTGCCCTCGCCTTTGTTCACCTTGTCGGTGATCGACTGGAGGTTCGCGGTGGTCTTCTGGATGTTCTCGCGATTCTCGGTCACGAGCTGGTCGACCTTCTGGATGATGCCGGGGCCGCCCTTGCCGTCGCCGCTGAGCGAGCCGCTGAGGCTGCCGATCGCGCCCTCGAGTTTTTTGCCGAGGTCGCCGATCTGCGACATGACGGAGTTCAGGTCGGGCGTGGCCTTGGTCTTGATTTCGGCGCCGTCGGGCAGGTCGGGCGCGGCATCGGTGCCGAGGTCGATGCCGATGTAATTGGTGCCGATCAGGCCGGCCATGACGATGGTGGCGGTGGCGTCGCTCTTGATCTTCACCTCGGGATTGATGCGGAGGATCGCCTCGGCGCGGCGGCCGGCGAGGCGGGTCTTCTCGACCTCGCCGATTTTCACGCCGGCCATGCGGACCTCGTCGCCGTCCTTGAGCTCCTTGAGGGTCTCGAAGCCGGCGATGATGTTGTAGCCTTGATCGCTGAAAATCTTGCCGCCGCGGAGAGTCTCGAAGGTGACCCACGTGAGGGCGAGGCCGAGGAGGAAGAAGAGCCCGACGCGGGCGGTTTGTTGCACGTTGTTCATGAATCAGGTCTCCAGTTGCTTGAAACGGGGATTTTTCAAATCGATCTTCGGGTTGAGGAAGTCGTCGACGCGCGGGTCCTTGGGCTTCGTCAGCTCGCTGCGCGGGCCGAGGAAGACGAGCTGGCCGCCCATGAGGATGCCGATGCGGTCGGCGATGTTGAGCGCGAGGTCGCGGTCGTGGGACACGACGATGGTCGTGACGTGATACTGCTCCTTCAAGGTGGCGATGATCTCGCTGATGGTGGCGGACATCACGGGATCGAGTTCGCTGGTGGGCTCGTCGTAGAGCATGAGCTGCGGCTCCATCACGAGGGAGCGGGCGATGGCGACGCGCTTCTTCATGCCGCCGGAGAGCTCGGAGGGGAATTTCTGCGCGGCGGCCTCGAGCGAGAGGATCTGCAGGGCGCGCATGACCTTTTCCCGGATGCCGGCCTCGTTGGCGATGCGGTGCTCACGGAGGTAGAGCGCGAGGTTGTCGTAGACCGACATCGAGTTGAAGAGGGCGCCGGCCTGGAAGACGAGGGCCATGCGCACCTGTTCGCGGGTGACCTCGGAGGCGGCGTCCTTGCCGTCGACGGTGACCTTGCCGGAGGTGGGCCGCTCGAGGCCGACGATGTGTTTCAACAACACGCTCTTGCCGGAGCCGCTGGGGCCCATGAGCACGAAGATCTCGCCGGGCGCGACGGTGAAGGAGATGTCCTTGAGCACCTCGAAGGTGCCGAACTTTTTCGACAGGTGCTCGATCGCGACGCCGACGGCGGGCTGCTCGGTCGGGACGATCGGAAAGGGCGTGGCGGTGGGCGTGGACATCGGTGGCGGGCGGAGGAAGCGCGGCGCTTCCGCGGCATCACATGAGGGCTTTGGTGACGAAGTAATCGAGCACGAGGATGAGGATGAGGGAGGTGACGACGGCCTTGGTGACGGCGGCGCCGATCTCGCGCGGACCGCCACGGGTGTTGAGGCCGATGTTGCAGCAGACGAGGACGACGCCGAAACCGAAGACCTCGGCCTTGATCAGGCCGTTGAGCACGTCCTCGAACTCCATGAACCGCCGCAGGGCGGCGAAATACGCCGGAGGATCGATCGCGATGAAGTCGGTGTATTTCGAGACGATGGCGCCGCCGAACCAGCCGACGAGGTCGGCGATGATGGCGAGGACGGGCATCATCACCAGGGTGGCGGCGAGCCGGGGCATGACGAGCATGCGCGCGGGCGGGATGTTCATTGTCTCGAGGGCGTCGATTTCCTGATACACCTTCATCGACGCCAGTTCGGCGGTGATGGCGGAGCCGACGCGGCCGGCGAGCAGGATGGCGACCATCACGGGGCCGAGTTCGCGGGCCATCGAGAGGCCGACGAGGGAGCCGATGAACTGCTTCGCGCCGAAATTCTGCATCGAGTAGCCGGCCTGCAGCGCGAGCACGCTGCCGATGAAGAAGCTGAGGATCGCGACGATGGGCAGGGTCGTGTAGCCGATC
>CAZENI010000838.1:0-2652 GCA_964513055.1 uncultured Opitutus sp.
CCCTGCGCGTGTTCGAGGTCCAGCAGCGCGCCGCGCCGAGCGATCCCGACCTGCAGTCGCATGTCGTGGTGACGCGCCTCTGCCTCGACGGCGATCTCGACCGGGCGGTCGATGCGCTCGCGGCCATGCCGGCGGACGCCGAAGGCATCGTGAACGCGTGGCGGAGCTGGCTCGAAGCATGGCGGGGCCGGCCGGCCGAGGCGCTGGCCTGGATGCCGCCGGTGAAGGCGCGCGAGGGCATCGAGCTCGCCGAGGAACTCCTCCACCAATGCCGGGTGCGAAAAGCGATCGACGATCCCGCGTGGCGGCCGCTGGCCGAGCGGGCGCGCGACGCGCTGTTGCCGCAGGTGACGGCGGAGAACACCGGGGCCGCCTATCCGTTGATGATGCTGGCGATGCTCGAGGCGATGCTCGGTGACGCCGCCGGCGCACTCCGGCACGCGGACCGGGCGGTGGAGCTGCGGCCGGCAAATCGCGATGCCGTGCTCGGCGGGGCGCTGGCCGGCGCGCTGCTGATTCGCCGCGAGCCGGGCCGGCTCTTCGTGCTGGCCTATGCCGGCGCGACGGAGCGCTTCTTCGCGGAACTGGCGCGGCTCATCAACGAACCCTCGTCGATCGATCCGATCCTGCTGCGCTACGATCCGTGCTTCGCCGCGCTGCGGGCTGACCCGCGTTTCGCGGAGATTCTGGCGACGGCGCGCTCGCCGCTGTGACGCGGGCGAATCAGGGCCGGCTGCCCGGCGGATCGACGATGGTGTGAAAGCCGAGCTGGCGCAGCCGGCGCTCCGCGAGTTCACGGAAGGCGGCGCGCTTGGCGGGCGGCAACGCGGCCTCGACGCGGGCGATGCGGAGGCGGACGAGCGTCGCGAAGCGGCTCATGCCCTCGAGGCGGAATCCCTTCACCTCGTCCGCCGCCTGCGCCAGCTCGGCGCGAACCGCCGCGCGGGTCGGCTCGTCGAGTTCGAGTTTCTTCACGAGATCGCGCTCGATCAGCTCGACGGCGTCGTCGACCGGGGCACGGGTGCCGGCGGCGGCCTGGACGACGCGCGGGATCTGCCGCGTGAGATGCCACACGGCCGCCACGCAGCCGACGGCGACGCCGAAGGCGAAGATGAGCGAGGCGGCGACGATCGCCTTCCAGCGGGCGGCGTTCATGACGCGAGGCTCCCGACCGGCGGCGGCAGCGCCCCGAAGAACAGCAGGCGCATGAACGGATCGAGCTCGGCCACGCTGGCGTGGAGCAGCAGCGCGGCGCAGGCGGCGGCGGCGAGGGTCCCGAGGCCGCAGGCGGCGAGGCCGCGGGGCTGGCCGAACAGCCGCGCGAACTCGGTCCAGCCGCTGGCGGCCGCGGCCGGCGCGGGCCGGGGGTCCGGCCGTGTGAGTTCGGCCTGGATACGCGCCGCGACGTCGACGGCCGGAGGGTGGTCGGAGCGGGCACGGGCGACGAGTTCGCCCCAGGAGCGCCGGGGAGGCGGTGGCATGTTTCTATTCATGGTATCCCTGCTGGCTTAGCAATCGTTGGAGTTTCAGCCGGGCGCGGAGGGCGCGGATCTTGGCATTGGGGAGCGACCAGCCGAGGTGCGCCGCGATCTCGCGCAGCGGCATGCCCTCCAGATAGTGGAGGGTGAGGAGCGTGCGATCGTCGGGCGCGAGATGGGCGAGCAGCCGTTTCACCTGCTCGGCCGCCTCGCGCGCGTCGCGGGCGGCGGTGTCGCGGCCGCTGGCCGCGAGGGTGGTGGCGGCGGCTCCGTGGTCCTCGGCTGGCAATTCCTGAGTGACCGGCCGGCGGGCGCGCTGCCGGCAGAAGTCGCGGCCGACATTGACCGCCACTCGGCGGAGCCAGTGGGCGAAGGGCGCGGCGGGCGTCCAGCGGGGCAGCGCGCGATAAGCGCGGACAAACGTCTCCTGCGTGAGATCCTCGAGGTCGGCGTGGTTGCCGGCGAAGCGCCACAGCAGGCCGGCGATCGCCCCCTGGTGGCGCACGACGAGGGCGTCGAAGGCCCGGGCGTCGCCGGCCTGCGCCCGCGCGACCAGCGGGGCGTCGGCATCGGCCGGCGATGCGGCCGGCCCGGTCATGCGGAGCGCGATGGCGGCGGACGGCGGGGACGCGATGTCACAGGCGTTCAGCAAGGAAGGCGTCGAGTTGGCTGTCGATTTTTTCCACGAGCGCGCGCCAGGCGATGCGCTGGTCGGGATGCAGGTGCGGCGCGATCTCCTGCGCGATCCGGCTCCGCAGCAGCGCGCCCTGCTCGACCACCGCCCCGAGGTGCGCGGCGGCGGCACGCACGCGCGCCTCGTCCGGGGAGCCGGCGTAGGTCGCGTTCCGCCAAGCGCGGTGCGACTCGAGGCGCGCGTGGGCCTGCAGCACGACGGCATCGCGATGGCGTGCGAAGATCGCGGATACGGCGGCTTCCTGCCCCGCATCGAGGCCGTGGTGCTGACGAAAGGCGACGACCTCGCGCAGGAGATCGAGCAGGAGGAAGCCGACGGCGACCGCGCGCGGCGAGGCGACCGGCGCGCGTTCGAGGCCGAGGGCGGCCTCGGCGGCGGCGGACGAGGAGACTGAGGAGCAGGCGAGGACACCGATCATCCAGACGGTGGGGGAGGCGGGGAGTTTGGGCATCATGGGAAGAGAGGGTTGCCCGCTCAAAC
>CAZENI010000839.1:0-2651 GCA_964513055.1 uncultured Opitutus sp.
CGGGTCGAGCGGCACGTAGGCGCCGCCCGCCTTGTGGATCGCGAGGAGCCCGACCACCATCTCGAGCGAACGCTCGACGCACACGCCCACGAGCACGTCGGGGCCGACGTGGTGCTCGCGCAACCGGCACGCGAGCGCCTCGGCCCGGGAGTCGAGTTCCGCGTAGGTCAGCGCCTGCTCGTCGAACACCAGCGCCGTGGCGTCCGGCGTGCGCGCGACCTGCTCGACGAACAGCCGGGCCAGTGTCTTTTCCTGCGGATACGCCGCCGCGGTGTCGTTCCACGCCACGAGCATCTGCCGCCGTTCTTCGGCCGTGAGCAGCGGCAGCGCCGAGAGCCGCTGGCTGGGATCGGCCACCATGCCCGCGAGCAGCGTCTGAAAGTGGCCGAGGAAGCGCTCGATCGTGGCGCCCGCAAAGAGATCGAGCGCGTATTCGGCCGTCACCTCGAGGGTGCCGTCCGCCTGCTCGATCGCCCAGACGGTGAGGTCGGACTTCGCCGTGCCGGTGTAGACGGGCGCGATGTCGAGTTCGAGGCCGCTCAACTGGAGCGGCGCCGTCGGCATGTTCTGCAGCGCGAAGTAGACCTGGCAGATCGGGTCGAAGCTGAGATTGCGCGCCGGCTGCAGTTCCTCAACGAGCCGTTCGTAGGGCATCTCGCGGTGCTCGAAGGCGCCGAGCGCCATGTCGCGCACGCGCGTCAGCACTTCCTTCACCGTCGGGTCGCCGGAAAGGTCCGTGCGCATCAGCACCGTGTTGATGAAGAAGCCGACCAGTTCCTCGGTCTCCGCGCTGTCGCGCCCCGCGAGCGGCGAACCCACCACGATGTCGGTCTGGCCGGTGTAGCGGCAGAGCACGGCCTTGAAGCCGGCGAGCAGCGTCATGAAGAAGGTCACGCGATGCTGCGCGCTCAACTGCTTCAGCCCGGCCACGAGCCCGGCGGGCAGGCGGAGCTGCACGCACTCGCCGCGGTGCGACTGCAGCGGCGGCCGCGCGTGGTCGGCCGGCAGCTCGAGCAGCGCGGGCGACCCGGCCATCTGCCCCTTCCAGTAGGCGATCAGCTTGTCGAGCGTCTCGCCCTGCAGATACTCCTGCTGCCACGCCGCGAAGTCCGCATATTGAATCGGCAGTTCGCGCAACCCGGGCGTCCGGTTGTGGGCGAACGCCTCGTAGCAGGCCCCGAGTTCGCGGTAGATAACCGCCATCGACCACCCATCCGACGCGATGTGGTGCATCACCAGCATCAGCGCATGCTCGGTCGGCGCGAGGCGGTAGAGCCGCACGCGCAGCATCAGGTCCCGTTTCAGGTCGAAGGGCAGTTTCGCCTCCGCGAGCGTCTGGCGCCGGAGCTCCGCGTCGCGCTCCACCTCCGGGATGCCCGAAAGATCGGTCACCGGCAGATCGAGCGACCACGAGGTCTTGATCACCTGGGTCGGCTCGGAGCCGACCGCGACGAAGTTCGTCCGCAGCGCCTCGTGGCGCTCCACCACCGCGCCCAGGGCGCGATCGAGGGCGCCCTCGTTCAACGGACCGCTGAGCCGCACCAGATACGGGATGTTGTAGAGCGGCGAGCCCGGTTCCATCTGCTCGAGGAACCAGAGCCGGCGCTGGCCGGAAGCCGCGGGAATCGGATGCTCCGCTTCGGCGGCGCGCGGCGCGGCGGTGGCGATGACCTCGTCGGTCGCGTTGATCGGAAGACTTTGCGTAGGCATGGCTGTTCCTAGTTCGGTTGAAGCTGTTCCCTCTCGGTGCGGGCCGCATCCCGCCGCTGCATGCGCGGCACGCGTGACCGGCCCGGCGCGCGGCCCCCCAGGCCGGCCTCCACCGTGGCGGCGAAAGCGGCGAGTGTCGGCTGATCGAAGAGCGACCGCACCGAGGCGGCGCCGGAGAACGTGACGTTGAGCCGCGTGACGACCTGCGCCGCCAGCAACGAATGTCCGCCGAGTTCGAAGAAGTTGTCCGCCCGCCCGACCGCGCGGCAGCCCAGCACGTCGGACCACACCCCCGCGACCGCCTGCTCGACCGGCGTGCGCGGCGCGGCGAAGGCCACGCCTGCCTCGGCGGCGTGTGAGGCCGGCTCCGGCAGCGCGCGACGGTCGATCTTGCCGTTCGGTGTCAGCGGCCACGCCGCCACGGTGACGACGCTCGCCGGGATCATGTAGGCCGGAAGTTTGGCTCGGAGGAAATCAAGCACGCTGACGTCGCCGCCCGCCGGCGTGCCGGACCGCGGCACCACGTAGGCGACCAACTGCGCTTCGCCGCGCGTGTCGGGCCGCGCCAGCACGAGGCATTCCCGCACGAACGGATGACCGTGGAGCACCGCCTCGATCTCGCCCAGTTCGATCCGGCAGCCGCGCACCTTCACCTGGCCGTCGAGGCGGCCGAGGAACTCAAGTTCGCCGCGCGTCGTCCAGCGCACCCGATCGCCCGTCCGATAAAGCCGCCGCGCCTGCCGCTCGTGCGGGAGCGTCAGCCACAAAAACTTTTCCGCCGTCAGCTCCGGGCGGTGCAGGTAACCGCGCGCCAGGCTCTCGCCACCGAGAAACAGCTCGCCCGCGACGCCCGCCGTCACGACGCGCCGCTCCCGATCGAGCACGTAGGCCTGCGTGTTTGCGATCGGCCCGCCGATCGTCGGCGCCGCGCCTTCCTCGTC
>CAZENI010000840.1:0-2622 GCA_964513055.1 uncultured Opitutus sp.
GTTCGCCTCTCGTCCCGTCGAATCCGATGGCGCGGGCAATGAGGAAGGCGAATTCGTCGATCGTTTCACGGTCGCCGCCCGCATCCGGCCCCTGGTCGGCGGCGAGGCCGTACAGGCGGCGCGGCTCTCCGGCCGCCAGCCCGTCGTGATCACCATCTGGTCGTCGCGCCATGCGCGCGAGATCACCAGCGACTGGCGCGCGCGGGACGTTCGCACCGGCCGCGTCTACGCCATCACGGCCGTCGCCAACAATGACGAGCGCAACCGGATGATCGACGTCACCGCCGTCGCGGGAGATGCGCCGTGAACGCCAGCGTCGTGCGGCTGAAGGCCCGGTTCGCCCGCATTCCAAAAGTCACGCGCGCGCTCGTGCGGGCGGAACTGCGCAACCAGGCGGAAAAGCTCGTCGCGGCGATCAAGGCGGCGACGCCGGTCGACGAGGGCGACCTGAAAAAGAGCATCGGCTTCACCTTCGGCAAGTATACGCCGGCCAACGCCAACGTGCGCGGCGTGAAGGGCGGCCGTCGGGCGGGGCAAAGCAACACCGATCCCGATCTCTCGGTGACGATCCATGCGGGCGACGCAAAGGCGTTTTATGCCGCATTCGTCGAGTTCGGCACCGCGCCGCACTTTGTGAACAAGGGCGGCGGCAACAAAAGCGTGCAGCGGCGGCTCGCGCGCACCGGCGGCGGCATCAAGCATCCCGGCGCGAAGCCGAAACCCTATTTCTTCCCGACCTACCGGGCGCGGAAAAAGGCGATTCAGGCGGCGATTTCGAAGGCGATGCGCCAGGGCGTCGAGAAGGCGGAGGCGTGAGCATCGATCCCGCCCTCGCCCTTCAGAAGGCGCTGGTGAAGCGCCTTCGCGACGCCGGCGTCGCGGGCCGCCACGTCTATGACGAGCCGCCGGCCGGCGATCCGATGCCGCGCGTCACGCTCGGCGACGGCCAGTCGCTCGCCGATCGCGCCGACTGCTACGAGGGCACCGAAAGCTTCCTCGACATTCATGTCTGGTCGCGCAAGCAGGGATTTACCGAAGCGAAAGCGATCGCCGATTCCGTGCGTGAGGCTCTTGACGACAAGAGTGACGACATCGCGCTCGAAGGCCACACGCTGTCGCTGTTCCATTTCGAGAGTTCGCGCGCGCTGCGCGACCCCGACGGCAAGACCAGCCACATCGTCATGACGTTTCGCGCGCTCTCGCAACCATCTGATTGAACCGGGGCGCGGGGGCTCATGCAGCGCCTCGCATGTCGGGCTTGCCCGATATGCGCGGAAAAGCGCGATAGCCCCCGCAAAACGCAACAAAGGAGATTCACATGGCGCGTCCGGCGGTCGCCCGCGGCACCAAGATGCTCATCCAGATCGGCGACGGCGGGTCGCCGGTCGAGAACTTCATCGCGCCGTGCGCGATCCAGACGAAAGGGTCCAACCGCACCGCCGCGGTGAACGAATTCAGCGTCGCCGACTGTCAGGAGCCCGACGATCCGTTCTGGACCGAGCGCGTCAAGGGCGCGCTGTCGGCCGACATCACCGGCTCCGGCCAGCTCGCGCCGGAAAGCCTCGACATGTACGAGGCCTTCTGGAAGGCGCGCGACGCGCGCAATGTGCGCGTGTCGCTCGATTTCCCGGTCGGCGTGCGGCGCTATCAGGGCGCCTACCACATGACCGCCTTCAACATTTCCGGCGAGCAGGACGGCCTGATCCAGGTCGAGTTCACGCTGCAATCGTCTGGCGCGGTCGAGCAGCTCTGATGAGCGCCGACGGCTCGGTCACGCTCGACTGGAAGGACGGCGAGGATCGCTTTCGCCTGCGGCTCGGCGAGATTCGCATCCTGCAGGAGAAGTGCGCGGCAGGCCCGCTCACCATCCACCGGCGGCTGCTCACCGGCGACTGGTATGTCGACGATGTGCGCGAGACCATCCGCCTCGGGCTGATCGGCGGCGGCCTGTCGTCGGACGACGCGATGAAAAAGGTGCGGCGCTCGGTCGACGAGCGGCCGCTCGCCGAGAGCGTCAGCCTCGCCGCGGCCGTCGTCCTCGCGGCCGTGGTCGGCGTTCCCGACGATGCAGTGGGAAAAGGCGCGGCGGAGGAGGCCGCGACGGAAGCGACGACCGCTTCGTCTTCTCCGCCCTCTACGGCGCCGGCGCAGTCCTAGGCTTCACGCCGGCGCAAGTGGACGACATGTCGCCCTGGCAACTCGCCGCCTGCGTGGACGGGCACAACCGCGCGCATGGCGAGCCCGACTCCATCGAGCCGCCGTCCGCGTCCGAATTCCACGACATGGTTGAACGGCTGGCCTGACGCATGCCCGGCGATCTCACCGTTGCGCTCAATGCGCGGCTCGACAAGTTCGAGCGCCAGATGGCGAAAGCCGGGCTCATCGCCGACCGCGCCGTGCGCGACGTCGAGGATCGCTTTTCCAAGGCGAATCCCTCCTTCGCGCAAAAGGCGCTCGCCGCCGGCGTCGGCGGGTTTGTGACCGGCTTCGGCGTCGATCGCCTCGTGCGCGGCCTCGTCGAGGCCAACGCCGAGATGGCGAAGCTCGGCGAGACGGCGAAGCGCGTCGGCCTGTCGACGGATCGCCTGCAGGAATTGCGCTTCGCCGGCCAGCGCGAGGGCG
>CAZENI010000841.1:0-2603 GCA_964513055.1 uncultured Opitutus sp.
ACAGGCGCGCCGAGCGTGGCGGCCCCGGCACTGACCCTCGCGGAGAAGTGCGCGGTGCCGGCGTTGAGCGGCACGGTGTTGGGCGTCCACTGCGCGGTGTCGGTCCAGGCGCCCGTGCCGCCGTTCCAGACGATGGCGTTGGCGATGCCCGAGAGCGTGAGGTTCGGGCCGGTCACGACGGCGGGCGTGCCGCCGGTCCCGTCGCGCGCGACGGTGGATGTCGTGATTTGCTGGAGACCGGTGGCGGTCGACGGATACGAGGTCGTGAACGTAAACAAGATCGGGCTCGCCGGCACGTTGACGAACGCCCAGTCGAGCGTGCCGGCGCGGCCGGACACCGGCGTAATCGACGGCTCGGCCGGCGAGGTGCCGGCGACTGCCGTGCCGCCGACGTAAGTCCAGCCCGGGGGCAGGCTGACTGTGAAGCCCAGCGTCGAGGCGGTCGTGGTGTAGCTGATCGACGCGGTGAACGTCAGTGTGCCCCCGCCGGGGTTGAGCGTCGTCGAGCCCGGCGTCAGCACGATGGTCTGCGCGAACGCGACCGTCCCGAGCAGGGCGAGCGTGAGCGCGCAGACGAGCCGGGGACAACGCGGAAACCTCATGGCGGCTTCACGCCTAGCATGAATCGCCGGTGCCTCAAGGTTTGAATCGGATCGGCGTCGCGCTTTGTGGCCGGATTTACGGCTGGCAACACCCCCGCGCCCGCGATACTCGTCAACCCGCTTCCAGCGCCGCATTCACCCGACTGTTCGCACGCCGATCGGTGCGGATCGACTCCCCCGGTTCGTGCGGACCGCGCCAACCCGCTTTTCCGTCCATGTGCTCTCCTGCTTCATCCGTGATGAGTCGTTGCTGCGTCGCGTTCGCGCGCGCTCTGCTGCCCCGCGGGTTCGCGAGTTTCCTGGCGCTGCTCGTCGTCTCGACCACGGCGAACGTGGCGGCGGCGGCCGCCACGACCTGGAATCCCACGACCGAGTTTTCCGTCACCAACGGCAACCCAAACGGCGTCTGGACCTACGGCTGGATGGACCCGGGCTTCACCACGTTCACGCCCTACACGAATCAGACGAGCGTGAGCGGAGCCAACCTCTGGTATGGCTGGGGCGGGGACTTCACGCCGTCGATCTGGCTCAACACCGGCAGCACCCCGAACCACGGCATTCCAGCCGGTGCGCTTTCGATTCACCCGGGCAACGGCCATGAACCCTCCGTGCTGCGCTGGACCGCGCCGCTGACGACGACGGTGCGCGTGGCCGGACAGTTTCTCGCCGGCGACACCGGCGTGATGCAGGTCGCTGTGCGCCACAACAACACCGTGCGCTTCAGCACGACCGACGCGGGCGCCTTTGATCTCACGATCAACGTGACCAGCGGAGACACGATCAACTTCGCGGTTTTCGGCGGTTACGATTATGGCAATACCGGGCTCCAAGCCACGATCACCGAGACCGTCGTCAGTGTGCCGCTCACGACGCTCAACACCGCGAAGATCGCGCTGGGCACGTTCAGCGGGGGGGCGGTGCTCCAGATCAGTGCCACAGGTTCGGGGGAGATCGCGCCGGGTTTCTGGACCTCAAAGCCGGACGGCTCGTTGGTCTCGGCGGCGACCGGGGCGTTTACCTTCAACAATGTCGGGGCGACCTATCCGAATGTCGCCGGCTTCCCCTCGGGCAATGGCATCAATAATTTTCCGGGAGGCGGCGCCAACTACGACCACGACGGCACCGGCTGGCCCTTCGCCGGTAAGCAGACCACGGATACGACTGACCCGGCTGCGATTCGCTACGGCGCGCTGGTCGGCACGTTCGCGGCGAGCCCGACGCGCAGCGACTGGTTCCTGATTGGCCTGGGCGGGACCTTCACCGTGCCAGCCGGTGGCGGCACGCTCTACGTGGCGGTCAACGAAACCTTCGCCTCGAACAACACCGGCAGCTACGCGGTCACGCTCACGCTGCCCGCGGCAGCGAACGACGCCTTCGCCGGCCGCACCGTGATCACGGGCACGAGTGCCTCGGTCTCCGGCACCAATTCCGGCGGCGCGAAGGAAAGCGGCGAGCCGAGCCACGCGGGCAATGCCGGCGGCGCTTCGAGTTGGTGGACGTGGACCGCGCCGAAGACCGGCGTCGTCAACGTCAGCACCATCGGCAGCGGCTTCAACACCCTGCTCGGCGTCTATTCGGGCGCGGCGGTCGGCTCGCTCACGACGGTCGCGAGCGACGACAACTCCGGCCCCAGCAACACGAGCAAGCTCACTTTCAACGCCACCGCGGGCACGGTCTACCACATCGCTGTAGACGGATCGGCTGGCGCGACGGGGAGCATCACGCTGAACGTCGATTATGCCTTCCACTTCGTCACGTTTGCCGGGACGGCCGGTTTCGCGGGAGCGACGAACGCCACGGGGACGGCTGCGCGCTTCAATTTCCCGTTCGGGCTCACCTTTGATAGTGCCGGAAACCTGGTTGTCGCCGACTACAACAACCACGCTGTTCGCAAAATCTCCCCGGCCGGCGTAGCGACAACATTCGCGAGCGGTCTTGGCACGACGGACGCCGTGGTGTTCGACAGCTCTGGCAATCTTTTCGTGGCGGGCCACAGCGCCA
>CAZENI010000842.1:0-2598 GCA_964513055.1 uncultured Opitutus sp.
GGAGCGGCAGAAGAAGATCCTCGAGTGGGAAGAGGGGCTGGCGGCGGCGAGTCTCGGCTGGGAGGCGCGGGCGCGGCTGGCGAATGGCGAGCATGCGGCCGCGATCGGGCTCTATCTGCAGCAGCACGCGGCGGGAGACGAGACCGCGCTGGCGTCATTGCGCATCGCGGCCGGACGGGCCGCGCGCGCGGCGGACGACAAACTTCCGGCGCTCGTGGCGGACGTGAACGCCCGCCGGGTCGTGACGGCGTGGTTTGTGACGGCCGCCACGGATAACCGCGGGGTGATACTCCACGAACGCGGGATCGATCCGGCGCAGCGCTGGGCGGCGGCGCTGCAGCGGGCGGGTGTCCGCGACGTCGCGGAGGCGGATCGCCTCGCGTGGCTCGCCTACGAGGCCGGGCTCTTTCCGCTCGCGTGGGAGTGGATCGCGATCGCGCCGGCGGACAGCGCGGAGGCGCAGTGGCTGCGGGCGAAGCTGGCGCTGCGCGGCGGCGATCTGCAGCGCGGTGACACGCTCCTGCGCGCGGCGCTGGCGAATCCGGCGCTCGCGGCGGCGCACCGGGTGCGCGTGGCGGCGGAGCTCAGTCGCGTGTGCCTCGCGCGCGATGATTTCCGCGGCGCGCTCGAGGCGACGCTGGCCGGCGGACACTGGGAGGACGCCGCGTTCGTGGCGGAGCGTGTGATGACGCCGGAGGAGCTGAAGCGGTTTGTGGATGAGTCCGCCGCGGAGCGGCCGGCCGGCCTGCGGCATCTGCTGGCGCGGCGGCTCGCCCGTCTGGGGCGCGGGGCGGCGGTGGAGTCCTACTATCCCGAGGCGTTGCGACCTGCCTACCGCGACTACGTGGAGAGCGTCCGCGCGGGCTTCGACGGGGCGCGGCCCGCGTCCGAGCGGGCGGCGGCGTTCTGGCGCGCGGCCCGGGTCGCGCGAGAGCACGGGCTCGCGCTGCTCGGGACGGAGCTCGAACCGGATTGGGCGATCTGGGGCGCGGATTTCCAGATGGACCCGAGCGCGGCGCGGCGCCGCGGAGCGCCGGAGGAACGGAAGAGTCTCTTCGCCCCGACTCCGCTGGAAGAGGCGCGACTGACTCAGCAGCCGGCGCCGGAGAAACGCTTTCACTACCGCTACCGCGCGGCGGAACTCGCGTGGTGGGCGGCCTCGCTGCTGCCGAACGATTCCGATGAGACGGCGGAGATCCTCGCAACGGCGGGCGGCTGGTTGAAGGGGCGCGATCCGCAGGCAGCGCAGCCGTTTTATCAGGCGCTGGTGATCCGGTGCGGCAACACCGCGCTCGGTCGGGCGGCGGCGGCGAAGCGCTGGTTCCCCGACGCCGCCCCGCGCGCGGGGGAGTAAAATTTCCCTCGTGCCGCGCGCGGCGCGCGCTTAGACCCGTCCGCTTCTCATGAAGCACTTCCTCAAAGAAACCGACTTCACCCGGGCCGAATTGCCGAAGCTGTTTGCCCTGGCGCGCGAGTTGAAGCGGAAGCGGGGGAAGCAGGGCGCGCCGACGCCGCTGAAGGGCCAGACGTGGGCGCTGATCTTCTCCAAGTCCTCCACGCGCACGCGCGTCTCCTTCGAGGTCGGCATCCACGAGCTCGGCGGCAATCCGCTTTTCCTGAACAAAAACGACATCCAGATCGGCCGCGGCGAATCGATCGAGGACACGGCGGAGGTGCTCTCGCGCTTCGTGCACGGGCTGATCGTGCGGACCTTCGATCACAGCGATGTCGAGCGGCTCGCGGCGCGCGGGAGCGTGCCGGTGATCAACGCGCTGACGGATTTCCTGCACCCCTGCCAGATTTACACGGATGCGTTCACGATGACGGAGCGCTGGGCGAAGGGCACGACGGGCGCGAAGCTCGTGGAGTCGCTGCGCGGCCGGAAGATCGCCTTCCTAGGCGACACGGCGTGCAACATGGCCTACTCGTGGATCCTCGGCGCGAACCTGTTTGGCATGAAGATCGCGCTGGCGGGCCCGAAGGCGTTTGCGCCGACGCCGGCGTTCGATGCGTTCCTGGCGAAGGAAGGCTACGATCCGAAGACGGGCTACCAATTCACGACCGATCCCTACGAAGCGGTGCGCGATGCGGACGTGGTCTACACCGATGTCTGGGTGAGCATGGGCAAGGAGGAGGAGACGAAGGAACGCATCCGCGTGATGTCGCCGTATGCGGTCACGGGGAAACTCTTCGCCGCGGCGAAGCGCGACGCGCTGTTCATGCACTGCCTGCCGGCGCATGCCGGCGAGGAAGTGATGCAGGAGGTCCTGGACAACCCGCGCTCGATCATCTTCGACCAGGCGGAGAACCGCCTCCATCTGCAGAAGGCGATTCTCGCGACGCTGGCGAAGGCGAAGCGCTGACGGCGGCGCGCGTTGCCCGCAACGCGCTTTCAGGACGTTTCGACGCTTTCAAACCAGCGTCGTGAGGACAGGCCGCTCCACCGGGCTACGGTTCGAGGATGTAGGTGAAGCGGGTGTCGAATTTCTGGAACAGCCCGGTGGTGAGATCGCCGTCGTCGATCTTGGCGTCGATCGCGGCCATCTGGGCGTCGGTGAAGGTGACGCCGGTGGTGGAGATGCCGGCGGCGACGTTCAT
>CAZENI010000843.1:0-2583 GCA_964513055.1 uncultured Opitutus sp.
ACCCGTGGTCCGTGTCACCCATTCGTCGCCGACCTTGGTGACCGCGAATTCCTCATGGACTTCGGTCTTGCACTTTGCGCACACCATCGAGGGCCGTGAATCGGCGTGCTTCGACGCGCGCGCATCCGTGCTTTGCTTCGATTCCGATCGCGTTTGGGCACTCGCCGCCGAACCAAGAAGGAGCGCCAGGGCGAGCGCATGGCCCAGCCCGAACGCGTTCATGATTCGACGTGAGGTTTTCATCTTCGGCGATAGAGGTGCAGCTCAGGCGCCGACAGTGCAGCAGGTAGGAACGGCTTTGGCGCACGTCGGGCAGTTCGCCTTCATATCGTTCGTGGTCGTTTTGCCGCGAACGCTGGTGATAGCGCCGCCGCACCCATCGCAGGTATGTTTCGTCCCAACGCGATCGAAGCGGGCCGGGACTTTGCCGCCGGCCTGGCTCGAGCGATATTCCGTCACCGCGGTTGTCCTGCACTTCTCGCAGGCCATTGCTCCCGGCTTGGCCGCTTTGGCACTCGCCACAGTCTTCACCTTGGCCGCGTTTTCCGCGCGGATTTGTTCCATCTGCTGCCAATACTGCGGACTGGGCCCGGCAAACGCCGAGCTGCCGATGCCGATCGTGAGGGCCAGCACGGTGCCGAGCCCGAGTCTGTTTTTTAGATTCATAACGGATGGGTTTTGAGGTTTCGCCAGATGCGAACGGTCAGGAATTCGTTATTCTTCTCCGCCATTCAGGTGACCGTGCAGCAGGAGGCTGTGGCGCACGCCCCGTGATTGTGCTGCATCTCGCTGTTCACCCCGCCGGGCAGACGAGTGATCGTGCCCTTGCAGCTATCGCAGTAATGCCGCACGCCGACTTTCACGACACGTGGCCGTGTCTTGTCGACCACGTTGGGCTGCGCGGTTTCCTCGTAGACTTTGGTTTTGCACGACGGACATGCCATCGCGGTAGCAGCGGCGGGTTTTTCGGCCTGCGTTGTCGCCGCTTTCTTCGCGGCGTTTGCGGCGCGGAGCTGTTCCTGCTGCTGCCAATGTTGCGGACCGGGGCCCGCAAAAGCTGAACTGCCGAGGCCGATCGCGAGGGCCAGGACTGAACCCAACCCGAGAATACTTTTTACGTGTGAATTTTTCATGGTGATGAATCCTAACGTTGCGGTTTATGCGTTGCTGAGCGTGCTTGGCTGAATGTTATGTCACGGGAGGAAACGCGCGAGAACCCGTGACCAAAGGCGACAGACGGCATCCATTGATGCGGTGGGTGAGAAACTGGAGGCGAGGCGCGCATGGTCATGCTTTCTTACAGAGGCTTATACTCCGCGGTGGCCGCTTTCCCTCAGGCAATTCTTGCGAACGCCTGCGCAGATTTTGTCATCGGCGAGAACTCTGCATCTCGTCGTGCGAGCGAGCCGGCAGAAATTCGCTGCGGCATCGATCATGACTGACGGCGTTCATGTCTTCAGCCGTTCGTGCACCGCATCCAGCAATTGCTCGGCAGAAAACGGTTTTTGCAGAAACGCGCGATCGGCGGTGCGCGCGGCCTCGCCGGCCTCCATGCTGCCGCTAATCTCGATAATCCTTAGCGAGGGGATCGCTTTGTGCAGCGCGCGGATGGTCGCCGGTCCGCCCAGATACGGCATCTCCTTATCCAGAATGGCGAGCTTGAGCTCGCCCTTGCGCTCGATGGCCAGCGCGAGCGCCTCCGTGCCGTCGTTCGCCTGAAGCACACGATAGCCGGCAGAATCCAAGGCGAGCCGCACCATTTCCAAAACCAACGCTTCGTCATCGGCAACGAGCACGAGCTCGCCGTTGCCTTTCCGCATCGTCTCGGCGCGCGGCTTCGCCGCATCGACCACGGCGGTCGAAACCGCTGGCAGAAAAAGGCTGAACGTCGTCCCGCGGCCCGAACTGCTCTCCACCTGAACCGCGCCATGGTGGCTGCGCACGATGTCGCGAACGATCGCCAGCCCGAGTCCGGTGCCCTGGCCGACCGGCTTGGTCGTGAAGAAGGGATCGAAGATTTTCGGCAAATGCTCCGCCGGTATGCCACCGCCGGTATCGCGCACCCGGAGCACAGCATAACGCCCCGGCTTGAGGTCGGGAATGGCAGCGGGCGCCGCATCGCTGACGACGATGTTTTCGCCTGAAAAGCGCAGCTCGCCGCCGTCGGGCATCGCGTCGCGCGCGTTCACCGCGAGATTCATCATCACCTGCGAGAGCTGCGCCGCCTCGGCGCGCACCGGCCACAGATCGTTCGGCAACTGCAGCTCGACTTGGATCGATTTTGGAAAGGCCACGCGCGCCATGTCCGCGGCTTCGCGCACCAGGTGCCGAAGCTGCAAATCCGCCCGTTGGTTCGCGCCCCCGCGCACGAAGGTCAGCAACTGGCGCACGATCTGCGCCGCACGCTCGGCGCTTTTTGCCAAGGTCTCGAGCAAATGCTGCTCGCCGGGTCCTCCGCGTTGCACGCGCAGCAACTCGGTCGCGAACAGGATCGGCGTCAGTGCATTGTTCAAGTCGTGCGCGATCCCGCTGCTCAGCGCTCCGACGCTTTCCAGCCGCTGGGCGCGGAGCAACTCCTCGTGC
>CAZENI010000844.1:0-2553 GCA_964513055.1 uncultured Opitutus sp.
CACCGTCGGCCACGTCGACCGCCAGCGATTTCGCCTTGCCGCCCGAGGCCACGATCGCGGCCGCGACGGCGCCGCAGGATTCGGCGGATTTCGAGACGCAGATCACGGTGACGCCGTGACGGGCGAGCGTTTCAGCGACGGCCTTGCCGATGCCCCGGCCGGCGCCGGTGACAAGGGCGGTGCGATTCTTGAAGGTAAGCATGAGCAAAATTGCGGATTTCGGATTGCGGAAACCGGATTGAAGAACGGCTCAACCGTGCGATTTCAATCCGCAATCCGCAATCGCCAATCCGAAATCAGTAGACGTCCCGCTGGTAGCGCTTTTCCTTCTTCATCAACTTCACGTAGTCGACCGCCTGCTCGGGCGTCATCCCGCCCTGCTCCGCGACGATGTGATGCAGTGCCAGGTCGACATCCTTCGCCATCCGCTTGGCGTCGCCGCAGACGAAGAAGTGCGCGCCACCGGCCAGCCAGGCCCACAGCTCCTTCGCGTTCTCGCGCATCCGATCCTGCACGTAGACTTTCAGCAACTGGTCGCGCGAGAACGCCGTGTCGAGGCGCGTGAGCTGGCCCCGGGCCAGATACTGCTGCCATTCCTCCTCGTAGAGGAAATCCGTGCCGCGCTTCTGGTCGCCGAAGAAAAGCCAGTTGCGCCCCGTTGCTCCGGTCGCGATCCGGTCCTGCACGAACGCGCGGAACGGCGCGATGCCCGTGCCCGGCCCGACCATGATGCAGTCCTTCGCGCCATCCTCGGGCGGACCGAAGTGCGAGTCCGACACGAACACCGGCACCGGCGTCGTCCCGAGCTGCGCGCGATCCGACAGGAAACTCGAGCACACGCCGACCCGCTGCCGGTGGTTCGTCTCGTAGCGGACGATCGCCACCGTCAGGTGCACGTCGTTTGGATACACGCGGCCCGACGACGCGATCGAGTAGAGCCGCGGCATCAGCTTGCGCAGGTGATCGACGAACTCCTGCGGCGTGAGCCGTGCGCTCGGAAATTCGGCCAGCAGGTCCACGAATTCGCGCTGTTCGAGATAGCCGGTCAGGATGTCCTTGGACTCCGGGGTGAGCAGCCCGGCCAGACGGGCCTTCTCGTCGGGGTCGGTGGCCTTCGCCGCGAGCGTCTCGACGATTTTTCGCGTCGGCTTCGCCAGCGCGAGCCGGTCGGTCAGGACCTCACGCAGGCTGAGGGGCGCGGTCAGCTTCAACGGCGCCGGGGAAACGGGCTCGTTCCCGGTCGCGCCGAGGCGCTGTAGCAGCTCATCCACTTCCTCACGGCGGTTCGAGGGAAACACGCCGAGCGAGTCGCCTGCCTTGTAGTGCAAACCACTGCCGCGCAGATCGACAACGAAGTGGCGCGTCTCCTTGGCGGAGCCCGGCCGGTTCAGCAGACGATTTTCCGTGAGCTTGGCCGGGAAGGGACGATCTTTGGAATACGCGGCGGGGTCGGCGGGGCTCGACATGGGGGCTGGGTTGCGCGGATGAAGCGTGGCGCCCGGGACGCATGCAAGCCGCATTCGTGTCGTAGCACGACCGCCAGCCGCCCCTCCGCCAAGCCGCTGCCACCGCAAGGCGCGCCCGAAAGCTTGCAGCGTCACCGGATTTGAAGCCCATTAGCGTCATGGCATCCGCCGAGCCCGTCCGCCTGCAAAAATTCATCGCCGAAGCCGGCGTATGCTCGCGGCGTGCCGCCGAGGCCCTCATCGCCCAGGGAGAGGTCTGGGTGAACAGCGCGCCGGCCACCCTCGGCCAGAAAATCACGCCGGGCGTGGACAAGGTCACGGTCAGCGGCAAATCCGTGCGCACGACCGCCCAGCCGCGGCTCACCGTCGCCGTGCACAAGCCCCGCGGCCTCGTCTGCTCCAACGACGATCCGCACCACGCCGCCACCGTCTTCGACCTGCTGCCGCGTGAGTTTTCCAAGTTCCGCTTCTTCTGCGCCGGGCGGCTGGACCTCGACAGCGAGGGCCTCGTCATCCTCACGACCGACGGCGATCTCGCCAACCGCCTGATGCATCCGTCGCGCGTCGTGACGAAGCGTTACCACGTCGTCCTGAAAAAGCCCTTCCCGTCATCGCGCCTCCCGCAGCTCATCCGCGGCGTCGCGATCGAGGGCGAGCGCCTGAAGGTCGAGCGCGCGGCGCTGATCAACGCGGACGCCAGCCACAGCGCCACCAACCTCGACGTGCACATGCACCACGGCAAGAAGCGCGAGATCCGCCTGCTGTTCACGACTCTCGGCTTCGACGTCACGCGCCTGAAGCGCTACCAGATCGGCGCGCTGCAGTTGAAGGGCATCCCGCTGCGGGCCGGAAAAGTCCTTTCGCCGCAGGAGATCGACTCCCTCTTTCTCAACCCGCGCACGCCCCGCGCCGCGTTCGAGGCCTACGCGGCCCCAGCCCGCTCCCCCTCCGCCACCTCCGTCGATGAAGACTAAACTCCTCCGTTCCGCCGCCCTGCTGCTCGCCGCCGCCGCCTCGCTTGCCGCGGCGCCGCTCGCCGTGACCACCGCCGTGCACACGAAGCCCGACGCCAGCTCGCCCGCCATCA
>CAZENI010000845.1:0-2547 GCA_964513055.1 uncultured Opitutus sp.
GCACTGGCGAAGCCACCCACGCCGCTGATTTGGCCTGCATTGGAATTCATCGTAAGCGTGATGAGCCGCGATCCGGCAATGTCGCCATCGGATGTGCGATAGCGGGCGCCGGCATAAAGCGACATGGTATCGCTCAACTCGGTTTCGATCCTGCCGCTCAGTGTCCACGCGTCCTCCTTCAGGCCTTGACTGTCGAACCCGCGGTTCGGGTTGTTGCTGAGCTGCGGGGCAATCACGGTAACCGGGTTGGCCGGAATAGTTGGGAAGGGGCGAAGCTCGCCGACAAAGCGATCGATGTTACGCGAACTCCAATTATCGATCCGCGTGCCAACGAGCGACAGGCTCGCGGTCGTCTTGCCGAACGTGTGTCGAACCGAGGCCTCGAGCGTCTCCAGACGTTCGTCGAGTTCGATATACGCGGGAAGGATTTTCCGGGCAATCGAGACTGGATTGAGCGAACTCAACGAGTAGTTCGGAATTCCGGTGAACGACGTGTCGCCGAGAATCGTGGAGCCCTTCCGTCCGTCGCGCGTTTCGTTCGAGTAACGAAGCGTCCAGACAGGTGCTTTCGGCAGGTTCACGGTCGCATTCAGGAAGAACTTGCCCCGGTCAACAAACAAGGCACGCGGGGAGATTTGCAGCCATGCGTTGTTGGTTGGGAAGAATCCACCCACACCGTCGTAAAACGTGCGAAACGTCTTGTACCCCGCCTCGAAGGACCCGACCTCGTTCTTGGTTAGACGGAACTGTGCAAGGTATTCTTCGGAACCAGGCAGAGCCTGGCCGTCCATCACAAGGGTGGTCACCTTGGAGAGCTCGCGTGTATAGTTGAAGGCCTCGATGCCCGCAGCGCCGACTTTCGGAATCTGGGTGCGTGCCTGGGCCGCGGCTTTGCTGCCGTTCATTTGCATGCCGCCCGCAGAGAACTTGATGTAGTTCTCGTTGAAGAGGGGCAATGCATCGGTTTCGGTCGTGGCGCCGGCTGCGACAGCGTGCGCCGAGAGACAGAGTGCGACGGCAAGCAGGCCTGCGGTGCGCAAGAAGTTATTTTTCGCGTTCATGGCTTACGTGTGTGGCGAAGGATTAGTAGCGCAGGGCGGGGCTGGCGTGTGACCCGTGGACAGCTTCGTGGCAGCCTGCAGTCCAGCAGGTGCCGCCTTGCATCCGCGTGCGGTGGTCTTCACCGCCAGCGAGTATGATCCCGGGTCGAGTCGCGGTCTCGAGATGGCAGTTCAAACAAAGATTCGAGTCGCGCGCGACCAGCATCTTCTGGTTCACGGAACCGTGCGGGTTGTGGCACGACGTGCAGCCTTCACGCATCGCATTGTGTTTGAAAGTGAATGGGCCTTTCTGCGCCGTATGACAGCTCGTGCAGGTCTCGTTGGCGGCCTCGAGCGAGGCGCCCTTGCCTTTCAGCGCGCCGCCCTCGTGCGGATTGTGGCAGTCGCCGCAGCTCATCTTGCCGGTCAGCACACCGTGGCTGTTGGCCAGGCTAAATTCGCCCCGCTTTTCCAGATGGCACTGGAAGCACGTTTCGGGCGACTTCATCGGATTGACGATCGTCCCCTTTTCTCCGCCCGATTTCACGTGCCGGCTCCCAGCGCCGTGACAGGCTTCGCAGCCCGTGCTGCCTAGTTTCGAATCGGCCAGCATGACCTTCGCATGAGTGGCGGAACCAAAATGGCCCACCGTCTCCGCGTGGCATTCCGTGCACTCCTTGTTGCCGACGAATGTCGCGCCCGCAACAAAAGGGGGCGCAAGCATGGTTCTATTCACAGCCACACAGGAGATGAGTAGCAGGCCCCACAGAGCCGCGCCTCCAAAGGTGAGCGTGTTCTTGTTCAGGTAGCGGCGAATGGTCATGGTGGTAGGATTTGGTTTGTCCGGTGAAGAAGCTGCTGCGCGCGGGTAGCGAGCGCGGCCACTATGCCTGAAGTATCGGCCCGGCGACTCCGCATCTCTTATCCTTGTCTGCGCGCGATTTGGGATTGTATAGGGGCCGGAAAGGCCAACCCGTGCGCATGCTGTGGCGACTCCCACTCGTGTTACATGACAACGCCGGCGCCAGTCGTCATTTGCGCCTTTGAGTAAAGAAATCGACTTCGCGCGTGAGGGATAACGACGGCGGCAGCGTTGAATGAATCGTCAACATGCGAACCGCACACCGTCCACTCGTGATGCTCCAGACGGCATCTGCTCGTCGTCCGGAAGCATGCGGAGCGTGCTCCATCTGTGAATACAGGTCACAGTTTCGCACCTGAACCAACCCTATCCCCCGCCATGCGTCTTCGTCGCCGCAGCAAGCGTTACACGCCAGCCGCCATCATGGGCCGCTCGAAACTATTTCAGGATTACCAGCGCGCGTTTGCCGCCGCCAGCGGTCTGCCGCTCGTGATCGGCGAGCCTGACGCCAAGAGTCCGATAGAGTGGCCGATCGAAACGGCGAGTCCGTTCTGCGCTCGCCTCGGCGGCACGGTCAACGCGTGCACTTCGTGTCGCGAGTTCCAGGCACGGCTCGCCGCGGCCGCCTCGGGGCGTGGCTCGACG
>CAZENI010000846.1:0-2546 GCA_964513055.1 uncultured Opitutus sp.
CGTGATCGTCGATCATGTCCGGAGCCGGTCCGCCGCCTCACGACGCGATGAGGCATGGATGACCGACACGATCACCCTGACCGACGATCCGGAAGCGGAACGGCATATCTGCGCGTGTTTCGAAAGGATGCTGCCGGCGTTGAAACCGACCCATGCGGAATTGCTGCGTCGCGTCGAATTACAAGACGAGCCGGTGGCGCAAGCGGCAGCGGCGCTAGGAATGACGCCGAACAACGCCAGCGTCACCCTGCACCGCGCGCGCGCTGAGTTGCGAGCGAAGCTCGTGGATTTTTGCGGCGAATGCCGGTGCCTCAATAACTGCGAGTGCGAGTAGTCCGCGCCTCCACAAAGCGGCGCACGGCGTAAGACGCGGCAGAGGACTCCGTCTCCCCTGCCGTATGAATCCTCTTCAATTATCTAAACCGCTCAAAGCGGCGCGCCGCCTGCGGGCGATTGAGTCGAAGCCAATTCGCAGTGCCCGCGCGGAACTCATCGCGGCCATTCTCCTCGGCGGGTTGATCGCTGTGCTGCTCGCCACGCCGAGCAAGGCCGCCGAACCGTTCCGCCTCGACCAGCTCGCCATCGTCCGTTTCACCCCGACCGAGGATTGACGACTGCTCCTGCAAAATGGCGTGCTCGATCTCGGCGGCGACGTCACGTGGCGCGACACGCAAACCACCGCGCGGCCGGCCAACGCGCCCGAGTGGGCTCTCAACCGCCACTTGGTCAACGTGAACGCTTGGCTCGCGTTCCACAATCTGGGCGGCAACGCCACGGCGAATTTCAAAATTCGCGGCGGTGCCGCCCACGTCCCGATCGGCGATCAGGTCTAAATGGCGGTCGGCGTTTCGCCGTTCGCGCGCACGTCCAATGGCAATCTCGTCAACATCTCGACGCGCACCGGCCTGAGCGACGGGCGAGTCGTGATCGCGGGCTTCGTAATCGAAGATCGTCCGCGCGCGGTGCTCGTGCGCGCTGTCGGCCCGAGTCAAACGCGGTTCAATGTTCCTTCCGCGCACCCGGACCCGTGGCTCACCGTCAAACGCGGCTCCCAAACGATTGTCGGCAACGATGACTGGATGAATCAACCGGGTGCCGAACGAGTCGCCGCTGCGGCGGCGCGGGTTGGCGCGTTTCCCCTCGATTACGCCTCCTTTGACGCGGCCGTCCTCATCATCCTTCCGCCAGGCGCCTATACGGTGCATGTGGCCAGCGACCTGATCAACGTCGGCCACCGGGACGTCTTGATCGAGGTGTATACCGTTCCCGAGGACGTGTTCGACTGATGGTCCGACCTCGCGGTTAACCGCCGCGCCCAGCCAGGGCGCGGCGTTCCATTTCTGCCACCGAGTGACGGCTTGTGGCACATTTTCGCTGTCTGCCTATGTTGTAAGAATCCGTTGGCGACTCCGTCCCCTGAAGTATGAACCTCCCACCTAAATCCGCTCAGGGTCACGATCCCCATGAGGGGCACCAGCATGGCCGTCCCGGCGATCCTCAATCTGCCAGGGCAGCTGCGCCGCGCGGTGAACACTGCGCGCACGAGCCAAAGGCGAAGCCTCTTGGGTGCTGTGGCGGTGGCGGACATCACGATCGCGCTGCGCCCAAGGCGGCGGAAGCGAAGAGCGATGCCTGCCGCCACGGGCACGGTGAGCACGATGGTCATCATCACAGCGCCGACGTGAAGCCTTCCGTAGGCGCGAAGTATTTCTGCCCGATGTGTCCCGGCGTCGAATCCGACCAGCCGGGCGATTGCCCGAAATGCGGCATGCCGCTCGAGCGCAATCCCGCATGGGTCGGCAGCGGAAAAACGATTTACACCTGCCCGATGCATCCGGAGGTGCAGCAGGATCATCCCGGCGACTGCCCGAAATGCGGCATGCCGCTGGAACCGATGAACGTCGCGGCGGCGGACGAGGCCGACGACGAGGCGGAGCTAAAACAGCTCGCCCGCAAACTCTGGATCGGCGCGGCCCTCGCGCTGCCCGTGTTTCTCTCCGCGATGGCGGGGATGATCCCCGGTCTCGCGATCAACAACGAGTCGTCCATGGGCTGGCGCCGTTGGACCGAGTTCATCCTGGCGACGCCGGTCGTTTTCTGGGCCGGTGACTTCATCTGGCGCCGCGCGTGGAATTCGATCCGGCACCGCAGCGCGAACATGTATACGTTGCTGGGGCTCGGCATCGGCGCGGCCTACGTGTTCTCGGTCGTGGCGCTGCTCGCCCCCAATCTCTTTCCCCACGAGATGCGACATGGCGGCGCGACGGGACTCTACTTTGAGGCCGCCGCCGTCATCACCGTGCTGGCGGTCTTCGGCGAATATCTTCAGGAGCGGGCGCGCAAGCGCACCGGTCAGGCGGTGAAAGCGCTACTCGGGCTCGCGCCGAAAACCGCGCGACGCGTGCGCGATGGACGAGAAGAGGATGTGCCGTTGGACCAAATCCAGGTGGGCGACCTACTGCGCGTCCGGCCGGGCGAGAAAGTCCCGCTCGATGGCGTCATCGTCGAGGGCACCAGCAACGTCGACGAGTCCATGCTCACCGGCG
>CAZENI010000847.1:0-2539 GCA_964513055.1 uncultured Opitutus sp.
CGATGGAGCAGTTCGAGACCCGCACGCACAAGCGCCTCATCGACATCATCGAGCCGACGGCCCAGACGGTGGACGAGCTGAAGAAGCTCAACCTCCCGTCGGGTGTCGACATCACCATCAACGTCTAAGTTCAGCCACCCTCAACCCGCGACCGAAGACAAAATCCGCACCCGGATTCCTTCACTCTACAGTTAGCAGTTGTCTGTGTGCCCCCGGGCACCGCCAGACCCCTAGCTAAAGTAGGTCCGTTAAACGGAAATTTTCCACCTACCGCTTAGCCTATGATCTCCGAAATTTTAGGTAAGAAACTCGGAATGACGCAGGTCTACGACGCTCAAAACGTCCTCGTCCCCGTCTCCGTAGTTCAAGCTGGACCCTGTTCTGTGGTCCAGATCAAGACCGTCGAGACCGACGGCTATCACGCTGTCCAGTTGGGCTTCGCCGAGAAAAAGGCGAAGAACACCCCTGGCGGCGAATCCGGCCATGCCCGCAAGGCCGGCCTCGAACTCGCTCCCCGCGTGCTTGCCGAGGTCCGCCTCGATGCCGCCGCCACCGTCAAGGTCGGCGATATCGTCAATGTCACCTCCTTCACCGAGGGCCAGCTCGTCGATGTCATCGGCATCTCCAAGGGCAAGGGCTTCCAGGGCGTCGTGAAGCGCTTCCGCGTCGCGGGCGGTCCCGCCTCGCACGGCTCCATGTTCCACCGCCGTATCGGTTCGGTCGGCATGCGCCAGACCCCCGGCCGCGTCTGGAAGAACCAGCGCATGCCCGGTCACATGGGCAGCGAGAAGCGCACGGTCCAGAACCTGCGCATCGTGAAGGTCATCGCCGACAAGAATCTCCTCCTCGTGAAGGGTGCGATTCCCGGCGCCAACGGCGACGATGTCATCGTCCGCACCGCCATCAAGGGCCAGTGGGCCCTCCCGACGCCGCCGGCTCCGATCGCCGCCGACGCCAAGAAGGGCGCCGCGCCCGCCAAAGCCGCCGCCCCGGCCAAGAAATAAGGAGACGCCCAGACATGAAACTCACCGTTTTTAGTTCCGACGGAAAGACGAGCAGCGAAAAGGATTTCGCCGGCCTCCCGACCTTCGAAGGCGACAAGGGCCTTCAGGCCGTGAAGGAAGTGATCGTCGCCATCAACGCCAACAACCGCCAGGGCACGCACTCGACGAAGACGCGTGGCGAAGTCCGCGGCGGTGGCAAGAAGCCGTGGCGCCAGAAGGGCACCGGCCGCGCCCGCGCCGGCTCCATCCGCTCGCCCCTGTGGTCCGGCGGCGGTGTCGTGTTCGGCCCCAAGCCGCGCGACTACTCCAAGAAGATCAACGCCAAGGTGAAGCAGCTCGCGTTCAGCCGCGCGCTCTTCGACCGCGCGAGCGCCGGCGAGATCGCCGTCATCGAGCAGTTCGACGCCGCGGTGAAGAAGACCAAGGCCGTGAACGAAGTCGTCGCCCGCATCGCCCCCAAGGGCAAGGTGCTCCTCGTCGACGCGCCGTTCGCCGCCGACACGGCCCGCGCCTCCCGCAACATCGAGCGTGTGTCGCTGCAGGACGCCTCGAAGCTCAACACCCTCGATCTCGCGCAATACGCCAAGATCATCGTCAGCACCAAGGCGCTCGAGGCGATCATCGCCCGCGCCAACGGAGGGAAAAACTAATGCAAGCCGACAAGATCCTCAAACTCGTCCGCCTGACCGAGAAATCCAACAAGCTCTCGTCCGAGCTGGGCCAATACACCTTCGAGGTCTACGGGCACGCCAACAAGCACCAGATCGCCGAAGCCGTTGAGCAGACCTTCAAGGTCACCGTCCGCCGCGTGAACACCCAGACCTACCGCGGCAAGAACAAGAAGAGCCGCCAGGGCCGCCCCAGCGTCGGTTCCGACTACAAGAAGGCGATCGTGACGCTCAAGCAGGGCGACAAGATCGAGCTCGTCTAACGCGACCTCGCCCAAATCCGGAGAAAATCCACATGGCTATCCACTCATTTCGTCCGCTCACGCCGGCCGGCCGCTTCACGTCCCTCAACAAGACGACCAGCGAGCTCTCAAAGAAGCGCCCGGAGCGCGGCCTCACCGAGCACAAGCACAAGACCGGCGGCCGCAACGTCTACGGCCGCATCACCTCGCGCCATCGTGGCGGCGGCCACAAGCAGCTCTACCGCGTCATCGACTTCCAGCGCGACATCCTCGACCTGCCCGCCAAGGTGCAGGCGATCGAGTATGACCCGAATCGCACCGCGAACCTCGCCCTCGTCGCCTACACCAACGGCGAGAAGCGCTACATCATCGCGCCGAAGGGCCTGAAGGTCGGCGACACCATCTTCGCCTCGGCCAAGGCCACGACGAACGACTTCAACGTCGGCAACAACTTCCCCCTCGCCATCATCCCGCCCTCGACCCTCGTCCACTGCGTCGAGCTCGTCCCGGGTCGCGGTGCGAAGATCGCCCGCTCGGCCGGCACCAGCCTCGAGCTGGTCGCGATCGAGGACGGCCAGGCGACGTTGAAGATGCCTTCCGGCGAACTCCGCATGCTGCACGGCAA
>CAZENI010000848.1:0-2534 GCA_964513055.1 uncultured Opitutus sp.
ATCTGGGATTCTTGGACAGCTTGCCGTCGACGATTCGCGGGTGGGCGGGCGAGGCGAGGAAGGCGGGGCGGTCGGCATGGCAGAAGCCGCGGAAGAGCGTGCTCACCGGCTCGGTGAAGGCATCGAAGCCGATCGCGTCGTCCACGATGGTGCGGGCGGTGTCGCGCGTGAGCGCCTCGTAGTTCGAGAAGAAATTTCCGGGCCGCGAAAAGTCGCGCTCGGTGCGCTTGTCGTAGCCGCGGTGGATGGCCTCGTCGGGCCGCTGGAAGAGGGCGTTCTCGCAGTTGTGGACGAATTTCAGCGAGGTGCCGCTGCGGGCGGCGGCGGAGAGGCCGGCCAGCCCCGCGGCCGGCGCGACGATGGAGGCGGTGATATCGTCCTCCGCCTGGATCTTCACGGCGGGGTGAAAATCCTTGCGCAGGCTGAACGTGCGCCAGCCGCCGTCGGGCGTGAAGCCGACGCGCAGGAAGTGCGTCATGGCTTTTTCGCCGAGGAATTTCAGCTCGTTGCCCGGACGGCCGTTGATGGTGTCGACGGTGAAGTGCTTGCGCCAGTTGTCGCCCCACTCGGGCTTGTGGACGCGCTTGATCAGGAGAACGAGGTCGAGGATGTAGCGCGGGATGGTGCCGAGCCAGGCGTTGTAGTCGTCGGTGTAGTCGGGGCTGCGGCTGAGGAGCTTGACGACGGAGCCGAGCGAGCGCTCGGGGCTGAGGAGCGGGCGGCCCTGGGGCTTGTTGCGCGCGGGATCGCGGAAGCGCTGGCCGTATTCGCGCATGAGGATCGCGTCGATGGCGTCGAAGTCGGCCGCGAGGTCGCTGACGAAGTTCGGGGCGGTGAAGATGGCGTCGGCGATCGACTTGGAGATTTCGGACTTGCCGCCGCCGGAGACCGTGCAGGGCTTGTGGCAGAGCACGCCCTCGGCGGTCGTGCCGCGGAGCCGCCAGCGGCGGCCGTCGTCGGGCTTGACCATCTCGACCTTGTAGCCAGACGGCAGCACGTAGGTGTGCCGCGGCACGAGGCGGATCGACTGGCGGACGCCGGCGGCGTCGGTCCAGGTGATCGTCTGCGCGCGCAGCGAGAAGAACGCGTCCTGCGGAACGTAGCAGATATCCGGATAGTCGCGGTCCGTCGCCCAGCCGCCGGGCTGCGGGACGGCGCGGGCGCCGAGCTGGGCGAGGGCCTCGGCGAAGGTGTGGTTGACGATCGCGAGGTGCTTGCTGAGCTGGAAATCCTCGCCGAGGTCATAGCTGGGAAACACGATCGCGCCGCCGGCGTGCTCCTCCTCGCACTGGCCGAGGAGGTTGGCGGCGAAACTGATCTGGGCCTTCACGTCCTTTTTGCAGTAGCCGAAATAGTTGTCGGAAATCAGCGTGAGGATGACGCCGCTGGTGTCGCGGGCGGTGAGCTTGAAGGCGACACCGTCGTTGTAGAGTTCGTCGGGTTTCTTCCAGCACATGCCGTCGCGCCGCTGGCGGGGCGAGGCCTCGTCCCAGGCGGGGAGGCCGAGTTCGCGTTTCGTGAAGCGGTTGAGGTGGGTCGCGAGGATGACGGCGCCGGTGTGGCCGCTCCAGTGCGCGGGATCGAGGGCGGCGTCGTTCTCGGGGAGGTTGGGGTCGCCGGCGTTGCCGAAGATGCGCTCGATGAAGTCGAGGTTGGCGACGAGGGCGCCGGGCGCGAAGAAACGCGTCTCCATCGCGCGGCGCGGCGTGAAGCCCGGGACCTCGGGGCACACGACCGGGCGGATGAGGAGGGAGACGAAGCACGCGGCCGGCCGGGGGGCGGTGGCCGTGAACGGTAGCTGCAGCAGGTCGGCGGGCGGGTTGAGCGCGTGGCGGAGGAGCCGCGAGAAGACGGCGGCGGGCACGGCCTTCTTGTCGTCGGGGACGGGCAGGCCGAAGTCCGCGATGTGAAAGATGCCCTGGGTGGTGCGGCGGTCGCTGCGCGGGTTGTGCAGGACGCCCTGGCGCACACGGTGCGAGGAGAGAATGTCGCTGCGATGGTGGTCCGCGTCGGGCGGGAGCGAGAGCACGCGGGCGAGGCCGGGGCGGTCGAGCACAAGGGTCGTCGCGGGCAGGCGGGGCACCTCCTCGTGGCGCGTCGCGCCGGTCTCGAGCTGATCGTAGAGGAAGTTCTGCAGCCGCTGGTCGACGGGGCAGAGGTGGCGGGCGAGAGCGCGGTCCTTTTCCCGGCTGAGGGCGAGGAAGTGATCCACCAGCGGCGCCAGGCCGTCGCTGGCGGGACCCGCGGCCACCGGGACGCCGGGCTGCCCGATTTCGCGGAGCTTGAGGTTCAGATACGCAATGAGCTGCGCGTCGGATTCGCCGGCGTAGGCGGCGAGGAAGGCGGTGGGCAGGGAGGTCGTGACCATGTCAGTGTGGGCGTTCGGCAGACGCAGAAATCGGACCAACAAGAAGGGCTCCGGCGCAACCCGCAATCGCGTTCGCCGCGCAGCAATTGGGGAGTTTGGCGCGCGGATTGAGGCCAGGGCGCCAGCGGCCGGCGGGAAAACGACGGGCGCGGGGCTATTTCTTCGC
>CAZENI010000849.1:0-2524 GCA_964513055.1 uncultured Opitutus sp.
GGCGCTTGTGCGTGCGGGTCTCGAACTGCTCCATCGACTTCTTGTCGACGTGCGGCGAGCGGTTGACCGACAGCTTCTCGATGCGGGTCGGAAGCGGAATCGGGCCGGAGACGCGGGCGCCCGAGCGCTTGGCGGTTTCGACGATGTCCTGAGCGGACTGATCGATGACGCGATAGTCGAAGCCCTGGAGTTTGATGCGAATTCGTTGGCCTTTCATGGCGGAAAAAGAACGGAGGTTTACGTGCGGGCGGGGCCCTTGGCGTTGGTTTCGACGATCTTGGCGAGAAGCGAGTTCGGCACCTGCTCGAAGTGCGAGGGCGTGATGCCGGCACTGGCGCGCCCCTTGGAGAGCGAGCGGATGTCGGTGACGTATCCGAAAAGCAATTCGAGCGGGACGAAGGCGTTGATGATGCACGCGCCGGCCTTGTTCTCCATGCCTTGGATCTGGCCGCGGCGGCGGTTGATGTCGCCCATCAGGTCGCCCTGGTAGTCTTCCGGCGTCGTGACTTCGACCGCCATGATCGGCTCGAGCAGGATCGGGTTGGCCTGCTTCATCGCGTCCTTGAACGCAAAGATGCCGGCCATCTTGAAGGCGAGCTCGGACGAGTCGACCTCGTGGAAGGAACCTTCGACCAGGCGGACGATGACGTCGACGACCGGGAAGCCGGCGACCACGCCGTTGTTGGCACCCTCGAGGATGCCTTCGGTGGCGGGCTTGATGAATTCCTTCGGGATGGTGCCGCCGACGATCTCGTTGATGACCTCGACGCCCTTACCCTTCACGTTCGGCTCCATCTTGATCACGACGTGGCCATACTGGCCCTTGCCGCCGGATTGACGGATGAACTTGCCCTCGCCGTCGGCCGCCCGGGCGATGGTCTCGCGATAGGCGATCTGCGGCTTGCCAGCGGTGGCCTCGACCTTGAACTCGCGCTTCATGCGATCGCGAATGATGTCGAGGTGCAACTCGCCCATGCCGGCGAGAATGGTCTGACCCGTGTCCTGATCGGTCTTGACGCGCAGCGTGGGATCCTCGGCCACCAGGCGCTGGAGCGCGGTGCCCATCTTCTCCTGGTCGGCCTTGGAGTTCGGCTCGATGGACATCGAGATGACGGGCTCCGGGAACGACGGCGGCTCGAGACGGATGTCGAAATCCTCATCGCACAGCGTGTCGCCAGTGATGACGTCCTTGACGCCAACCACCGCGCAAATGTCGCCCGAGTAGGCCAGATCGATTTCCTCGCGCTCGATGGCGCGCATCAGCACGAGGCGAGAAACGCGCTCGGAACGGCGGGTGCGCGGATTGTAGACCGACATACCGCGGGGGAGCGTGCCGGTGTAGACACGGAAAAACACGAGCCGGCCGACGAAGGGATCGTTCCAAAGCTTGAAGGCGAGACCGGCCATCTTGGCCTTGTCGCTCACCACGGCCTCGACCGTCTTGCCGTCACTGTCCAAACCTTGCATCGGCGGGACATCGATCGGGCTCGGCAGGAAATTGACGACGCAGTCGAGCAGGCGCTGAACGCCCTTCTTCTTGTAGGCGGAGCCCGGAATGACGCCGGTGAACTGCAGGGAAATCGTGGCCTTGCGGACGCCGAGCAGCAGCTCCGGCACCGAAATTTCCTCACCGTTGAGGTATTTCTCGGCGATCACGTCGTCGAAATCGGAAACGGCCTCGATGAGCTTGTCGCGATACTCCTTGGCCAGTGCGGCCATGTCGTCGGGGATCGGCATCGTCACCGGATTCAGGCCGAGCAGATCGGCCGGATTCTCGTCAAACGAGTAGGCGACATTCTGGACGAGGTCGATGAGGCCGGAGAAGTTCTCCTCCTTGCCGATCGGCAGGAAAATCGGATGGGCGTTGGCCTTCAGCTTCTCGCGCATCTCGGAGACGGCGCGGAAGAAATCGGCGCCGGTGCGATCCATCTTGTTGATGAACGCAACGCGCGGAACTTTGTATTTGTTCGCCTGGCGCCAGACCGTCTCGGACTGGGGCTGCACGCCGGCGACGGCGCAGAACACGGCGACCGCGCCATCGAGCACGCGGAGCGAACGCTCCACCTCGGCGGTGAAGTCAACGTGCCCGGGCGTATCGATAATATTGATGCGCTGCTTGATCCCCTTCCAAGGCCCCCAGGAGGCGTTCCAGGCGCAGGAGATGGCGGCGGCGGTGATGGTGATCCCGCGCTCGCGCTCCTGCTCCATCCAGTCGGTGACGGTATTGCCCTCGTGCACGTCGCCCATCTTGTGGACGGCGCCCGAGTAAAAGAGGATGCGCTCGGTGGTCGTGGTCTTGCCGGCATCGATGTGCGCGGCGATGCCGATGTTCCGCGTCCACTCGAGCGGAAACGGACGATCCTTCGAGTTGACCGAGGAAATCTTGGCCTTGTCGGTGACGACAGTGATGGCAGGTGCGGCGGCAGCGGACATGAGCAATGGGCCCTGGACTGGTTACCAGCGGAGGTGGGCGAAGGCGCGATTCGCCTGCGCCATCTTGTGAGTGTCTTCCTTCTTCTTCACC
>CAZENI010000850.1:0-2496 GCA_964513055.1 uncultured Opitutus sp.
GGAGCTGGCTGCCGTAGCTGGGCAGCAGGCCTGCATAGTTGAGGTTGGGAAACGGATTGGTTTTCAAGTTGGCCGTGCCATTGATGGCGCCCCAGACAAGATCAGCCTGGGCTTGCGGATTGTTGGGGCTGGGGGCGGCGCTCGAAGCGTTGGCGATGAGATTGAACAGAAACGCGGTCTGAGTGATATCAAACGAGGTGGTCGTGCCCATCTGGGGAGGGAGTGGTCGAGGATTGCGTAGTGATTCCCGTCAGCGCTGAGGGCGCTAATGGGAGTGGCTCGTCCTGCGTTACGCGCCGTAAGACGAAGGGAACGGTGGTAAATAGAGTGATAAATATAGTGCGATCAATACGAAAGATCGGAGCGGAGCCTATAAACAACAATTGTAACCTTGCTCGTCGGCGTGGGACTCGGAGGAGGAAGTATAATTAGTGGGCAACGCTGTAGGGTTGGGGAAATGTATCGGAGGGGATCGAACATAGCGCTCTGCAGAGGCGATGGACTGCGTGTAGAGCTTGCTGGCAATCGCACCCCGCCTTTGGACCGCAGGCATGGCCGCTGTCCGGGGGCAACCGGCCAGCGGCCGGTTCTACAACGACGCGAACGTGCCGCAGCGTTGGGCGAGGGGAGGCGGTTTTGCCTCGAGGTGGAGCGCGTTGTCCCTAACGCGCTTCTTCCGAGGCGCCCGAAATCACAACTGACGAAGTCGTCGAGGAGGGAGCGCTGGAGCGGGTTTTGCCTCGCAGACTTTCCCATCGGGCAAGTGCCTTCGGGTTTGGTCATCCCCCGCTGGTCGCCTTTGAGCGTGAGGTGCTGGTTGGTGCGGCTGCGTCCGGCCGTTGCTTCGCGCGAAGGCGGAGGAGTGCAGATCCAGCGTTTCTCGGACCACGTTAATTTTGCCGGCGGCGGGTTTGTGGTCGAAGAAGAGGGCGTTGAGCAACCCCGGCTACCGCTTGGCCGCGGCGTCCACCAACTCGTGGAGACGGGTGACGTTGTCGTAAGGCCCGAAGTAGTCGCAGACGGCTTCGCCAATGGCGGCCGCGGTCGAGTCGATGTCCTGAACGGCGGGATCGTAGAGCATGGCGCGCAGGAGGCGCGGATGCGCGTCGTGGAGATCGCGCCAGCGGAAGCCCCATTGCTCCATGTAGCTCGTCACCGCGCCGCGCCGGCTGAGCACCTGCACGGCAAGCGGGCGTTGGGGCGAGGCGTAGTAGTCCACGCGAATGCGTTTCTCCACTTTGCCGGCAAGCAGGTGGTTGGTCTGGGCGTCGATCTGGCGCTCGCGAAATACCCGCTCCACCGTCTGGCGCGCCACATTGATCGTCTGCGCGGCGGGTTCGTGGAGGTAGGCGAGGTGGGCAATGCTGACCATGGCCTCGGTAAAGAGGTGGACTTCCGCGCCGGGCGTGGGCCAGGGAAGGAAGCGAAACAGCTCCCAACCGTCGCGCTTCAGTTGGTAGGTCTCGCACAGCTCGCGGATGCGCTGGGCGGTGACATCGGCCTCGATGTTCTGGCCGGTCTGGGCAAGTTGCCAGAGCGTCTTGCCGCCGTCGCTCAGGCGCGCGGTGGTGGCGGTGGGTAGTGAAAGCTGGAGGACGATTTGCCAGCCGTCGGGGTAGGATTGCGGCACGGCGAATTCAAGGCCGTGCGGCGTGGAGGCGATCTGAAGCGATTCCTGCCAGAAGGTGTGCAGGCTCTCGCGGAGGACGGAGGGAGACGGAGTGTTTTCGACAGCGCTCATACCAGCACGTCCGGCGTTTTGAGGTCAATGGCCCAGAGCTGGGCGCACCTGCCAATGAAATCCCCAAAGTCGGTCGGTGCAAAATTGGGGAGGGGTTCGTGCCGGTTATACTCCGCGTGCGACGTGGGCAGATTGGGATCGACCTTGTTCTGGTGCCAGCCCGCGGGGATGCGCTGCTTGGCGCGAAGGTTGTTTCTGCCGACGTGATTGTGCCCGACGCCACGCACGCGATGCCCGGCGAGGATCAAATTCGCCTCGTAGCCCGGCGGTTGGCGCTGGTCGGTGGCCTTGCCGAGATAGCGCAGATCGACAAAGGATCCATCGACCAGATCGAGGTTCACCTCGAAGCGGCCGCCGTGATCTCCCAACGCTTCCACCTCCACCCGCGAGTTCTCGCGCACGACCTTGGTGGCCTGCACGAGTTCGTGGATTTGGTGGCGTGCGTGCGGGTAGGACATGGATAAAACCTTCTCTAAAATTCGTCGAAGGGGCCGAGTCCTTCGACGCCGTAGAGTTTTTCGGCTTCCCAGTTCACGACCAGCTCGATCACGGCGAGGCAGGAATTGGGAGTGGCCAGCAACTGTTCCTGGGCGTCGGGCTTGAGGTAGGCGGGGGCGGCGACCACGAGAGCGTCTTTGGCGGTGCGGCAGAAGGCGGCGAGGGTTTGCGACGGCGGCTGGTTGGTGAATTCGCAGCGCTTGGCCTCCATCGCGCGCTCGGCCAGTTCGCGCAGGCGTTTGGCTTGGGCGGGGGTG
>CAZENI010000851.1:0-2495 GCA_964513055.1 uncultured Opitutus sp.
GGGACGACGGCCGCTACCACCGGAAAAGTCCAAATCTCAACAGACACGGGTATCATCTGATGCACTGGCACACGAGCGGTGGGCGGCAGCGGCCGTCAAACCCGCGCAAATCCCGCCCGGCGAACCCCGGCCTCAGCCTCGCCGCCACGTCCACCGGCCTCTGTCACGCCTTGGCCGAGGCTTCCAGCGGCGTCACATCCGCCTTGCGTGGGATTGGATGTCGGAAGTTGGAGCGGCGTAGCGTCGGAACCGCGCGGAGCTGACTTTCAGCCACTCCAATTTACCGATGCGGGCTGGGAAAGCTGGGTCAGAGTTGCTCCAGCAGCAGGGTGAGTTCCACGGCGTCGTCGTAGTCGAGGGCGGGGTCGGTGGCGAGGGCGGGGTCGCGGGAGCCGTCGAGGATGGCCAGCAGCGGCGGGGCGAGGGCGCGGAGGTAGGGCGGGGCGTTCGGGTCGCGGGTGAAGGCGGTGAGTCGAGCGCGCAGTGGGGGTTCCTGGGAGAGGAGTTGGGCGCGGGCTGCGGCGGGCAGGGCGCCTGCGGGTGTGGCGGGGTCTTTGGCGGCGAGCAGGGCGCGGAGGAGGCCGCAGAGTTGCGCACCGGCTCCCTGGGTGATCTCCCAGCCGCCGCGGCGGGCGGCGGCGTAGGCGGCGATGGCTTTGGCCCGGGCCTCGGCGGCGGCGGCGGGGTGACCGGTGGCGGTTTCGAGGTCGTGGAGGATCATCCAGGTCTTCCACGGCTCGGCATTGGGGCCGTAGGGAGCCTTGCACGCGAGGGCGCACTGGAGTTGCTCCCGCGCTTCCGCATGGCGGCCGAGGGCGATGAGGGTGCCCGCTGCGTTGCTGCGGGAGAGTCCTTCTTTCAGGGGATCGGCGGTGGCGGGGTCGGCGTAGATTTCGGCGGCCTGGAGTTTGAAGGCCACGGCGTCCTCGCGGCGTTCGGGCATCCGACCGTAGAGGTTGCCGAGCTGGTTGCGGGTGGCGGCCTCGCCGGATTTGTTCCCCGCCTGCACTTTCATGGAAAGGGAGCGCAGGTATGCGGACTCTGCCTCCTCAAGGTTCCCGGCTACCTGGTGGACCATGCCGATCTGGTGCCAGGCGGTGGCGACGGACTGCGGCTCGCCCAGCGCCTCGAAGGTGTCGCGCGCTTCGGCGTAGGCTTTGAGGGCGTCGCCGTAGCGGCGCTGCTGCAGGCGCACGGAGCCGAGCTGGAATTTTCCGGTCGCCACGGCGCGACGGTCGTTCTGCTGCCCGGATTCGCGGATGGCATCCACGTATTTCTCCGCCGCAGGCTCCAGTTCCCCGAGATTGCGCAGGCAGTCGCCTTGATCGGTCAGGCAGACCGAGGCCATTCGGGTCGAGGTCTGACGATGGCCGGGATCGGTCATCGTCGTGGCGAGGGCGGTGAATCGCTCGCGGGCGGTGGCCAGCGGGTCGAGGGCGGCGCGGGGATCGCCGGCCTTCTTGAGCGCACGCCCGAGGGCGAAGAGGGCCTGCGCTCGGTCGCCAGCGAGCAGCGGGAAGGCGTCGTCGGGGGCGGCTTCGCATTGGTCCACCAGGGCGCGGGCGGCCCTCGCGGCCTCGGCGAAACGACCGGCGCCGAGCAGGCGCTCGATGGTGGCGCGTGCCGCCAGATAGGCGGCGTGGGTGAGGCCGCGGCCGGCCCGGGCGGCGTGGAGGCTGGCGGCGCGGGTGCGGAGGGCGGCGGCTTCGGCGAGGGCTTCCCGGCGTCCGAGCTGGGCGAGCAGGCCTTCCGTGGTGGTGGCAAACTCAATGACGGCCTCCGGGGTGGCCTCAGGCAGCACGGGGGCGGTGGGGCCGGGGCGGGCGGCGGACGACTCGGCGGCGGCGGACATGGCGTCGCTCCAGGCGCGGAGGGCGGCGAGCAGGTTCGGCAGTTCCAGCAGGGTGAGGTGCGCGGCGAGATGTGCGTCCTGGCTGCGCTGTTGGTAGAGGAAGCCTGCCAGGCCGAAGTAGGCCTGCGCCCAGCGGCTGCGGGCCTGGGTTTCGGCATCGCCGCCCTGCTCCCGCAGTTCCCGCCGCAGCGCTGGGGCGAGGGCGGGATCGAAGCGGAGGAACGGCACTTTGAGCGGAATGAACTCTGCCAGGCCGACCGCTTCCAGCATCTGCCCGATGCGGAGTTCTTCATCGTTCTGAACGTCCCAGCCAGCGACCATGCCGCAACTTTGGGCCGTCCCACCCCCCTGAAAGACGCCCAGCGCCGCGAGCTTCCCACGCACTTCCGCGGGCAGTCGGCGGAGTGAAAGCTCGACGCTGGCGAAGAGGGAGCGTTCGCGTTCGCCGGGGTAGCGGCGTTCGAGGTCGGCCATGATGGCGGCGACATCCTCGGTGGTGGCGCGGAGGCCGCGGGTGGCGAGTTCCGGGGTGAGCAGGACGAGGCTGCGGGCGTGGGCGTTGACGGTGGTGACGAGGGCCGCGATGTCCTCCTCCTTTTCGGCGCGCAGTGCCTCGGCGCTGACGCTGCTGCCGCCTTTGGCC
>CAZENI010000852.1:0-2491 GCA_964513055.1 uncultured Opitutus sp.
ACCCGGGTGAGTCGGGCTTGGCGGTGGTAATCTGCGGGGCCTTTCAGCCGCGGTGCGCATGTCTTTCAGCGCAGGACCATCGTCGCCAAGCCGACCCGTGCCAGCGTGCGCGTTTGACCGTCGTCATCGTGACGAAGGCGGAGGCGCAGGCGTGGACGGAAAGATTCATCGCGACGATCAGATGGGGAACCGGTGGACGCGCTGCAAGCGGATTTTCGGCGACGCGGACTCAGGCGCCCTTGCGCCCGCGAAAAACCGACCGCGCCATGTTGAACGGTCCGCGCGTGAAGAGCGTGGCGGCGGACATGCCGTGCTCGCCGCCCATCGGCTGCGGCGGCGGCGTGGCTGCGATGATCAGCGCCTCGCGCTCCGCGACCGCCTGCTCCCGGGCAGCCACCGCCTCCTCGCGCTGCTTCACCTGCTGCTCCAGTTCGCGTGTCGCCAGGCGGTCGTCGCGCAGGTTGCGCTGCTCGGCCTCCATGATCTCGCGCGCCCGGTGCAGCTTCTCCCAGGCGGCCTGCAGCGCGGAGTCATCCTGAAACGGCGCCCGGCTCGAGGGCCGGGTGAAGCCCGCCGTGGCCGGTCGGGTTTCCGTCGCGGCCGGATCCGTCACCGCCGTGCGGCCCGCCTCGATCTCGGCCTGCAGCGAGCGCAGCCGCGCCTCGTAGTCGCGCAGGTTCTGCTCCCGCTCCCGCAGGGCATCCTGGTCTTCCTGCAGGCGGCGGCGCTCTTCCGCGAGCGTGGCGGCCCATTTCTCTGCGGAAGGCCGCGGGAGTTTCAGGGTGGGTTCAGCGGGAGGAAACGTGATCGTCGAGTTCATGGTGATCGTGTGCTGGTTGCTGCGACGCCACCTTAGACGTTTCCCTTCGTCCGCGCTACAGGCCCCCGGGGCTTTTACCCCAGCTTTACCCGGGCAACGCGGCCCGCCCCGCGTTTGTGAAAAATTTTACGTGCGGAAGATCACGTCCTCGCGGTTGAACATCTTCACCGCCAGCGCGAGCGCGATGCCCGCGTAGACGCACGAGGAGCCGAAGATCAACCCGAGATAGCCCCACTGCCAGACGCCGGAGACCAGTTCCTTGGATACGAGCGAGACGTTGAGGATCGGGACGAGCGCGAGGCGCGCGTTCAGCTCCACGCCCGGCAGCATGCCCACCACCGCCGGCAGCACGATCAGGATGATCAACGGGGAGACATAGCTCTGCGCCTCCTTGAAGCTCTTCGCGAAGAGCGAAATCGTCAGCAACAGCGCCGAGAAGAACACCGCCATCGGCAGCACCATCCCCAGCACGGCGAGCATCCCGAGCGGATCGATGGAGGGCAGCATCGGCGCCGACGACGCGGCTGCCGCGCCCGCGCGGGTTGCGGCCCCCGCCGCCCCGCCCCCCGCCATGCTGGCGAAAAGCGCGCCGCCAACCGTGAAGGTCAGCCCCATCGACACGAGCGAACAGAGGACCGTGCCGAGCGACGCCGTGAGCACCATGAAGAACTTCCCCAGCACGAGATCGAGCCGCGAGACCGGGCTGCACAGGATCGTCTCCATCGTCCCCCGCTCCTTCTCGCCGGCCGTGAGATCCATCGCCGGATACATCGCGCCGGTGAAGCTCAGGAGCAAAAACATGTAGGGGATGATCCCGCCGATGACGTTCCCGCCCACCTTCTCCGGCGCCGCGACATTCTCCGTCTTCACTTCGAACGGCTTGACGAATGTCGCCGGCAGGCCGCGGCCCTCGAGCCGCGCGGCGATGATCTTCTCCCGATAGTCGGTGAAGAAGCGCCGCACCTCGCCCACCGCGAAACCCGAGCGCATCTCGCCCTCGTAGTTGTAGATCTTCACCGTGGCCGCATCCCCGCGCTCGAGCGCGGCGTCGAAGCCGGCCGGAATCTCCACCGCCGCCCGCACCTTCTTGTCGGAAATCTGCTGCCGCCAGTCGGCGGTCACCGGCACGAACTTGATCTTGTCGTTCGCCGTGAGCGCCGCCCGCGCCTTTGGCGAGTCGTCGCCGCCGATGATCATCACCGTCGGCGCCGTGGCGCGCGCCTGGCGCACGACCTTGAAGGTGATGAAGCCGATCACCGCCATGATCGCCGGCATCAGCAGCGTCGGAATCACGATCATCGAGAGCAGCGTCCGGCGGTCGCGCAGCATATCGCGCAGTTCCTTGCCGTAGATGGTGAGAATGTTGGTCCAGTTCATGGGTCGGTGGGTCGGGGGTCAGCGGGCAACGGCGGCGGCGCCCCCGACGGCCTTGACGAAAATCTCCTCCATCTCCTGCTCGCCGTAGCGCACCCGCAGATCCGCGAGCGTGCCCTCCGCGAGCAGGCGGCCGTCGTGGATGATGCCGATCACGTCGCAGAGCTTCTCCACTTCGCTCATGATGTGCGTCGAGTAGATGACGGTCTTCCCGCGGCCGCGGCAGTCGCGCACGAATTTCACGATCGTCCGCGCCGCCATGATGTCGAGGCCCAGCGTCGGCTCGTCGAAAATCAT
>CAZENI010000853.1:0-2474 GCA_964513055.1 uncultured Opitutus sp.
CCGGATGTCGTCAACCAGGTGAAGGCGCCCGCGCGCCTCGATTTCCGCATCGTGCACCCGACGGCGTTTCCGGGACCGGGCGTCGACGCCCCCGCGGGCTATGAGCTGAAGACCCTCGACTACGAGGGCCGCAAGGGCGAGACCGGCACCGAAGAGCTCTTTGTGAAGCGCATCCCGGAGATGACCGGCGAGATGATTTCGAATTCGTTCGCCCGGCCCGATCTCTACGGCAAGCCCGAGGTCATCCTCGAGTTCACCAAGGAGGGCAAAACCCGTTTCGCCGACGTGACCCGCGCGATCGCTGACGGCGGCCAGCGGGCCGGCCGGCTGGGCCGCCTCGCCATCGTGCTCGACGGCAAGCTCTACTCGGCGCCGACGGTCAAGGAAGAGATCAACAGCGACTCCGCCCAGATCACCGGCAGCTTCTCGGACCGCGAAGCCATCAATCTCGCGAATGTCCTGAACAACCCGCTCGATATCGCGCTCGACGTGAAGGAGCAGTATGAAGTCGGGCCGACGCTCGCGGCCGACGCGGTGCTCAGCGCCCGGAACGCCTTCATCGTCAGCACCTGCCTCACGATCGGGTTCATGCTCATTTTCTACACGATCGGTGGCATGGTCGCCGCGATCGGCATGGCGGTGAACGTCCTCATCACGCTCGGCGTGATGGCGAGCATTGGCGCGACGCTGACGATGCCCGGCATCGCCGGCATCGTCCTGACGCTCGCGATGTCGGTGGACTCGAACATCCTCATCTTCGAGCGCATGCGCGAGGAGCTGAAGCTCGGCAAGTCCCTCGGCACCGCGCTCGAGGCCGGTTTCGACAAGGCCTGGTCCGCGATTCTCGACTCCAACGTCACGACGCTGCTCGTCGCCGGCATCATGGTCTGGCTCGGCACCGGCCCGGTGAAGGGCTTCGGCGTCACGCTCGCGATCGGTATCTTCACCACGATGTTCGCAGCGGTGGTCGTGAGCAAACTCATCCTCGAGTTCCTGATTCACCCCGGCGTGATCAAGTCCCTGAAGATGTTCTCCCTGCTGCAGGACACGACATTCGACTTCCTTAAATACACCAAGGCGGCCGTCATCGGCACGGTGGTGATCCTCGTGGTCGGCATCGGCGCGGTCGTCTACAAGGGCAAGGACATCTACGGCATCGATTTTGCGGGCGGCGACATGGTCACGCTCAACTTTGCGCAGAAGGTGGAGATCGGCGAACTGCGGAAGGCCGCGGCGCAGATCGGGATCAAGGAAGTGAACTTCTCCTACCAGCAGCCGATCGGCGGCTCGCGCGAAGTCCTGAAAATCACGACCCCCTTCGATCAGGGCAAACCGGCGGTGCAGAAGCTCCAGCAGGCGGTGCCGCAGGCGAAGCTCGAGATCGCGGGCGAGAGCCGCATCGGCGCCTCGGTCGGCCAGGAGATCCAGTGGAACGCCCTCAAGTCGGTCGTGGCCGCGCTGATCGCGATCCTGCTCTACGTCGCGTTCCGCTTCGAGATGGGCTACGGCATCGGTGCCGTCGTCGCCACGGTGCACGACTTGATTCTCACGGTCGGATTGTTCGTGCTCTTCGACCGGCAGTTCAACGCCTCGATGGTCGCGGCCATCCTGCTCATCATCGGTTACTCGATCAACGACACCATCGTCGTGTTCGACCGCATCCGCGAGGAGTTGAAACTCAACCCGGTCGGCACGCTGCGCGACATCATCAACCGTTCGCTGAATCTCACGCTCTCCCGCACGATCATCACGGGCGGCACGACGCTGCTGACGGCCGTCACGCTGATCCTGACGACGAGCGGCGACGTGAACGACATCGCGTTCACGCTGCTCATCGGTGTGCTCACCGGCACGTTCTCCTCGCTCTTCATCGCCACGCCGGTGTTCTACTGGTGGCACAAGGGCGACCGGAAGCACGTCGAGGCGCATCACGACATCGCGCCGAAATACGAGTGGCAGGGTTCCAGCAAGGCGTCGGAATAACCTGACCGGGGTGGAGAGCGCGTTGTCCCCAACGCGCCAGGCTCGAACGGCGCGTTGGGGACAACGCGTTCCACCCCGGACATCACCATGCGCTGGACCCACACGCCGTTCCCGGCCGCCGAGGTCGAGGCGCTGAGCAAGCGCGCCGGCGTCAGCCGCGTGCTGGCCGAACTGCTGTTGCGGGCCGGGCTCAAGGATGGCGATGCCGCGGTGGCGTTTCTCCAGCCGGCGCTGGCGGGGCTCAACGATCCCTTCCTGCTGCGCAACCTCGAGGCCGCCGCGACGCGCCTGCGTCAGGCGATCGCGCAGCGCGAGCAGGTCGTCGTGCTCGGCGACTACGATGTCGACGGCGTGAGCAGCACCGCGCTGCTGGTGATGGTGCTGCGGCGTTTCGGGCTGAACCCGCGCTTCGTGGTGCCGCGCCGCTCGGAGGATGGCTACGGCCTCTCGCGGAGCGCCATCGACCGCGCGCTCGAGGCCGGCAAGCCGCA
>CAZENI010000854.1:0-2473 GCA_964513055.1 uncultured Opitutus sp.
CGCGGCCGAGCGTGGGGAACGCCTGCACGAGGTAGTCGATCTCGTCGTCCGCGAGGGCGAGGCCGAGCGCGCGGTTGGCGGCGACGAGCGCGGCGCGGCCCTCGGCGAGGACGGGCACGCTGGTCAGCGCGCGGGGCTCATCGTGATGAAAGAGCACATGGGCGCTCCCGAAATCGGGGAAGACCGCCTGGGTCATGCGGTCGTGGAGCTTCGCGGCGAGCTGGGAGCTGATGGCGGAGAGCTGGGCGCCGGAAGGGGCGGGCGAGCCGAGGTCGATGGTGTAGGCGATGACGCGCTCGATGCGCCGCACCTCGGGCAGGCCGCAGGTGTGGGCGATGTCGGTGGCCTTGGAGGACCACGGGGAAATCGTTCCCGGCCGCGGGGCGACGACGAGCGTGAGGCCGGTGACGGCGGCGGGAGCGCGGCGCGGACCGTAGGTAAGGAGTTGCTCGAGCACGCTGCGCGCGGCGGCGGACAGATCGCCGGTGAGCTCGACCAGGTGCACGAACTCCGCGCCGAGGGCCTGCACAGGCAGGCCGGCGGCAGTCAGATCCTGCCGGAGCTTTTGCAGGCGGAACGGAGAGAGGGCAGGCGAGCCGCGAAGGATCAGCATGGTCGGAAAAGGACGACGCTCGCCAACATCGCGGAGGCGGTCAAGGGGGCGGACGGTCATTCCTGTTTTCGTTAACCTGCATCCCGCACACGCAGACGTGCGCGAGAAGCACCCGACCGGGCCGACTTCGTCGGGGTTAACCCCGACACATAGGGGCGAGCTCGCGAAAACGTCGCCCCCGACTCGTCGGGGCGGATGCACCTGAACAGAAAGTTGTGACGCAGCCGGGTTAAGACGCGGCGGCGCGAGAAAGCCGTTGACCATTGCCCGCGCCTCCACGGAATCAGCGCCTTTTAACGCGCGTGCGGATCCTCCACAATTTTGCGACCAGGGTGCGTTCAGCGATTGATTCGCAATCGGTCCAATCGTCATGAGCGAACGTATCAACCACGAATGCGGCGTCGCCCTGGTGCGCCTCCTGAAGCCGCTCTCCTATTATCAGGAGAAATACGGGACGCCGCTCTGGGGCTTCACGAAGCTTTTCCTGCTGATGGAAAAGCAGCACAACCGCGGCCAGGACGGCGCGGGCGTGGCCTGCGTGAAGCTCGGGATGCCGGCGGGGGCGCCCTTCATGTTCCGCGAGCGCAACATCAAGTCGAACCCCCTCGACAAGATCTTCCGCACGCTGCTGGGCCAATACAACGAGATGGTCGACACGGGTGTGATCCATCCGGAGTTCACCGAGACGGTGAAGACGAACTTCGATTTCGGCGGCGAGCTGCTGATGGGGCATCTGCGCTACGGCACGAGCGGCGGCTACAGCATCTCGTCGTGCCACCCGTATTTCCGGCGGAGCCCGTGGCCGACGCGCAATCTCGCGCTGTGCGGCAACTTCAACCTCACCAACACCGAGGAGCTCAACCGTTCGCTGATCGCGATGGGGCAGCACCCGATCTTCGCGACGGACACGCAGGCGATCCTCGAGAAGATCGGCTTCTTCCTCGATGAGGAGCACGAGGACATCTACCGCTTCCTCCGGAAACGGGACGTGGGCGGCGACGAGCTGTCGGCGCGGATCAGCGAGGATCTGGACGTCACGCGCGTGATCACGCGCGCCTCGCAGAAGTGGGACGGCGGCTACGTGCTGGCCGGGCTGATCGGCAACGGCGACGCGTTCGTGGCGCGCGATCCGTCGGGCATCCGCCCGTGTTTCTATTTCCAGAACGACGAGGTGGTGGCGTTCGCCTCGGAGCGGGCGCCGCTGATGACGGTGTTCGATCTCGCGGTCGAGCAGGTGAAGGAAGTCGAGCCGGGCCACGCCGTGGTGATCAAGAAGCGCGGCACGGTGGTGTCGGCGCCGTTCACCGCGCCGTTGCCGCGGGCCTCGTGCTCGTTCGAGCGGATCTATTTCTCGCGCGGCAACGACGTGGACATCTACCGCGAGCGCCAGGCGCTCGGCGGCGAGCTCGCCGCGCCGGTGCTGAAGTCGATCAACTACGAGTGGGGCAACACGGTGTTCAGCTTCATTCCGAACACCTCCGAGACCGCGTTTTACGGCCTGATGTCGGCGTTGCGCACGCTGCGCCGCGACGAGGTGAAGGCGGCGATCCTAAAGGCGAGCAGCGAAGGGCGGCTGACCGAGGACCTGCTGGACGATCTGATCCTCCGCAACTGGCCGCGCGGGGAAAAGGTGGTGAGCAAGGACATCAAGATCCGGACCTTCATCGGGCAGGAAAACCTGCGCAACCAGCTCGCGAGCCACGTCTACGACATCACCTACGGGTCGGTGCGGGCGGGGACGGACAACCTCGTGGTGGTGGACGACTCGATCGTGCGCGGCACGACGCTGAAGCGCTCGATCCTGCGCATCCTGGCGCGGCTCAACCCGAAGAAGATCGTGATCGTGTCGACGGCGCCGCA
>CAZENI010000855.1:0-2468 GCA_964513055.1 uncultured Opitutus sp.
AACTCGGACTCTCCTTCGGACCTCAATCGCAATTGTCGCGGGCGGCTTATTCGCTGCTGTCGCTGTCGCCGGCCCGGGGCCGCAATACTGGAACAAGACCGCGCCGAAGCCGGCTGAGAAACCGCTGCCGGTCAAGATGGACGAACACCCGACCGGCAAGTGCGGAGGCTGCAAGACCTCTCCAAACTGGGTGGTCGGAGATCGTGGCCCGGCGGGAAAAGGCGTCGGGCTTCGAGTCGCTGGATACACGCATTCCTGCACCGGTTGCACCGGCACGAGCACGACTGAAAACGGCAAGGCCAAGACCGACATGAAGCACGCCACAGGCTGCGCCACGCTGGTCTGCTGCAAGTGAACGCTCCGCCAACTCATCCATCAAACGCTAATCTTTAAGCCATGAAAACGAATTTACTGAGCGCAAAACTTCTCGCCGGCATCGCGTTGGCACTGGGAACCGGCCTCGCCATTCCCAGCGCCACCGCCGGGCCTGGCTCCGGTGTAAGCATCTGGCGCAACAAGCCCGCGGCAGATAAAACTGTCGCAGCTCCGGTTGCGTCGCCTGAGACACCCCGCGCGTGCACCGATTCCCGCCTCATTTCGGTTAAGGAGGCGAAGTGGGTGCGCGGCCTTGGCCGTGGGATGGTCATCGTCGACGCGGGAAAAGCCCTCGTCTGCAACTCGTGCTCGACCCTTACCGTCGCGGCGAAGACGCACGACCGGAACTCCAACGGACCGAAAGCGTCCGCGCCGTCCAGAGGTCTGCACGATTGCAGCACGGGCGGATGCGGCGGAACCGTGGCGAGCCTCAACTGAACGTGGAAGCGGACAACTGCGATGAACGAGCAATCCGAGTCTGAAGATACCTGCGCCGTCTGTGGCAACGTGGCCTCGGGCGGTCGCAGGTTCTCGCGACTCTACCATAACGGAAGACCGTTTCCGCTGTGTTGCCCGATGTGCATCGACATGTTTCAGCGCGCGCCGGCACGATTCGCTCGCGGTGAACTCCCGCGGTCGGTGCTCGACGATCTCATCGCGGAACTGAAGTGGCGGAACGGGTAATCTACAGTTTTGCGTTCCGTAGCCGCAACGCGTTCGTGATCACCGAAACGCTGCTGAGTGCCATCGCCACTCCGGCGAACATGGGATTCAGCAACCAGCCGAACACCGGATAGAGCACGCCGGCTGCGAGCGGCACGCCCGCGGAGTTATAGACGAAGGCGAGAAACAGATTCTGCCGGATGTTTTTCATCACGCGGCGACTCAGCGCGAGGGCGTTGACGATGCCGCGGAGGTCGCCCTTCACGAGAGTGATGCCCGCGCTCTCGATGGCGACGTCGGTGCCGGTCCCCATCGCAATGCCCACGTCGGCCGCGGACAGCGCCGGAGCGTCGTTGATACCGTCGCCCGCCATCGCGACCACGTGACCCGCGGCGCGGAGCTCCTCCACGATCCGCTGTTTGTCCTGCGGCGCGAGTTCCGCGCGGATGTCGTCGATGCCGAGCTGCTGGCCCACGGCCGCAGCGGTGACGCGATTGTCGCCCGTCAGCATCACGACCTTCAAGCCCAGCTCGTGGAGACGGCGAATCGCCTCTGCCGTCGTGGGCTTGATGGGATCGGCAAGCGCGAGCACGCCCGCCACCTCGCGATCAATCGCGACCCAGATCACCGTGCCGCCGGTTTTCAGCAGCCGCTCCGCATTCTCGTCGAACTCGGCGGCGATGGTCACACGCTCTTTTACCAGCCATGCGCGTTTGCCGACCCGCACGTGTTTCCCGCCGATTTGTCCGACCACGCCGGCCCCCGTGACCGAATCGAAGTTCTGCACCTCGGGCACGGCGATCTGGCGCGCCTCTGCCGCCTGCACGACGGCGTGCGCCAGCGGATGCTCGCTGCCTTTTTCGAGCGCCGCAGCCCAGGCGAGGAGTTGCTGCTCTCCCACCGCTTTTGCAGCGTAAAGCTCCGTGAGCTGCGGCCGGCCTTCCGTCAGCGTGCCGGTTTTGTCGGTGATCAGGTGCGTGACTTTCTCCGCCCGTTGCAGCGCAGCCGCATCGCGAATCAGGACTCCGAGCTGCGCCCCGCGGCCCACGCCGACCATGATCGACATTGGCGTGGCGAGGCCGAGCGCGCAGGGGCACGCGATGATGAGCACGGCGACGGCATTCGTGATCGCATAGGCGAGTGCCGGTTCAGGTCCCCAAATGAACCACGCGATGGCCGTAAGGACGGCGATGCCGATCACCGTCGGGACAAACCACGCTGAAACTTTGTCCGCCAGCGCCTGGATCGGCGCGCGGCTGCGCTGAGCCTGCGCGACCATGTGGACGATCTGCGAAAGCAGCGTATCGGCGCCCACCTTGTCGGCGCGCATCACGAAGCCGCCGGTCTGATTCACGGTCGCCCCGATGACGCGGTCGCCTTTCGCCTTTTCGACCGGCACGGGCTCGCCGGTGAGCATGGACTCGTCGACG
>CAZENI010000856.1:0-2453 GCA_964513055.1 uncultured Opitutus sp.
TCGCATGGCCGTCAAGGCGGTGCGCGCTCCGCCGCACCACCTTCCCGCCGCGCTGCGCTGCGCTCCGCCGGCGTGACTGGCCATGCCCTCACGGGCCAACGCGCGGGCAGCGACCCGACAACCGGACAGGGTGTCCGGCCGGGAAGCGCACCTGCGCCTTGGCACTATGAAACAAGGCATGTTGGATCTGGGCGGCGAAACGGAAGCGACGTTTACGATGGCGTGCGGCGAACAGCCGCAACGGCGGATGGAGGACTTCGGGGCAAACGCCCTGAGCGACACGGAACTCGTGGCGATGCTGCTGCAGGGCAGCGGCACGGCGGCGGAATGGGCGGTCGAGACGGCGTCACGGCTGCTCGCCGAGGCGGGATCGATCCGGGGGTTGGCCGCATGGGCGGCGACGGACTATCGGCGAATCAAGGGCATCGGGCGGATGAAGGGGGCGCAGTTGACGGCCATGGCCGAAATCGCTCGGCGGATGATGACGGGAGGCGAGATGAGACCGTTGTTGAATCGAGCGGAGCAGATTGCGGCGTATTTCGCGCCGGTGGTGAGCGGGCTGGCGGTGGAGAAGTTCTGGGTGCTGTGCCTCGACCGGAAGAACCGGCTCTTGAAGCGGGTGGAAATCACCTCGGGCACGGCGACGGCGACCTTGGCACATCCGAGGGAAGTCTTCCGGGCGGCGATCAGAGAATCGGCTTCGGCGGTGGCGTGCGTGCACAACCATCCCAGCGGCGACCCGGCGCCGAGCGCGGCGGACAATCACGTAACCCGCCAGCTCCGGGAGGCGGCAAAGGCGGTCGATATTGAACTCCTGGATCACGTCGTCATCGGACGGCCCGAGGCCGACCCCTTGGGCCGCGGATATTTTTCCTTCAGGGAGGCGGGACTCCTCTGAGCCTGAGTGCGAGGCCGCCTCTCATTTTGATTGTCAGCGTATAAAAACTAGGCAGTTTTTTTGACAAGGAACGATGCTTGGAATCACACAAAGTATTGATGGAAAGATTATCCGGTCGATTAAGGCCCGGAAGGGTGCTTTGGCGTTTTCAGCAAAGGACTTTGGGCATTTGGGCAGCCGACCGGCCATCGGTCAAGGACTGGCCCGGCTCGTCAAACAGGGGCGACTGCGACGGGTCAGGCAGGGAATCTATGATCTGCCGAGGGCACATCCGTTGCTGGGGCAGACGGCCCCGGACCCGATGGCGGTGATCCGGGCGTTGATGGACGGGAGCGGCGCGCAATGGCAGGCTTCCGGTGCCTATGCGGCCAACCTGCTGGGGCTGTCGGATCAGGTGCCGGCGAAGATTGTCATTTTGACGGACGGTGTGCCGCGGCGGGTGCCGCTCGGGAAACTCACGCTGGTGTTTCGGCGCGCCGCGCCGCGGAATTTATTGGGTGCGGGCAAGCCCGCCGGCTTGGTCATTCAGGCGATCCGGTATTTGAGGAAAGACGGGCTGTCGCCCGCGATGATTGACCGGCTGCGAAAACAGCTCGATGCGGACACCAAGGCAGATTTGCGGACCTTGGGGCCGGACTTGGCCGCATGGATGCAGCCGGTCGTCCGGCAGATTGCGGAGAACTGAACCGATGGACAAAATCATCGCACTGACGGCGGCGCAACGCGCGGAGGTTTTTCAGGCTGCGGCCCAGCAGTCGGGCATGAGCGCGGTGATTCTCGAAAAGGATTTCTGGGTGTGCTGGACCCTGCGGCGCCTGTTCGCGCTGCCGGACGTGGGCGACCATCTGATTTTCAAGGGCGGCACGTCGCTGTCGAAAGTGTGGAAAGCCATCTCACGCTTCTCCGAAGATATTGACGTATCCTTGAGCCGGGAATGGCTCGGGTTCACGGGCGAGCACGACCCGGAAAACGTCGGCAGCCGGAAGCAGCAGCGGAAGCGGCTGGATGATTTGAGTGCGGCGTGTGCGGAGAAAATCCGCGCGGTCTTGCTGCCCGCGTTGCGTCAGGATCTGCGCGCTCATTTGGGCGATACCGGGTGGCAGGTCGAACTGGATGCGGAGGACCCGCAGACCGTGCTCTTCAATTATCCAAGCGCGGTCGCACCGGCGGTCGCGAATGCCTATGTCCGGCGCGAGGTGCGGATCGAATGCGGCGCGCGGTCCGATGCGTGGCCGGCGGAGCACAAGATCGTCAAACCGTATGTGGCCGACGCATTGTCAGGGGTGATCGCCGACGCCGAGGTGGCGGTGAAGGTCCTGGCGATCGAGCGGACGTATTGGGAGAAGGCGACGATTCTCCACGCGGAGGCGCATCGGGAGGAAACGAAGGCCACGCCGCAGAGATTTTCTCGGCACTACGCCGACTTGGCGGCGCTGGCGGACCATACGGAGGCGAAGGCCGCGCTGAATCGGAGCGATTTGCGGGAACGGGTTGTCGCGCACAAGCAGGTGTTTTTCGCGTCGACGTGGGCGAGCTACGAAACGGCGGTGCCGGG
>CAZENI010000857.1:0-2433 GCA_964513055.1 uncultured Opitutus sp.
GCGGTCGAAGCGCAGGCCGCCGGCCGCCATCGCGTCGAGGTGCGGGGTCTTGAGCAGCGGGTGGCCGTTGTATCCGGTCTGGCCCCACCCCATGTCGTCGGCCATGACGAAGATGATGTTGGGCCGATCCGCGGCGCGGACGGAAAAGGCCGCGCAACAGAGCGCGAGCAGCAGGGCTGGTTTCACGGGAGAAAGGCAGTTTGCGCTTCGGAGGGCGGGGACGCGGTTATTCGGGCCACGTCGTCTGCGCGGTGCGGCCGGCGGGACGCCACCAAGCGTCGAGTTTGGCCGCGAGCCGGGCGACGACGGCGGGATGCTGCGCGGCGAGGTTTTGATTTTCGTGCGGATCGGCGAGCAGATCGAAGAGCTGCGGGCGTTTCTCGTCGCGCGGGTTGGACCTGGCGTAGCGTTCGCTGACGGTGCCGTCGTAGGTGAGCAGGAGCTTCCACTTGCCTTCGATCACCCAGCGATAGACCAGGCTGTCGGCGGGCTGCTCAAGGTTGGCGATGTCGTGGGCGAAGGTTTCGCCGAACACGATGTCGCGCGGCGTGGGCCGGCCGCTTTTCAGGATGGGCAGCAGATTGTAGCCCGGGAGATTCTTCGGTGCAGCCGCCCCGGCGGCGGCGAGCGCGGTCGGGACGATGTCGATGCTGGAGCAGAGCTGGTCGCCGCGCCGGCCGGGTTGGATCACGCCGGGCCAGCTGAACAGCGTGGGCTGGCGGATGCCGCCTTCGTTGGCGGATTGCTTCGAGCGCGGCGCGAAACCGCCGGCGTTTTCCTGTTGGATCCAGCCGTTGTCGGCGATGTAGACGACGAGGGTGTTTTGCGTGAGGCCCTTTTGCTCGAGCCGGTCGAGCAACTGGCCGCAGGTCTCGTCGAACCACTCGACCATCGCGTAGTAGTTGGCGACGAAGTCCGAGGCGACGCCCTTGGCCTTGTATTTCTTGAACAGGCGTTCGGGCGGCGTGTGCGGCGTGTGCGGAAGGAACGGCGCATACCAGACGAAGAACGGCTTCTTTTCCGCGACGGCGTGGTCGATGAAATCGAAGATGGGCGCCATGCCCTCGCGGCCGATCTTGAGGCCGTCGTCGCCGTGGCGGCCGCCGGGCTGCGGGAAACCGCGCGTCATGCCGTGGGTGAAGCCGCCGCGCTGGTAGCTGCCTTCCCACCATTTGCCGGACTGGTGGCTGAGGTAGCCCTGTTGGCCGAGGAGCTTCGCGATCGTCGGCTGGCGATCGACGTGCGAGATGAGTTGCTCGCGGAGCGCCTGATACGCGGCCGGCTCGCCGGCCTGCTTGGCCGCCTTCCCCGCCTTCGCGGCACCCGCGGTCATCTCGGGCAGCAGTGTGGGATCGTTGCCACTGATCTTGTGCTGGTGCGCGTAGAGGCCGGTGGCGAACGTCGCGAGCGCCGGGCGGCAGAGCGCGGTCGGGACGTAGCCGCGCGTGAACGCCGCGCTGCGGCCGGCGAGCCGGTCGAGATGCGGCGTCTCAATCTGCGGGTGGCCCATGTAACTGTAGTCGGTCCACGCGTGATCGTCGGAGATGATGAAGACGATGTTCGGGCGCGACGCCTCGGCAGCGAAAGTGGCGGAGGCGGCAGTGGCACCGAGCAAAAGGAGCAGAAACGAGAAAGGGGATTTCACAGATTGGATCGGAAGTGATTCGGGTGTGCCAGCCGGTAGATGAGAGTGAGCCGATCAGCGCGTAGGCAGGCGGAGGTTTTTGTTTTGGACAGGATTTACAGGATCGAAGACAGGATTATCAGGAACGATCCCAGTGCTTGAACGGCTATTGGCGGAGCGTGAGATTCACGCGACGCACGTCCATCACGGCGGCGCCGGGAACCTGCAGCGCGCGCAACGTGAGCGGGCCGCGGCCGGCCTCCAATTTCACGGTGCCGAGCGACAGCGGGCGGAAGTCCTTCATCGTCGATTCCGCGGGCGGGCGCGGCAGCGTGTCCTGGTTCGTGTAGAGCGGCGGATCCCAGCCGGGCGCGACCTTGCCGGTGAGCTTCGCGTTCTTGAAGCTCAGCTCGATGGTCGAGCCGGCGTCGGGCACGGGGCAGGTGTAGTCGATCGTCACCTCGTAGGTCCCGGCGGTGGCCACCTCGACGTCCCACGTGATGCGATCATCCGTAGTCTTCCAGTTCACGAAATAAGAGGAGTTCGGCGCGTTGCTGCTGCGCTTCACGCCGCCGTGCGGCACGCCGTCGCGGGCGGGCAGCGGCGTCCAGGGAAACGCGGCGTAGCCGACGGGGAACGGGCGGTCGTCGGGGATCACGAAATTCTCGGCCTTGCCCTTCTTGCCTTTCGGACGGGCCGCGGCATCGCCGCCCGCGGTCGCCGCCAGCGCGGCGCCGAGCACGTCCTTGCGCCAGGCGGCGACGGCGGCGGAGAGTTTCTCTGCGACGGCGGGCTGTTCGGCCGTGACA
>CAZENI010000858.1:0-2423 GCA_964513055.1 uncultured Opitutus sp.
TTGCGTCGCTGCAGCAGGTCCTGGCGGACCACCAGAGCCTGGTTGGTTCGGCTGCTGCCAGCCGAAGTCGAGCGACGCGAAGTTGTCCGTGCCGAGCGCGTACGGGTGCGTGCGCGACTTCTGCCACGCGACCGGCATGTAGGCGCCGCCGCAGTTCGTGTACAGCTGCAGCTCGAACGGCACCGTCGCGACCACGCCGCCGCTCAGGTAGACGTCACTCGAGTAGCCCGCGCGGCCGGCCTCGAACGACGCGTAAGCCGGCAGCTGCGCGCCCGTCAGAAGCGTGACCTGCGTCGGCGCCGCCGGCAGCGTGACGCCTTGCACGAACTCTTTGATCTGCCGGAACTCGCACCCGTCGAACGGATCGACGCGCGCCTGCACCGTGCCGATGCGCGGGTCCTTCACGATCAGCACGCGCATCGGCGCGTGGTCGGCCGCGACGCCCTGCACCTTGCTGAAGTCGAAGCGCAGCCGCTCGAACTTGCCGATGTGCAGCCGCCGCATGTCCGCACGGATCGCTCGCAGAGGATCGGGGTCCATCTGCGTCGTCGCGACGAAGACGAGCGGGTTGTGGCCGGTCTCGATCGCGAACGCGTCGCCTTGCATGTCGACGGTGCGAACGGCGCCTGGGTTGATCGGGACGGTGTAGATCCGGTACTCAATGCCGAGTGCGCTCATTTGAACTTGACCTTGAAGACGAGGAGTGCCAGCGCGCCCGCGCCGACGAGCATCGCGAGCGAGACGTTCTTCGCGGCGTCGGCGACGTCGCCGGCCGGCGATTCGGGCGCGGCCGTGCTCAGCGTTTCGATGACGCGCACCGAGTCGGCCGCGATCAGCTGCCACGACGCGAACACGCTCACGGCCGCGTTCGACGCGGCAACGACGGCGACCGCACCGGAGACAGCGACGACGCTCACCGTGATGCCGACGATGAGCCAGATGACAGGCACGGGGTTGGGGTCGATCGACAGCTCTGCGTAGACGTGCAGCGTGTTGAAGCTGTCGAGCACGGATGCCACGCCCGTGACGTGGATCTTTCGCCACGCGTCGATCTGCGCGACCGTCTCCGGTCCCCACATCGTGGCCAGCGGCGGGAACGCGTCGAGTTGCTTCTTCGCGTCCTTCGCCTTCTGGATCTGGTCCTGCAGCGCGTACGCGAACTGGTCCTCGATGATCTGGAAGTCGCTCGGCGTCGGGAAGCCTTGCGCGATGAAGAGCGCCGGCGGAACAGCCGTCATCTTCACGAGCACCTTGTCGCCCGTGTGCAGCTCGCCGTCGATCGTGGGATGCACGACCGACCACAGCTCGTGCATCGACTGCGCTTTCATGCCCAGAGCGCCACCGCGATGCCGAGCAGCGCGAGCCCCACGAACAGCTGGTCGTTGCTCGTGCTCTGCGGCTCGGCGCCACCGAGGTTGAGCGTCGGCGACGACGAGCCCGGCGTGATGCCCGGCGTGCTCTCCGCACTGCCGCTGCCGAAGATGCCGGTGATGCCGCCGACGACTCCGCCGAGCCATCCGTTCATTGCGTTGTTGAGCCAGTCGTTCATGGTGTCTTGTGTCACTCCTGCTGCGTCGGCGATCTCGCCGACGATTTCGTTTCCCGCCGCGCCGGCGAGGTCCCCCACCGCGCCCTCGAGGCCCTGCTCGAATCCGTCGGCGAAGCTGCCGCCGGCGATCTCCGACCCGAGCCCGCCCTCAAGCGCCGTGCCCGTCGCGGTCTCGAGCGCGGCTCCGAACTGTCCGCTCGTGCCGAGCGCGCCGAACGCGGCGCCGACGAAGCCTCCGAGCACGAGCGAGCCGATCGCGAACGAGCCCACGGCGAACATGACTTCGTGGAAGTCGATCGTGGCCCAGTCCTTGGCCTTTTTGATCTCGTACGTGTGGTCGAACGGATCGACGAGGAAGGCGTCAGCCCACGGGTTGACGTTGTGTGCAAGGACGTCGGCGACGTCGACCCGCCACCAGAAGGGTCGATAGGCGACGTGCACGCCGTACCACGTCGGCGGGTTGGGCAGGTTGAACTGCGCGCACCAGTGCTCGAACTCGACGTGCCACGCGAGCGCCTTCTGCTGCCACGCGGCCGTCTGCATGAGCGCGAGCCCTTCGGCCGCGAGCTGCTGCAGCTTGGCGATGCCAGGGAACGGCGGATAGCCGACGAGGTCGAACACGCGCAGCGACGCGGAAGGCGACCACAGGTGTGCGGCCGCCTGATCGCTCGTCGCCGGCGACGTCAACGCCACCCTCATCCGCAGCGAGTTCAGCATCACGCTCCGCAAGGCGCTTCACGACGACCGCCCCGATGTCACCGGCGACGCCGACACGCTCAACGGCGCGTCCGGCGACGACAGCGTCGACGCCGGCGCTGGCAACGACAACGTCCTGGGCGGCTCCGGCGCCGACGACATCGACGGCGGCACCGGC
>CAZENI010000859.1:0-2416 GCA_964513055.1 uncultured Opitutus sp.
AGCTGGAGCCGGTGCCGGTGGGCGTGCCCGGCGAACTGCTCGTCGGCGGCGCCGGCCTGGCGCGCGGCTACCTGGGCCGGCCGGAGCTGACGGCGGAGCGCTTCCCGGCAAATCCCTTCGGCGAGGGGCGCGTCTACCGCTCGGGTGATCTCGCGCGCTGGCTGCCGGAGGGCGATCTCGAATACCTCGGGCGCATCGACCAGCAGGTGAAGATCCGCGGCTTCCGCATCGAGCCGGGCGAGATCGAGCGCGTCCTCCTGGCCGTGCCGGGTGTGCGCGACTGCGCGGTGATCGCGCGCGAGGAACGCGCGGGCGAGAAGCGCCTGGTCGCCTACCTCGTGCGCGCGCCGGGAACGGCGGAACCGGATGCCCGCGCCGCCCGCGAGGCCTGTCGGGCGCGGCTGGCCGACTACATGGTGCCGGCTGCGTTCGTGTTTCTCGAGCGGCTGCCGCTGACCGCCCACGGCAAGCTCGACCGCCGCGCGCTGCCCGCGCCCGATGCTGCGGAGACGGCGGCCGCCGCCGAGTATGTGGCGCCCGCGACCCCGGCGGAACGCATGCTCGCCGAGGTGTGGTCGCGCGTGCTCGGCGTGCCCGTCGTGGGCGCGCAGGATAACTTCTTCGCCCTCGGCGGCGACTCGATCCTGACGATCCAGGTCGTGTCGCTGGCGGCGAAGGCGGGCTTCAAGCTGAGCCCCAAGGATCTCTTCGAAGCGCAGACCCTCGCGGAACTCGCGCGGGCCGCCACGCCGTTGGCGGCAGCGGTGGGCGCAGCCGGAGCCGGCGGCGTTTCGGCGTCGGCGGCGACGGCGGGCGACGCGACGGAAGCCTATCCGCTTACACCGATGCAGGCGGGCATGCTTTTTCAGAGCGTGTATGCGCCGGAGTCGGGCGTGTATTTCGAGCAGGTGTGGGGGCAGCTGCGGGGCGACCTCGTGCCGGCGGCCTTCCGGGCGGCGTGGGAGGGGCTCGTGGCGCGGCATCCGGGGCTGCGCACGCGCTTCGAATGGCGCGACACCCCCGAGCCGCGCCAGATCGTCGAACCGAGCGTGGAGCTGCCGTGGGCGGAGCTCGACTTGACCGGCGACCACGCCCCGGCGGACCTCACCGCGGCATGGGAGGAACTGCTCGCGGCGGATCGCGCGCGCGGATTTGCGTTCGAGCGCGCGCCGCTGATGCGCGTGACCATCGTGCGCACCGGCGCGCAGGCCTGGCGCTGGTTGTGGAGCCATCATCATCTGCTGCTCGACGGCTGGTGCCTGCCGCTGGTCTTCCAGGATGTGCTGGGCGACTACGAGCACCGTATCAGCGGTCACGGGACGCCCCCGGCGCCCGGCCTGCCTTACCGGGCCTATGTCGATTGGGTGCGCGCGCAGGACCTGGGCGCGGCGGAGCGCTATTGGCGCGCGCAGCTTGCCGGCTTCGAGGGCGCGGCCGAGCTTCGCCTCCCGGCGCCGGTCAGTGCACCCGCGGTCACGGCGGACGAGGCGCAGTTGCGGTTCGGCGCGACGGAGAGCGCGGGCCTGCGCGCTTGGGCGCGGGCGCACGGGCTCACGTTGAACACGCTTTTCCAGGGCGCGTGGGCGCTGCTGCTGCAGCGCTACGGGCTCGGCGATGACGTGGTGTTTGGCGTCACCGTGTCCGGTCGTCCCGCGGAGCTGCCCGGAGCGGACCGGATCATCGGACTCTTCATCAACACGCTGCCGCTGCGCGTGCGCGTGGGGGCAGAACTCGAGGCGGCCGCGTGGCTGGCGGCGCTGCAGCGGGCGCAGGCGGAGATGCGCCAATACGAGCACAGCCCGCTGGTGGCCGTGCAGGGATGGAGCGACGCGCCGCGCGGGCGCGCGCTGTTCGAGTCGATTCTGGTGTTCGAGAACTACCCGGGCGACGAGGCCGTGCGCGCGCTGCGCACGAGCCTGCAGCTCGAGGGGCTGCACACGCGCGAGCGGACCAATTATCCGCTCACGGCGGCCGTGCTGCCGGGTGAGTCGCTCGTGATCAAACTGGGCTACGACGCGCGGCGTTTCGCGGCGCCCGCGATGCACCGGCTGCTTGCGCACTGGCGCCAGCTTGCGGTGGCGCTGACCGCGGGCGGCGCACCGCGGCTCGGGGACATTTCCCTGCTGACGGCCGCGGAGGTCGCGCAGGTGGGCGCGTGGAGCGCCGCCCCCGCGCAGTTCGCCCCGGCGACGACGGTGCTGGATCTGATTGCGGGCTGGGCCGCGCGCACGCCGGACGCCCCCGCGCTGCTGGGGCCGGAGCGCGCGGTGAGCTACGGCGAACTCGAGCGGCGGTCGGCGCAGCTCGCGCGGCGGCTGCGGCGCATGGGCGTGCGGCGGGGCGACCGCGTCGCCGTGTGCCTCGACAAAACACCCGAGCTGGTGGTCGCGATCGTCGGCGTGTTGCGGGCCGGCGC
>CAZENI010000860.1:0-2414 GCA_964513055.1 uncultured Opitutus sp.
GGGGGCGCTCTCCTGGGGCAAGAAGCCGAAGTCGGCGCCGCGCTCCCACTCGATCGTGCCCGTATCCGGTTTTTCCTCGCCGAGGATGAGGTTGAAGAGCGTGGATTTGCCCGCGCCGTTGGGGCCCACGAACCCGAGCCGATCGGTGCGCGCGATGAACAGCGACACGTCGGAGAAGAGTTCGCGGGTGCCGTAGGACTTGGAAACGTCGGCGATGGTGAGCATCGGAACCGGCCAAGACACCGGTTTGCCTCCCTTTCGTCAACCGTGCCGTTGAAATACCCGAAGGATCGTCGGGTTCGCCCGGGGGACGGGGCCTACCGCGCGGCCGTGAGGGCGATGCACCCGGCGACGGCGAGGACGCCGCCGAGGATGGCGCGCTTGGGCGGCCGGTCGCCCTCGAGCCAGAACGCGATGGGGATCGAGAGCAGCGGGGCGGTCGCGGCGATCGGCAGCACGAGCCCGCTGGGCGTGGTGGCGAGGGCCCATTGGTAGCAGCCGACGCCGATGACGGGTCCGGCGAAGCCGGCGGCGAGGATCCAGCGGGTGCCGTGCCGCCGGGTCGGGGCCGTGGCGTCGCGCGGCATCCGGTTCAGGCTCCGCAGCACGAGGAACAGCGCGGCGGAGAACACGAGGCCCGCGAGGATGCGTTGATAGGCGCTGGTAATTCCGAACGCCGCCTGCCGGGTGATCTCGCCCGCGGCGTCGGCGACCATCACGCCCTTGCGGCTCACGAGCGCGCCGAAGCCCTGGCCGCACGCCGCGACGAAGCCAAAGAGGAAACCGATCGGGCGCACGCGGACGCGCGGCGGGCTCGCTTTGCTGGGGGTGATCGCCACGGCGACGCCGATCAGGATCAGCAAGCCCCACAACACCTGCGTGGCGGTGAGCCTTGTGCCGAGCCAGAGCCACTCGCCGAGGGCGGCAAGCGGGGCGGCGAGGCACTGCGTCATCAGCACGGTGATCCGCGAACCGAGCAGCGGGAGCGCGGCGTAGACGCCGATGTCGCCCAGGCCCATGCCGATCACGCCGCTGAGGAGGAACCAGCCGACGCTGGCGCTGCCGAGGCCGCCGCCGACGGTGTGGGCGAAGAGGCCGAGGATGACGACCGCCACCAGGAGCCGGCCGAGATTGGCGCGCACCTGGCCGTTGGCGCGCACGCTGTAGCTCGCGCAGGTGGCGTTGAGCGCGAAGAAGAACGCGGCGAGGAAGGCGGGCAGCATCGGAGGGAGCACAGGGAAAGTGGAATCGCCCGGAAATAGAACCCCTATCTTGCGCGTGACCGGTGCAGTGCCGCGCCGGAGGAGCCGCGACAATCGGGCAGAGTGATGGAACAGAAGGCAACGAAGGTAACGAAGAAGACAGAACCGTTTTCTTCGTTACCTTCGTTGCCTTCTGTTCACTGGCTTGGATCTTGGGCGGCGGCAGTTCGCGCAGATTTTCCTTTTTTCTCCCGCAGAGTTCCTCACCTTCGCTCCCACATGAAAGCGAAACGACAGACCCAACGCCCCGAGGACATCAACGCCGCGCTCGCCGCCAGGAAAGGACCGGTCTCGCAGTTTCTCGCGAAAAACTACCATCACTTCAACGCGGCCGCGCTGCTGGATTCCGCGAAGGGCTACGAGACGCACCTCGCGGCCGGCGGGAAGATGCTCGTGACGCTGGCGGGCGCGATGTCGACGGCCGAGCTCGGCATCTCGCTCGCGGAGATGATCCGCCAGGACAAGGTCCACGCGATCGTCTGCACCGGCGCGAATCTGGAGGAGGACATCTTCAATCTCGTCGCGCACGATTACTACGAGCGCGTGCCGCACTACCGCCACCTGACCGCGGCCGACGAGGTGAAGCTCCTGAACCGGCACATGAACCGCGTGACGGACACGTGCATCCCGGAGATGGAGGCGATGCGCCGGATCGAGTCGGTCGTGCTCGACGAGTGGGTGAAGGCGGATCGGGCGGGCGAGCGCTATTTCCCGCACGAGTTCATGTATAAAATCCTTCGCGGCGGTAAGCTGAAGAAGAGCTACCAGATCGATCCGAAGAACTCGTGGATGCTGGCGGCCTGCGAGAAGAACCTCCCGATGATCGTCCCGGGCTGGGAGGACGCGACGCTGGGCAACATGTATGCGGGCCACGTGATCAGCGGCGACGTGAAGAATGTGCACACGGTGCGCACGGGCATCGAATACATGACGTGGCTCGCGGAGTGGTATACGAAGAACGCGAAGAAGCTGCGCAATCGCGAGGGCTCGATCGGGTTCTTCCAGATCGGCGGCGGCATCGCGGGCGATTTCCCGATCTGCGTGGTGCCGATGCTGCACCAGGATTTGCAGCGCACGGGCGTGCCGCTCTGGGGCTACTTCTCCCAGATCAGCGACTCGACGACGAGCTACGGCAGCTACTCGGGCGCGGTG
>CAZENI010000861.1:0-2397 GCA_964513055.1 uncultured Opitutus sp.
CGATCGGCGACTTCATCATGCTCGACGCCCTCCGCCGGTCCGGCGGCGGCGCAATCGCCGTGGGCGACGAGGAGATGATCGCGTGCACCCGGGAAGTCGGCGCCGCCGAAGGCGTCTTCCCCGCCCCCGAAGGCGCCGCCTGCTACGCCGCCCTGAAGCACCTCCTCGCCGCCGGCCGGGTGCAGCGCGAAGAGACCGTCGTCCTCTTCAACACGAGCACCGGATTGAAATACCTCGAGTGCTACTGAACGCCTCGGCCCGCGCCGCCCCGCTCGGTCCGGCCCGCCTCGCCGCTCCGCACAGTGTAACGTAATACGTTACACTGTATCCGGGAGAGCATACGCCTCGGGGCCTCCCGGGGGTGACTCTGGGGGGGGGCGCCACGCCCTTCAGCTTCGGGCGGGCCAGTGCTGCGCGAGCTTCGCCCGCACGAAACGCGCGCTCGCGGCAAGCTGCTCCATGCCGTCCACGCCGTCCTCGATGCTCACCCAGCCGTCGAAACCCGCGCCGCGCAGCTCCGAGAAGATCGCGTCGTAGTCGTTCAGCCCGCGGCCGATTTCGCCGTGGCGCAGCCGTTTCGCGTAGCCCTCGGCCCCGCCCTCCTCCCGACGCAGATCCTCCAGCGTGCCCTCCACGAGATAGCGATCGCTCGCGTGCATCGTCACCACCCGGTGCCTCACGCGGCGCAGCAGCTCCAGCGGATCGTCGCCCGCGAGGAACGCGTTGCTCGGGTCGTAATTCACGCCGAAACGCGGATGGCGGATCCGGTCCACGAGCTCGCAGAAGACGTCCATCTGCTGCGCAAACTCCGGGAAGCTCCAGAAGTCGTCCTTGTAGTGATTCTCGAGGATGAGCGTAACGCCGCACTTCTCCGCCTCGGGGAGGCACGCCTCGATGTTGGCCACCACGATGTCGAGCCCCTGCGCGCGCGTCAGCTCCGGACGGCGCTGACCGGACAGCACGCGGCAATACGTCGCGCCGAGCGTGGCGGCCATTCGAATCCAGGTCTTCTCCTTCTCGATCTCCTGACGGCGCAGCTCCGGATCCGGCTGCGAGAAATCCGGCGAGCAGCACAGCATCGGAATCACCATGCCGCGGCTCTCGACCTCGCGCCGCGCCTGCGGCCAGTTGGCCGGGTCGGCGAGTTCGAGCATGCCGCTGTAGTATTCGAGCCCGTCGAGCTGCAGCGGCGCCGCCAGCTCGACCCACTCGCGCAGCGTCATCGTGCCATCCTTGCAGAGCTGGCGCATGAACGCCTTGGGAAATGCAGCAAGTTTCGGCATGATGTTCAGGTTTCGATTCTATCAGGCTTTTGAACCACGGATTTCACGGATGCCACGGATGGAACCAATCGGCCTCAGGTGAACGTGTCTTTATCCGTGCGATCCGTGAAATCCGTGGTCACTCCGTTTGCTTCGGAACTGCGAACGTCTCCTCCCGCTCGGGCTCACGCCTTCGCCGCCGTCTTGTTCGGATTCCGCCCGATGAGCGAAAACTGCTCCATGTCCACCACCGCCCCGCTGATCGGCCGCGACTCATCGCCGAGCCAGTAGACCGCCGCCGCCGCGATCTCCTCGGGCATGATCAACCGCCCCGACGGCGCGAACTGCGCCGGCACCTGCTGCGGCCAGTCCGGCCCCTGGCCATGCTCGATCTGGTGCGCATACTCGCGCGCGGTGAGCACCCAGCCCACGTTGAGGTGATTCACCCGCACCCGGTCCTCCGCGTGCGCGTTGGCCAGGTTGCGCGACAACGTCTGCATCCCGCCCTTCGAGAGACTGTAATCGAGCAAGTTGGCCTGGCCGCTGTGCGCGTTGATCGAGCCGATGTTCAGCACGCAGCCCTGATGGGCCTTCAACTGCGGAAACGCCGCCTGGATCAAAAACAGCGGCGCGCGCAAATTCACCGCCATCATCCGCTCGAAGAACGCCGGCGTAGTCGTCTCCAGATTCGTGCGCGCCACGATCGCCGCGTTGTTCACGACGGCGTCGATCCGGCCAAACGCCTTCACCGCCGCCGCCGCGATCCTCGCCGGACTCGCCGGATCCACGAGATCGTCGAGGTGCAGCGCGGCAGCCGCCCCGAGCTTCGCCACAACCTCCTCGCCATCCTGGCGCTCGATGCCGTGCACCAGCACCCGCGCGCCCTCGGCCACCGCGCGCTCTGCGATGGCGCGGCCGATGCCGCTCGTGCCGCCGGTGACGATGATGACTTTGTCGCGGAGTCGCATCAGCGGGAGAAGCTCCAAGCACCAACCTCCAAGCTCCAGTGAATTTTCAAACTCGAAATCACGAAATCTAAAATCGGTTCCTGGTGTTTCTCTCAGGCGTGGAAGTGGGCGCTGGGTGATGGCGAATCCGGCTACGCCGGACGCAGCACGGCCTTCACGATCTCGCC
>CAZENI010000862.1:0-2391 GCA_964513055.1 uncultured Opitutus sp.
CCGGCCACGCCGATCGTGAAACGGGCGCCGGTGCCGAGGGCGGTGCCGATGCCGTCGAGAATCACGTGGGTCGGAGAGGGCCGCGCGGCGCCGTTCGTGCGCAGTTTCTGGAGGCGGGCCTCCCAGGCGGCCGCGGCGGTGCGGCGGGCGAGGGCGAGGGGCACGGCGGTCTCGACCGGCACGTCCGCGAGATCCGCGGCGGGGCCGGCCTTCGTCTCGCCGATCCGGGCGGCGCCGCAGGCGGCCGCGCCCTGGGGCAGCCGCAGCAGGCGGTGGAAACCCACCGCGCGCAGGCGGGCCTCGAGTCCGGGCAGCCGCGCCGAGCGATCGGTCAGCGCGATCGTGCACGGCTCGGCGCCCTGCGCGGAGTTGTGGAGAAACGTCTGCACCCCCTGCACCAGCGTATGCACGAACGCCTGGGCGTCGGTCGCCAGTTGCTCGCGTTTGGCGAGAAGTTCGTAGGCCCGCGTTGCGGTGTTGATTTGGAAGCGGTGCTCCGCGGCGCCGCCGAGCAGGAAGTCCTTCGTCTGGCGGAAAAACGTCTGCTCGATGCGGCCGTCCTCCAGGATGTCGAACGCGGTGTGCCGCAGGAAGCGGTTGCCCATCGTGCCGGTCAGGTGCTTCAGCAACTGGGCATAGCCCGACTGCGGGAGATGGATGAAGTCCTTCCGCTCGAGGCGTTCCTCGGTCGAGAGCAGCGTGATGTCGGCGCCCTCGAGATGCAGGTCGATGACGACGACGGGGAGCGCGGGATTGAACCCGGGAGCGCGCGGATCGCAGAGCGATGCGCACGCCATGTCCACGATGCCCGCGATCGGCAGCTTTAACTCACCCACGATCCCGAGGAGCAGGCCGATTTTTTCCTCCTCGGTTGCTGGGTCCTTCAAGTAGGCGCCCGGCACGGCGAGGACGACCTTCTCCACCGGCGCGACCGCCGTCACCCGCTGGGTGAACTCACGGAAGAAGTGATACGCAAGTTCGGAAAACGGCGCTGGCCGGCCCACGGGCCCGACCGTGGAGGGCTCGTGGGCCAGGCGCGCCCAGAAGGTGTGCGCGACCCGCCGCGGATGGACGAACCACTGGTCCTCGGCCGCGCGCGCGAACGAGAATTTCTGTCCGTCGAAATAGGCGAAGCCGGGCCAGTCGACGACGCCGTTGGCGTCGGGCACCGGGAGGCATTTCGATTCGTTCTCCTTGCACGAGGCGGCCTGGAAGGCGGCGTCGCAAAGTTCGAGACCAAGGGTGGGCATGGGCGACGTGGAAGGGCTCAGGAATAGACGGCGTGGGCTTCTTCCTTGGTCGGCACCTTCATCACGTCGATCAGCTTGTCGCGGCAGAACGTCTGAGTCTCGATCACGAAGGCCTCCTGGCGGCCCTGCACGAGGTGCAGCCAGAACATGAGCACGATGCAGAGCGAGAGACCGACGAAGGTGGAGTTGAACGCCAGGCCGAGGCCCGTCGTGACGGACGAGATGTCGCCGTGGATGGCCTGCTCGGCGAAGTTGAGCGCGTCGCCGATGCCGCGCACCGTGCCGATGAAGCCGATGGCCGGGATGGCCCACGCGATGTAACGCACGAGGCCGAGCGAGGAATCGAGCTCGTCGCCGGCGAGCTCCGCGCGCTCGCGCACGGCGTTGGCGGCGTCCTGCACCGAGGCGGTGGCGTGAAAACGGTGCAGTGCCGCGAGGATGCACTCCGGCAGGAGACGTTCGCGCCAGCGCGGTTCGCGCTCGATGGCGGTGCGCAGCTCCTTGTAGCGGTCGAGCGCATCCTCAGGAATGATACGCTCACCCGGCTGCACGCGGACGAAGTCGTGCTTGAACAGCCGGCGCTCCCGCGTCACGTGGACCAGCTTGTAGCCCAGGATGATCATGCCCCAGAAGCAGAAGATCACCTCCCATTTCGGTTCGAGATCCTTGATGACGGCCGCGAGGGGGCGCTCGCGCATCTCGGCCGAGTCTCCGCTGGCGCCGCGGGCTGAGATGATCTTGCGGCGGGCCATGAACTCCTCGGCCTGGGGCGTCACGCTGTAGTGATACCAGAGCTCGACCGTGACGGTGGCGACGATGAAACCGATGACCGGAACGAGGAATTCGAGGGAAAAAATTCCCTTGTTTCGGGAAATCATAGGAATAAAAGAAAGCTGAAGTTACCGCCCTGGGACGGGTTCTCTTATGCTCTGAATTTTGGGAATTTCAAACGCGGCGGGCACATCGCGGGGATGGCGGAGAAATTGCATACTCTCGGTTGAACTAAAAACGAACACAAATTAGCTGGAGCGAGTCTAAACGTCGTCGCTTCTTCTTTCGCTCAATCCATGGAGACCAAATTCACCCACGCGCGCCGCGGCGCGCTTCGCACGCAGGTCACCGGCATCGCCCTGGCGCGGTT
>CAZENI010000863.1:0-2379 GCA_964513055.1 uncultured Opitutus sp.
GATCCTCTCGATCTACACCCGGTACGCGAACGACCGCGCGGTCGAGGCCGTGGCACGCCGCGCAGTGGATCAGGTAGTCGCGTTCGCCGCGCGGCAGCGGCGAGCCGTCGGGCCGGCGCGTCTCCACCATCTGCAGGATCCACGGAATCTCGTTCACGTTGACGTAATACACGCCGGCCGGGTCCACCGCGCCGCCGCCCCACTCCATGCCGCCGTCGAAGCCGGGAAACATGATCGTCTCCTTCAGGCTCGGCGCCGGGAACGGCCCGAAGTTCGGCGAGAGCTTGATGCGGTCCGTCGTCAGCGCGAGCGCCTCGGGCGAGATCGGCGACACGTCGGCCTCGGTGTAGCGCTGCCGCATCAGCGGCGCCGGCTTCGTCGGAAACGGCTGCGTCGGCCACGCCTGCTCGCCGCGGAGTTCCGACGCCGGCACCGGCTTCTCCTCGATCGGCCACAGCGGCGCGCCGGTCACGCGGTCGAAGACGAAGAGCTGCCCGTGCTTCGTCCCCTGCGCGACCGCGTCGATCTTTTTTCCGCCGTGCGTCACCGTGAGCAGGATCGGTGCGCACGGCAGATCCTTGTCCAGGAGATCGTGGTGCACGATCTGGTAGTGCCAGAGCCGCTTGCCCGTCGTGGCGTCGAGCGCGACAAGCGAGTTGGCGAACAGATTCTGCCCGTGGCGCTCGGCCCCGTAGAAATCCGGCTCGGCCGTCTTCGTCGCCACGTAAACGATCCCCCGCCGCTCATCGAGCGCCTGGCCCGACCACGGCATCACGCCCGTCGCGGTCTTGTAGGCCTCGGCCGGCCAGGTGTCGTGGCCGTGCTCGCCGGGGCGCGGAATCAGGTGAAAAATCCAGCGCCGCGCGCCCGTGCGGACATCGATCCCACGCACCGCGCCCGGTCCGCCAAAGCCGCCGATGATCAGCGTGTCGCGGTAAATGACGCCGGGAGTGTTGAGCCCCACCCGGGGCGTGCCCTCGACGTCGAGGCCGGCGCCGAGCTGGATTGCACCCTGTTCGCCGAAGCCCGCGATCAACGCGCCGGACTTGGGATCGAGCGCGAAGAGATAATTGCCCACGGCGGTGAAAAGCCGCTGCTCGCCGCCGGATTCGCTTTTCCAATACACCAAACCGCGCTGCCGCCGCCCGCCCGTGCCGGAGCGCTCCTTCGCGGGGTCCCACTGCCAGAGCTCGCGCCCGGTCGCGGCGTCGAGCGCCACCACCCGCCGGCTCGGCGTCGCGGTGTAAAGCACGCCGGCGATGATGAGATTGTTGCACTGATACTCGCCCTTCTCGCCCGTGTCGTAGGTCCACGCCACCTCGAGCTGCGCGACGTTGGCGCGGTTGATCTGCCGGAGCGGCGAGTAGAGGCTGCGGTGCGTGTCGCCGAGATACGTGGCCCAGTCGGCGTTCACCGGCGGCTGGGCCGCGCGCGCCGGCACGAACGCAAGTCCGAGGAGCATCCAGAGGGGCGGCAGGCGACGGCAAAACGCGTGGAACGCGAAGGCGGGGGAGTGCATCGTCGAGCCAAGCAAGGCGGGGCGCAGGCGGGGGAGGCGAGCCTGAATCATGGCGCACGCGGTCGCGCCTCCCGGATACCACACCTCCGCAGCGCCCGGCCGCCACCCGCGCTGCCGAGTTGCCATTCGGCCGGGGCCATTCGAGATTCGGCGCTCACTTCCATGTCCGGCGATCTCTCCGAACTCTACCAGCAGGTCATTCTCGACCACAACAAGCGCCCGCGGAACCGCGGCCGGCTGCCCACCGCCAACCGTGTCGCGCACGGCGACAACCCGACCTGCGGCGACCAGTGCAGCGTCTATCTCCGGCTCGACGGCGACCGCATCGCCGAGATTTCCTTCGACGGCTCCGGCTGCGCCATCTCGCAGGCCAGCGCGTCGCTCATGACCACGCAGGTGAAGGGCAAGACCGCGCCCGAGGTGGAGGCCATGTTCCAGGACTTCCACAAGATCGTCACCACCGGCCAGGCGCCCGAGGAGATCAGCGATCTCGCCGCGTTCGCCGGCGTGCACACGTTTCCCGCGCGCATCAAGTGCGCCACCCTCGGCTGGCACGCCGCGCTCAACGCCCTCCACGGCGATCCCACGCCGACCACGACGGAGAGCCACACGGACTGAGAATCCAGAAGCCAGGAATCCCCAACCTGGATTGTTTCATGGCTTCCTGGCTTCTGAATTAACATCCGTCTGATTTTCATGACTCCTTCCTGGCCCACCGTCCGCGACGACTTCCCCATCCTGCATCAGACGGTGCACGGGAAGCCGCTCGTCTACCTCGACAACGCCGCCTCGGCGCAGAAGCCGCGGCAGGTCATCGACGCCGTCGCCCACTTCGACTCGACCGACTACAGCAACATCCA
>CAZENI010000864.1:0-2373 GCA_964513055.1 uncultured Opitutus sp.
AGCGCGGCGAGCACGGGCAGGGTGCGGATTGCCACGGCAAGGATGGTAAGCCCTGTATCATGAAGATGCCGCTCGGCACCGTCGTGATCGACCTCGCCACCAACAAGCCGGTCGCCGAAGTCATCGCCGACGGCCAGTTGATCGTGCTCTGCAAGGGCGGCAACGGCGGCTGGGGCAACACGCATTTCAAGACCTCGACCAACCGGGCGCCGAAGCGCGCCAACCCCGGCCATCCGGGGGAGACCGGCGAATACCGGCTCATCCTGAAGAGCATCGCGGACGTCGGCCTCGTCGGCTTCCCCAACGCCGGCAAGTCCTCGCTCACCGGCCGCATCACCAAGGCACGGCCGAAGACGGCGGCGTATCCCTTCACCACGCTGCACCCGCAGATCGGCGTGATCGAGTATCTCGACGAGAAGAAGGGCAACCGCCGCCTGCTCCTCGCCGACGTGCCCGGCCTGATCGAGGGCGCGCACGACAACAAGGGCCTCGGCCATCGTTTCCTGCGCCACATCGAGCGGTGCGCGCTCCTCATCTTCCTCGTCGACATGGCGGGCACGGATGCGCGCGATCCCCGCGACGACTACAAGCACCTGCTGCACGAATTGGAGCTCTACGATCCGAAGCTGCTCGAGAAGCCCCGGCTGGTCGTGGCGAACAAGATGGACGTGCCGGAATCCGCCGCGCTCCTGAAGAAATTCAAGAACCGCTACAAGCAGGCCGACGTGCTGGAGATCTCCTGCCTCACGGGCGACGGCCTCGAGAAGCTGAAGAAAGAGTTGTTAAAACGGGTCACGAAATTCCGCGCCGCGGAAAAAGCGTCGCGCGCGTCCGCCGCCTGAGGCAGAAGCTCCGTCCCCGCCCATGCTGCCGAAAGAACACCGCCCCCTTCTGATGCGCGCCAACCGCCTGCTCGGCGCGCAACTGGTCGAGCAGAACCTGGTGAAGATCGAGGATCTCGAGACCGCCAACGAGAAGTTCATCGAGGTCGTCTCCGGGGAGCAGCCGCGCCAGTGCACCATTCTCGGCATCCTCGCCTACGACATGAAGGTGCTGAAGGAGGACGACGTGCTGCACCACATCGTCGAGTCCGACGGCGTGGGCCTCGTCGACTTGCGCGACTACGAGGTGCCGGATGACTCGAAGAAGAACCTCGATGTCGGCGCGTGCTGGGCGACGTGGTCGGTGCCGTTCGATCGCGAGGAGGAGTTCTCGTTCGTCGCGACGGCCTACTATCTGAGCCCGGCGGTGCGGGCGTTCTGGGAGAAACAGCTCGCCGGACCAATCCTGTGGTTCGGCACCACGCTGGAGGCGATCGCCGACTACCTCGAGAAGCACGCCACCGACCCTGTGACGGTCGCCGCGGCCGCGAAGGCGGCGGCCGCCGCCGCTGCGGCCGCTCCGGCTGCCGCCGGGACAACCAAGTAACCACGACCATGCCGCTCGGAAAAATTCAGCTTCAGATCGTGGCGAAGCTCGGCGAGATGGGCCGGCTCGACAACGACCAGCGCACCGCCCTCGCGACGCGCCCGGACGACCTCAGCGGCGACGCGCTCGACAAGCTCCTGCAGGAGGAATTCAAGATCAGCGCGTTCCAGTGCCTCGTCGCCAAGGCGCGCGCGCTGAACCTGTCGCCCTACAACGTCGCGCACTACAAGGTGTCGCCCCAGACCTTCGAGCGCATCCCGCAGGAGTTCTGCCAGGAGAACCTCGTGCTGCCGGTCGGCCAGGTCGGCGAGATGCTGCTGGTCGCGTTTGCCAATCCGTTCGAGGTCACGCTGCCGACGAAGATCCAGGAGATGACGGGCAAGCCCGTCGTGCGCCTCCTCGCCCGCGAGAAGGACATCAAGGACAAGTTCAACAAGGGCCAGGAGAAGGCGGCGGGCTTCGACGACGTCGTGATGCAGATCGGCGCCGAATACGGCGAGGGCGCCGCCGAGGGCGAGCTGAAGGAGGAGGACGTCAACGAGGAGTCCGGCCCGATCATCCAGCTCGCGAACCGCATCATCGAGGACGCGTATTTCTCGGGCACCTCCGACATCCACATCGAGCCGCAGGAAAAGGAAGTGATCGTCCGCAACCGCATCGACGGCATCTGCCACGAAAAGCTGCGGCTGCCGAAGAAGGTCGGTCCGGCGCTGATCGCGCGCCTGAAGATCATGTGCAACCTGGACATCTCGGAGCGCCGGTTGCCGCAGGACGGACGCATCGTGTTCAAGCAATACACGAAGAAGAACCTCGACCTCGACCTGCGCGTCTCGACCGCGCCGCTCAACCACGGCGAAGGCGTGGTCATGCGTATCCTCGACAAGCAGAAGACGACGCTGCCGCTGCCCGCGCTCGGTTTCTCCGAGGAGAATCTCGCGAAATACC
>CAZENI010000865.1:0-2370 GCA_964513055.1 uncultured Opitutus sp.
TGCGTTCTGAGCGGCCCGCCCGGAGGTCGGGCCCTACCCATGAAGGCAGGAGCCCGGGAGACTCAGTTGGCGGTCGCGCTGGCCGGCAGCGGCGGCGTGGAGGCGGGCGGCTTGCGATGGTGCGTGGCCTGCTCGTAGGCGTAGGCGAGCTTGATCAGCGTGGTGTCGCTGAAGGGCAGGCCGAGGAAGGCGAGGCCGGCGGGGATGCCGTCGGTGCTGAAGCCCATCGGCACGGTGATGATCGGCGTGTGGATCATGAACGTGTTGATCGAGACGACGCCGCCGTTGCTCTTGTAGGGAGGGGTCGTGGCTTCCTCGATCAAGGTGGGCTGGTGCTCGACGGCCTTGAGTGCGATGGCGACGACGCCGGCATCGGCCATGGCTTTGGCCATGTTCTGCATGAGCTGCTCGCGGGCGCGCTGGCCCTCGAGGATGCGCGCGGGATCGGGAGCGCCGCGCTCGCCGAGACCGCGCCCGCTGCCGCCGTAGCCGGCGCCGCCGAACTCACCGCGACCGGTGCCGGCGGTGGGATTGGCGGCGCGCCAGGCGGCTTGCATGCCTTTGAAGCTGGTGGCGTTGGCGGGGTGGGCGTTGATGTCGGCGCGGTTCTTGAAGGGCGAATTCGGATTGCGCGCGAGATAGACGCGAAGGGCTTCCTCGTTGCGCGAGGAGTCGGAGCCGCGTTTCGACATGAGCTCCTTCATGTCGGGGATCACGATGTCGACCAGGATGGCGCCGGAGGCTTTGAGGTCGGCGAGGGCCTTCTGGAAGAGCGCGTCGACCTTCTTGAAGTCGTCGGAGTCGGGACGGGAGCTGCTGCCGACGGACTCGCGGAGCACGCCGATGCGGGTGCCTTTGAGCGCGGCCTTGTCGAGCGAGGCGGTGTAGGTCTTCGGCGTGTGCTGCACACCGTAGGCGGTGATCGGGTCCTCGGGATCGTAGGCGACCATGATGTCCATCAGCTTCGCCAGATCGGTGACGGTGCGCGTCATCGGTCCCATCTGCGCGGTGGGGACGGGATGGCCGTCCCACATGCCGGTGCGGCTGACGAGGCCGGGCGTGGGCCGCATGCCGGCGAGGGCGCCCCAGGCGGCGGGGCGCTTGAGCGACGAACTCGTTTCTTCGCCGAGCGCGATGGTGCCGAAGTTGGCGGCGAGTGCGCCGCCGGAGCCGCCGGAGGAGCCGCCGACGGTGCGGTCGAGGGCGTAGGGGTTGCGCGAGTTGCCGGTGAGCGCGCTGTAGGTGTCGCCGCCGGCGAATTCACTGAGCGTCGTCTTTGCGAAGATGATCGCGCCCGCCGCGCGCAGCTTCGCCACGACGAAGGAATCGAGCGGCGTGATGTAGTCCTTGAACATGACCGTGCCCTGGGTCGTCGCCATGCCGGCGACATCGATCTCGTCCTTGATCAGGACGGGAATGCCGTGCATCGGCCCGACGAACTGGCCGGTCTTGGCGAACGCGGCGTCGAGCTTGTCCGCATCGGCGAGCGCCTGCGGATTCACGCTGACGATGCACTTGATCGCCGGGCCCTTCAGATCGTAGGCGGCGATGCGATCGAGATACATCTGCGTGAGCTGGCGCGCGGTGAGTTTCTTCGCTTTGAACGCGGCGTGGACGTCGGCGATGGTGGTCTCGAGCACCTGGAACTCGGTCGATGCCTTTGTTTGGGCGAGGGTGACGGAGGCGGACAACAGCAGGCTGGCGAGGCCGGCGCGCAGGAGGCGGGCGGAAACCGGCAGCCGCGACTGGCGGATGGAGCGGTGGTGCGTGGTGAGGAGTGGCATGGGAGGAAGGAGAGTGAGGAGTGGCGGTCAGTAATCGGTAATCAGTTGTCAGTAATCGGGAGGCAGTGGGCGGGGATCAGTTGGCGGAGGGAGTCGGGGCGGAGGAGTAGGTGAAGCGTTCGCCGGGGAGCGATGGCGTGGTGGCGGGTGGGATACGGCGGCGGCTGGCGCGCTCGTAGCCGGCGGCGACTTTTAGGAGTTCGAGATCGGCGAACGGTTTGCCGACGAACTGAATCGAGATGGGGAGGCCATCCTTGGTGTAGCCGCCGGGGACGAGCACGGACGGGAGGCCGTTGTTGGAGGCGAGGCTGTTGCCGCCGCCGCCGCCTCCTCCGCCACCGCCGCGGCCGCCGGTGCCGGCGAGGGCGGAGGGCGGGAGCGTGCTGAAAGGAAACACCAGCGCGTCGAGGGAGAAGCGGTCGATGGTGCTCTGGATCAGTTCGCGCAGCACGGTGCGCTGGCGGAGGCGCGCCTCGTATTCGGGGCTGTCGTCGGGCGACGGGAGCGTGAGGGCGTCGAGCATCAGGCGGGAGAATTTCTCGCGGCCGACCTGGGCGATCATTTCCTCGATGGTCTTGAATTTCGC
>CAZENI010000866.1:0-2368 GCA_964513055.1 uncultured Opitutus sp.
AGCGGAAGATGTTGTCGACGAAGAGGAGCACGTCCTGGTTCTTCTCGTCGCGGAAATACTCGGTCATCGCGAGCGCGGAGAGGGCGACGCGCATGCGGGCGCCCGGGGGCTCGTTCATCTGGCCGTAGACGAGCGCGACCTTGGACTTCGAGAGATCCTTCTGGTCGATGACGCCCGCCTCGGACATCTCGTGGTAAAGGTCGTTGCCCTCGCGCGAGCGCTCGCCGACGCCCGCGAACACCGAGTAGCCGCCGTGGGCCTTCGCGATGTTGTTGATGAGTTCCATGATCACGACGGTCTTGCCGACGCCGGCGCCGCCGAAGGCGCCGACCTTGCCGCCCTTGGTGAAGGGCGCGATCAGGTCGATGACCTTGATGCCCGTCTCGAGGATGTTGGCCTTGGTGTCCTGATCGACGAGCGCCGGGGCGGCGCGGTGAATCGGATACTTCTTGTCGAACTTGACCGGGCCCTTGCCGTCGACGGTGTCGCCCGTGACGTTGAAGATGCGGCCGAGCACGCCGGCGCCGACCGGCACCGAGATGGGAGCGCCCGTATCGAGAACAGACATACCGCGCACCAGGCCCTCCGAGGAGGACATCGCGATCGTGCGCGCCACGCCCTCGCCCAGGTGCTGCTGGATTTCCAGCGTCAGCAACTGCTTCACGCCCGCGGCCGTGAACTCGACCGTGAGGGCCTGATAGATCGGCGGGATGGCGTTATCCGCGAACTGCACGTCAACGACCGGGCCGATGACTTGGACGATTTTGCCTGTGTTCATGAGAGAGGGAACGGGTGGGAAGAAGGGACGGGACGGGTTTTGAAATCAGGAGTCGCTGAACGACGCGGCGGCGATCTCGAGGATTTCCTGGGTGATCGCGGCCTGGCGGGCCTTGTTGTATTCGAGCGTGAGGTCGCCGAGCAGCTTGGTGGCGTTGTCCTTGGCGGTCTTCATCGCCACCATGCGGGCCGAGTGCTCGGAGGCCTTGGCGTCGAGGACCTGCTGGTGGATCTCGCGATTCACATAAAGCGGGAGCAGCGCCTCGAGCACGGCCTCGGGACCCGGCTCGAAAATCATCTGCTGATCGGCGGCCGCCGGGCGGTGGCCGGCACCGTGGCCCGCATCGGACTGCAGGTCGGCGATCACATCCTTCACGCTCGTGAGCGGCAGGAGCGGCAGCAGCGTGGGCACCTGGATCAGGGTGTTGCGGAAGCGGGGCCAGAGGATCTCGACGGTGTCGACGACGCCGTCGAGAAACTGCTTCACCATGAACTCGGCGACGACCTTGACCTCGGCGAACGCGACGCGATCGCTGACGCTGAAGTCGGCGAGCAGATTGCGATGCGTGCGCGCGATGAACTGGGCGCCCTTGCGGCCGATGACGACGTATTTCGCGGGCGTCTTGATGTCGGTGACGAGCTTGAAGAGGTTCGCGTTGAGCGGACCCGCGAGACCCTTGTCCGACGTGACGAGGATGATGCCGCGCGTCTTGACTTCGCGCCGGGTGAGGAAGGGATGATGCGACTCCTCGACGCGGTCGGCGAGCGCGGCGAGCATGCGCGCCATGAGCTCGGCGTAGGGCCGGCCGGCGAGCGCCGCCTGCTGGGCCTTCTTCATCTTCGAAGCGGCCACGAGCTCCATCGCCTTGGTGATCTGGCGGGTGTTCTTGACCGACTTGATGCGTCGGCGGATGTCGCGGGTGGAGGCCATTAGTAGGCGAGTGGCGTGAGACTAGAGGCGCGAGGCGGACGCGATCAGGCGGTGAAGCTGCCCTTCCACTCGTCGGTGGCGGCCTGCAATTTCGCCTCGAGATCCTTGTCGAGGGCGGCCTTGGTGCGGATTTCCGTGAGGAGCGCATCCTTCCGGGTGGCGAAGAATTCCTTCATCGACTGCGCCGCGGCGACGACCTTGCGGGTGTCGATCGCGTCGAAGTAGCCCTTCTGCATCGCGAAGAGAATCGCGACCTGGAGCTCGATCGGAATCGGGTTGAACGCGGGCTGCTTGAAGAGCTCGACGATGCGCGCGCCGCGATCGAGCTGGGCCTTGGTCTTGGCGTCGAGGTCCGAACCGAACTGCGCGAAGGCCGCGAGTTCGCGGAACTGCGCGAGCTCGCCCTTCAGTTTGCCGCCGACCTGTTTCGTGGCCTTGATCTGCGCGGCGGAGCCGACGCGCGAGACGGAGAGGCCGACAGACACGGCGGGGCGGATGCCCTGGTTGAAGAGGTCGGTCTCGAGGAAGATCTGGCCGTCGGTGATCGAGATGACGTTGGTCGGGATGTAGGCCGACACGTCGTTGGCCTGGGTCTCGATGACAGGCAGCGCCGTCAGCGAACCGGACTTGTTGTCCTCGTTCAGCTTTGCGGCGCGCTCG
>CAZENI010000867.1:0-2363 GCA_964513055.1 uncultured Opitutus sp.
GCATACATCTGCACGGTGACGGCTGGACCGGCGACGGTCACGACGGCGTAGCCGGGCAGATCGGCGTAGTCGAAGGCGGGCACGAACCGCCGCTCCACCTCGTAGACGGCGCGGCGCTCGGCTTCGTTGGTGGGCGAAAAGTTCGGCTCCACCTTGATCTGGTCGGGCGCGTAGGCCTCGCGCCCGGTGAGGACGTCCTTCGGTTTCGCGTCCGGCGCGGTGAGCACGCTGCTGAGCGCGAACTGCGCGAAACGGCCGCGGCCGGTGGTGCGGGCAAGCGTGTTGTAACGGTGGATATGGCCGCCGAGCACGAGCGCGTGCTGGTCGCCGAGCAGCGTGAGGAATTTCTCGCGGCGGGCGGCGTCCTTCGCGTTGGCGAAAACATGCCAGGTCGCGCGCGCGCCGTAGGGCACGACGGGCGGATGCACGACGACGAAGAGGTGTTCGGCGGTGCGCTTCGCCGCAACGGCCTCGAACCACTCGAGGCTCCTGGCCGCCTCGTAGGCGTCGAAGAACGCGAACTGCGCCGCGCCGCAGTCGACCGTGTAACTGCCGCTCGTGACCGCCGCGCTCGCGGGGGCGACCGCGCGGGCCTGCTGCGTGAGAAAGGGATGAAACACGGACTGGAACGCCGCGACGGCGCCTGGGCCGGTGATGTCGTGATTGCCCTTGGTGAACAGCAGGGGCGCGCCGAGCCGGGCGTCGCGCACGAAGGCGAGCGCGTCGGTGTTCTGCCGCACCGCAAGTTCCTCGCTGCCGCAGAGGCCCTCGACGAGATCGCCGGCCTGCAGCACGAAGGCCACGCGGGTGGCGGGCGTCCGGTTGAGCTCGTCGATGACGGTGCGCACGCGCGCGAGGAGCAGCGGCGTGACCTCGCGGGTGTTGCGGCTGTAGCCCTCGATCTGGCGCACGTCGTTCGGCTTGTCCTTCCGGACCCACGCCAGGTCGTGATGCTCGAGCCGGTCGTAGTGAAGGTCGCCGAGGAGCACGAACGAGAAGGATTTCCCGGGAACGGGCGTGGCGGCGGCGGCGAGCGACGGCGCGAGCGCGAGGGCCGTGGCGGCGCCGGCGCGGTGCACAAACTGGCGGCGGGTGAGGGGGGCGGCGGAATGCATGCTTCGCTCTGCGCAGGATGGCGGCCGCGGTTCGAATGCACACCCCAAAATGCGCGCGGCGCACGCGACGGCGGCGGCGCCCGATTCCCCGGCTTCACAAACGCGGGCTTTGGCCGCATCACAGCGGGATGATTGATGCGCGGTCCGGCTCGTTTCGCTTTTTCCGCTTCCGCGGCGTGCAGGTCTACGTGCACTTCAGTTGGTTCGTGGTGGCGTGGTATCTGATCGCCACGCGGCGCGGGGCCTACGGATCGGTCGGCTGGATGGTGGCGGAATACCTGGCGCTGTTCGCCATCGTGCTCGCGCACGAGTTCGGCCACATCCTGGCGTGCCGGCAGACGGGCGGGGTGGCGAACGAGATCCTGCTGTGGCCGCTCGGCGGGCTGGCGTTTGGCACGCCGCCGCCGCGGGCGCTGGCCGAGCTGTGGACCATCGCGGCGGGGCCGCTGGTCAACGTCGTCCTCATCCCTGTCCTCTTCGTCGCGTCGCAGGTCGTGGCGGTGTCGGGGTTCGGCGAACGCGTTCCGGATCTCGGCGGGTTGCTGGCGCAGCTCGGCCGGATCAACGCCGGGCTGCTCGTCTTCAACCTGCTGCCGATCTTCCCGCTCGATGGCGCGCAGATCCTGCGGGCGCTGCTCTGGCTGCGCGTGGGCCGGGCGCGGAGCCTGGTGATCACGACGTCGATCGGGTTTGCCGGCATCGCGGTGTTTCTCGCGCTGCGCTGGTCGGCGCGGGCCGAGGAACTCGCCTGGACGGTCGCGCTGGCGGTGTTCTTCGCCCTGCAGTGCGCCGCGGCCTTTCGCGACGGTCGTGCGCTGCAGGTGCTCGAAAGCGTGCCGGCGCATCCGGAGTTCGCGTGCCGCGCCTGCGGCCAGGCGCCGCCCAAGGGGTCGCTCTGGGCCTGCGAGCGCTGCGGGCAGAACTACGATGCGTTCTGGACGCGCGGGGTGTGCCCGCACTGCGCGACGCCCCGGGCGGAGATCCGGTGTCCACACTGCGGAGACGAGCAGCCGCTCGAGGCGTGGGAGCGGCCGGCTACGTCCCCGTGAGCCGCCAGCGAACGTAGAGGTCCTCGACCTTCGCGCGCGCCCACGGCGTTTTGCGGAGGAAGGTGAGGCTGGACTTGATGCTCGGGTCGAATTGGAAGCAGCGCACCGGCACGCGGCGGGCGAGTTCCTCCCAGCCGTGCTGCGCGACGAGCTCGGTGAGCAGGCGCTCGAGGGTGACGCCGTGGAGCGGATCGGAAGA
>CAZENI010000868.1:0-2360 GCA_964513055.1 uncultured Opitutus sp.
GCACCGGCAGCAGGAGCTTCGTCGCGGGCGTGATGGCGGCCGCCAGTTTCGCGGGATCGATCTGGAAGGTCGCCCCGTCGACATCGGCGAACACCGGCAGCGCGAAGCTCGCGGTGATGGCGTTGAACGTGGCGACAAATGTGTAGGGCGGCAGCACCACCTCATCGCCGGGGCCGACGTTGAGCGCGCCGAGCGAGCTGAGCAGCGCCGTGGTGCCGGACGACGTGGCGACGCAAAACTTCGCGCCCATGCGCTTCGCAAAGAGCGCCTCGAACTCCTTCACCCGCACGCCACCCGCGCCGGTGCGGCCCCACTTGCCGGAGTGCAGCACGTCGAGCAGCGCCTTCTCGTCGCGCTGATCCCAGAGCGGCCAGTCGCCCGTCGGCGAGACGGCCGGTGCAGCCGCGGGGGCGGCACTGGCGCCAGTCGCCGGCGCGGCCGATTGCGCGGCGCGCGCGGCGGGAGTGGCAAGAGCAAGGCCGGCGCCGGCCGTGGCGGCGCCACCGAGAAATTTCCGGCGGGAGAGGGGAGTGCGCATGGAAGAAAAGCCGAGGCCGGCGGGGCGGCCGGTTTCGTAACTGGAAAGTTACTTGACGCGGAGTCGAGTCAAGGGCGTTTTGGGTGACTGACCTGCCCGCGGCGTCACTGCACCGTCGCGGATCGACCCACCCACACCAAGGGAAACTGCCTTATGAACTCACCTCTGATTGCCGGCTGGCGGCGAAGCACTTTGCTCACGCTCGTCGTGCTCGCCTGGGCCGCCGTTTGTTTTTCACCGCTGCTCTCCGCCCAAACCGCCGCCGGCGTGGGCAGCGTGCGCGGCCGCGTCTTCAACCCCTCGACCGGCGAATACGTCCGCAACGCCGAGATTCGCCTGAAGGGCACCGAGCGCGTCGCCTATTCCGAGGAGGGCGGCGCCTATCAGCTCGACAACGTGCCCGCCGGCAGCGCCACGCTCGAGGTGGCGTTCGTCGGTTATCAGACGGCGGCGGCCGCGGTCACCGTCGCGCCGGGCGCGATCGCCACGCGCGATTTCGAGCTGGTGAGCACGCTGACGCCGGTGGCCGGCACCGCGGGTGAGACGCTGAAGATGGGCGCGTTCGTCGTCTCGACCGAGCGCGAGGGCAACGCCAAGGCGATCATGGAGCAGCGCCGCAACATGAACATCTCGACCTCCGTCGCCGCCGACAGCTTCGGCGACATCACGGAGGGCAACGTCGGCGAGTTCCTGAAATTCCTCCCGGGCGTCGATGTCGAATACGTCGACGGCATCAGCCGCGGCCCGCGCGTCGGCGGCCTCGACCAGCAATACGTCGGCGTCACGATGGACGGCGCGAGCGTCGCCAGCGCGGATGCGTTTGTCGCCTACGGCAGCACGCTCAACGGCGCCGCCGGCAGCCAGTCGCGCTCCGTCGGCTTCGAGCAGATGTCGATCACCGCGGTCGAATCGATCGAGATCAACCGCACGCTCAGCGCCGACATGGACGCGAACTCGCCCGGGGCACGATCAACATGAAGACCCGCCGCGCCTTCGACCGGAAGGGCCGCCGCATCGACTGGCAGTTCAGCATCGGTTTCAACACGCCCGATGCCGCCAAGCCGGGCAAGGTCCGCGGCTGGGACGACAACCTCCGCCGCCAGTGGCGCCCGAACTACCAGCTCGATTACTCCGACGTGTTCCTGAACCAGCGCCTCGGCGTCCGCCTCAGCCTGAGCAGCAGCAGCATCCGCTCCGAGCAGCAATACGTCACCCACAACTACAACAAGACGCCCGTCACGACCGGCGCCAGCCCCGACCTGCGCCCGATGGTGCTCACCTCCCTCGTCTTCACCGACGGCCCGCGGCTCTCCAGCCGCGCCAACGCCACGGCGACGATGGACTTCAAGGCCTCCCCGCGCCTCGTGCTCACGCTCACCGCGATGTTCAACGCGTTCGAGAACAACGCGCACACGAAAAGCCTCACCTTCAACGCGGCCGCCAACGGTGTCGCCGCCGCGACCGGCCGCCAGAACGTCCTCGGCGACGGTCTGACCGACATCCGCACCAATGGCCTCGCGGCCAACACCTCGCGCACCTTCGCCCACGGCGGCGGCAGCGCGATCAAGCTCACCAATTCCGTCGTGCTGACGCCGAAATTCGAATACAAGGTCGGCGGCCTCACGGTCGACGGCGTCGCCAACTACTCCCGCTCGAAGAACGACTACGAGACCTCGAGCCGCGGCACGATCCGTTCGGAGTCGCTGAACACGATCCCGGTCGATTTCCGCGCCACGCGTTCCGACCCGCTCTCCGCGGAATGGACGATCGTGCAGACCGGGGGCGCCGACTGGGGCAGCCTCGCCAGCTTCACCAATCCCCG
>CAZENI010000869.1:0-2351 GCA_964513055.1 uncultured Opitutus sp.
GGCGTTCGCGCAGGAGAAACCCGAATATGTGAAGCACGAGATCTCGGTCGAACACTACGTCGTGAGCACCGGCATTGCGCCGATGGTGCGCGGCAGCGCGATCGCCCCGCACCTCGACGGCGTCTGGGCGTGCGAGTTCATCGAGAACCCGCTGCAGCCCGGCTTCCTCCAGCAAAAGGAGCTCTCTATCGACGCGCTGTCGCAGATCGCCCAGATCGGCATGGTCATCGACAACACCACCAAGACGCGCGCGATCTTCGAGATCAACAAGGGCACCAACAAGAATGCCGCCATCGACGTGAATTCCAAGATGGCCTCCGAGGATCGGCGCATCCCGATCCAGAACATGATCTACATCGCCGACGGCCCGAGCGATGTCCCGAGCTTTTCCGTGGTCAAGGGCGGCGGCGGTCGCGCTTACGCCGTCTACAATCCCGACAAGCCCGCCGAGTTCGAGCAGAACGACCGCCTGCTCCAGTCGGGCCGCATCCACGGCTACGGCCCCGCGGACTACCGTCCGGGCTCAAGCACCGCGCAGTGGCTCCGCCTGCATCTTCACCAGATCTGCGATCGCATCGTCGCCGACCGCGAGGCCGCGGTGGCAAAGAAGGCGTCCAAGCCGCCCCGGCATCTGAACGCCACCCCGCAGGAGGAGGCTGCTCGCCGCGCCGTCGCGGCGCCCAGGCAGTCGACCTTCCTCGAGTAGCGCGGAGGGGCGCCCTCCCCTTTCAGAACCCCATGACCCCATCCCGCATGTCTCAAATGTCGGCGCTCGGCGCCGACTGGTGGAACGACTCCGGCGTCCCCGCCGAGCTGGGCGAGGCCGTCCGCCACGGCGCCGTCGGCGGCACGTCGAACCCCGTCATCGTCTCCCAGGCCGTCAAAGCCCAGCCTGCCCTCTGCCATCCGCTCATCGATCGGCTGCTCGCGGAAAACCCGGCCGACACCGAAGATGACATCGCGTGGAAACTGATCCACACGCTGGCCGTCGACGCCGCCGCGCGGCTCATGCCGGTCTACGACGCCACCCGCGGCGCGAAGGGGTTTCTCTCGGCGCAGGTGAGCCCCAAGTATTATCGCAACCGGGATCTCATGGTGGAGCAGGCAACCCGCCTCGCCGCGCTCGCCCCCAACATCGCGATCAAGGCGCCCGCCACCGCCGTGGGCATCGACGCCATCGAGGAGATGACCGCCCGCGGTATCCGCGTGAACGCTACCGTCAGCTTCACCGTCCCGCAGGCCCTCGCCGTGTCCCGCGCCCTCGAGCGCGGCCTCCGCCGCGCCCGCGCCGCCGGCCGCGACGCCGATGCAATCCGGCCCTACATCACGCTGATGATCGGCCGCGTCGACGATCACCTGAAGCGCGTCGCCGAGCGCGAGAAAATCGCGACGAGTCCCGGCCTGCTCGACTGGGCCGGCATCGCGGTCTTCAAGCACGCGCACCAGCTCTTCCAGCGGCACGGTCACGTCGGCACGCTGCTCGCGGCGGCCTACCGGCACGAGGGTCACTGGTCGCAGATCATCGGCCGCGAGGTGCTGCAGACCGTGCCCTACACGTGGTGGACGAAGTTCAACACCTCGGCCACCGTCCCCGCGCTCACCCTCGACACGCCGGTCGACGACGCGATCGTCGCCGAACTCCGCGCCAAGTTCCCCGACTTCGTCCGCGCGCACGACGAGAACGGCCTGCGCGACGACGAATTCCTCGGCTACGGCGCCACGCAGCACACGCTCAGCCAGTTCCTCGGCGGCTACGGAGACCTCATCCAGTCCGTCCGCGCCCGGATGCTGCCGGTGTGAGAAGCACCAAGCTCCAACCTCCAAGCTCCAGAGAAACTCCAAACATTCAATGTCCCCTGCTGCACGCCCCGCTTTGAAGTTTGCCGCTTGGTGCTTCTCTGGAGCTTGGGTGTTGGTGCTTGGGGCTTTTCTCGCGCCCCACGCCTCTGCCGCCGACCTCAAAACCCGCAACGTCCTCCTCGTCACCATCGACGGCCTGCGCTGGCAGGAGGTGTTTCGCGGCGCGGAGGAAGCGCTGATGACCACCGACAAAGTCGCCGGCGGCGGCGTGCCGAGCGGCTCGATGGCGGCCCTGCGCGCGGACTTTCTCGCGGCGACACCCGAGGAGCGGCGGATGAAGCTAATGCCGTTCTTCTGGGGCACGCTCGTGCCGAAAGGCCAGGCGTTCGGCAATCGCGACGTCGGCAGCCCCGCGCGCGTGCTGAACGCCGAGAGCGTCTCCTACCCGGGCTACAACGAGCTCCTCACCGGCGCCCCCGACCCGCTCATCACGAACAACACCCCGCTGCCCAATCGCAACGTGACCGTGCTCGAGTGGCTCAACGGCCGCC